>JABUST010000050.1 GCA_021442595.1 Lachnospiraceae bacterium | reverse complement strand
TGTTATTGCCGATCATGCAGGCCCAGGCAGATACCAGAGTGCCATTGAAGAAGCGAATGCACAGGAAGGTTCCCAGAATGCGCACGCCCCACATGCTGATGACATTTATGATGAATGGAACGGTAACCTTTCCCGCTCCCTGAAGCATACCTTCCGTGATGATGGAAGCTCCGTAGAAGGGCTCCGACAGCGCTACCATCCGAAGGACCGTGGTACCAAGCAGAAGTACTTCCGGATCCGAGGAAAAGATGCCTGCAAGTCCCGGGGCAAAGATAAAGAGGATCCCGCCGGAGAGGATCATCAGAAATACCTCGATCCAAAGGAGCAAACGGGATAGCTTTTGAAGTTTCTCCTTGTCACGGGCACCGATACAGTTGCCCGTTAATGTGGCAGCGGCCGCCTGCATGCCGTATCCCGGCACATAAAAAGCGGATTCTACCGTATTGGCCACCGTATGGGCCGCAGTGGCAGTATCTCCCAGGGAGTTGATCATGGAAGCGAAGACCACATAACCGAAGGATGTGCACATTCTCTGGAGCATATTGGGAACGGCCACCTTCAGGGCAGGGAGCATAATGGCTTTATCCGGTTTAAGAGAATATCCCCGGGGAGAAATGACCGGGTGTCTCCATACTGCCCGGAACATCAGGATGCCTCCGGCAACAAAGGAAACCGCGCTGGCCAGGGCCGCTCCCACTACCTCCAGTCCGGCTCCGGGAACAGGAACGGTAATTCCTCCCAGAGATAGGGTTCTTGTAGGATAAATTAGAAGGAAATTCAGCACTACATTGATCAGGTTTACCAGAATTCCTGTTTTCATAGGGGTTCTGGTGTCTCCTGCAGAGCGAAGCACCGTTCCGAAGATGATCATACTGCACCTGAACAGCATAGGTGCATATAGAATGCCAAAGTACACTGCCGTCAGATCCCGGATGGAGGTATCCACCTGCATCCAGATGGGTACAAAGGGGCTCAGGACCAGACAAAGCAGAGTAAAAAAAGATCCCAGCAGCAGTACCACAAGGGCCGCCTGTCCGGCTGCTCCGGCAGCCTTCTCCTTCTCCCCTGCTCCCAGTGCCTGGGATATGAAGGCAAGAAACCCGATGCCCAGAGCGGACACAGAGCTTCCGATGAGCCAGCTGACGGTTGCGGTGGCTCCCACAGCGGCTGTGGCTTCGGTGCCAAGGGATCCCACCATGGCTGTGTCAACATATTGAACAGCCGTACCCAGGGCATTCTCCAGCATGGTGGGCCAGGCCAGAGAAAAGATGGCAGGAAGTAAGACCCGATAAGAGAGTCTGTCTGATTGTTTCATGGTGTCATTGACCTGTTTTCTGAATATGGTTCAGATTATCCACCATTTCGTCCCAATGGTCCAGTGTTATTTTGCCGATTGTGGGGTCATACATGGTGCCCAGGTTGTTCTCTATTTCTATCCTGCACTGTTCAAAGGACATGGCATCCCTGTATACACGTTTGGATGTCATAGCATCAATGGAATCCGCAATGGCTATGATCCTTGCGGAGAAAGGTATTTCTTCTTTTGAAAGACCATCAGGATAACCTTTCCCGTCAAATCTTTCATGGTGGTGACGCACGATGACAGCCACCTCCGACATACTATTGCTTCTGGAAAGAATATCATAACCGATACAGGGATGACTCCGTACGATGGAAAGTTCTTCCTCTGTAAGTTTCCCCGGTTTCAGCAGGACATTATCAGGAACAGCTATCTTTCCGATATCATGGAGATGGGCCGCCAGATCCAGCTCCTCCAGTGTGTTGGCTGATAGCCCCAAAAATCTTCCGATCATTCCGGATATAGCTCTCACTCTTGCGGAATGATCCGCCGTATATTTGTCCCGGGCATCTTCCGTCACAGCCACACTGTTCAGGATCTCCTGAAGATCCAGTTCCATCTCTTTCCTTCGGCCGCCGCTGTGTTTATTTTTGTCAATGTACATCTGAATATCGGCTTCCTGTTTCCATTCATCCAGAGAAAGGCGTTTGCCGAAAGGATCTATCAGATACGCGTATCCCAGGGAGAAGGACAGAGGGATAAGAGAGAGACTGTTATGGCGTTCCGTCTCCTCTATCAGTACTCGATGAAATTCATCCAGAGAAATATCATTTCCGGAGACCACTACGGTAAATTCATCTCCGCCTATTCTGAAACAGGAGCCTTTCAGAGCTCGGGTAGCCAGTCTAATGGCTTTTCCGGCAGACAGAATCAGATCATCACCGGTGGCATGACCGAACTTATCATTTGTATTTTTCAATCCGTCAATATCGATCATAAACAGAACCGCATTCTCATTCGGTCCCAGAGTTTCCGATATTGTCCGCATCTTCTTTTCACAGGCTCTGCGGTTTCCAAGCCCGGTTAGAGAATCAGTCATAGCCAGCTGAAGATAAGCCCTGCCCTCCGCAGCCTCTTTTTCAGCTTTCTTATTTTGCTCGAGAAAAGTTGTCATGGTATAGATCAACAGGATCAGGAAGAAACTGCAGATGCCCACCAGCAGAACCGTTCGGTAAACATTGCTCTTTCCCTGCAGGAAGATCAGCAGGTCTATGATAGCAAAAACAAGCATGTCCAGATAAGCAAATAAAAACAGCCGGCTCTCCTTCATTCTTTCGATACCGATAAATCTGACCCTTCTGGAGTAATTCAGAGCAGAGAGCAGCCCCCCGATAATTGAGGCAAACACTGATGCATGGGTCAGCAGCAGCATTTTGTCCAGGGAAACTATACCCAATATGCTGAGGATCGTCTGAATGGTAATGTTTATCAATATCAGGGCAATCATCAGCCCGAAGAAATGATTCTTTAGTTTCAGGCTCTTTTCGGTAAACACAAGAAGAGGGATGGGCATGAGCATCAAGGCATAGTAGGAAAGATAGGCGCAAAGCTCGGAACTCAGAGGTAAAAACACGTGTAAGGAAGAATCAAAAAATGCCCAGCAAATGACAAGCTGATGCAGATACATCAGAATAACCCAGCGGGATTCTTCCATACGATAACACTTAAAGACCACGATAACAATGAGCAGCATCAAGCCCAAGATGGTCAAAATGGTCAGCATGAACAAGGTACCGATATCATAATTCAGCAGATATGTAGCGATCTCCATGCGGGAACCTGTCATAATCTGTGCCAAGGATACGGTTCCGTCTTCAGGCACTTGGATTCTGATGGTGATATCCAGAAGGGGATCCTCCGGAAGTTCCACAAGTCCCAGTTCCTTTATCATCAGAGCTTTGCTGATAAGAGTATGATTTTGGGCATAACAGCATTCATTATTTATAAATATTTCATAGGAAAGCCTGCTGTACATAAGAAGAAGCACCCGGTCGTGCTCATTTCCCTGAATGATCCGGTGCAGAAGAACGGTCTCCTCCTGGGACTTGATGGAAATGGGCAAAGAAACCTGTTCAGAAGAGCATCCATCGATCAGAACCCAGTTTTCGTTTAACTGATCAGCCTTCGTTTCTGCAAACAGGTTAGAATTATTCGTATGGGGGACAATAATGACGGAGCGAATGATTGACAATGAAATACACAGAGTCACAAGTACGGAAAATATGATGAGAATGCGGTGTGACATCTTTTTCATTTGCCTTAATCCAAGCATCCGGAGCCCCTCCTTTCGTTTAAGTCACGAAATGTCCATGAAGACATATACTGTAAAGTATCTCTGAATCATGTCTCTTCGTCAAGGCGCAATCAAACAAAAATCCTGTTAAATATAACAGGACCGCTCTGCATCTTAAGGATCAGGAGATATCCGGTAATAAGATGCAAAAACGGTCCAACCCGTATATATGTGAATAGAAGAATCCGATTATATTTATTACATCAATCCGGAGCGCTTCAGAGCAGGTCGAAGGGCCAGATAGAAAAAGGTAGCTGCCATCACGGCCACCACTGCATTCACCAGAGTGGTACCTGCGCTGATCTTTGCCAGTGTTTTAGCCATATCCTGGGGGATTCCAAAGAGATAAGTCTTATAGAAATATCCTACAACGGGATCAGCCACCACATTAAAGGCCATACCGCACACTGCTGACACAGCTGTTTTCCAGGTGATATTCTTTTTGTCGGTCTCTTCTTTCAGCTTAAAGACCCGGTGGGCAAACAGACCGGTGATCAGTCCGATGCACAGCTTCAACAGGAAGGTCTTGGGTGCAGAGGTTATGTAACCGGTGAGAAGGTCTCCGATGGTCATTCCAACAGCGCCGGAAAGGCCTCCCCAGAGTCCTCCCAGGAGCAGCGCTGCCAGAACACAGAACACATTGCCGAAATGGAAGGAAGTTCTCTCCGTACCCACGGCAATATCAATCTTAAAGAAGGCAAAGCCGATGTAGCAAAGAGCAGCCATCAGGGCGGCTGTGGTAAGGGTGCGCACATCTGTCTTTTTTGGCTCTTTTCCAAACCCTGTGATCAGCACAAGGATCCCCACCAGCACCAAAATCAGGGCCAGAGCATACAACCACTTGGCTCCGTCGGAGGCTTCCTCGGCGATGGCATTAGTTCTGGTGAAGATAACGGCAAACACACCAAGAACTGTCAGGATGGCGCCTGTAAGTACATTAATCCTATTTGTTTTGCTTTCCACTTTCATTCTCCTGCTTAACTTAACTTAGATGTCCGGCTTGCAGCGAAATTGAATGGATGCTTGTTTTAGCGTATCCATAAGTCGGACTTGTCTTTTTTTACCTGGGATTATACAATGGGATTGATATTGCAGAAAGTATCAGAATAGGAGAAATTTATAAGACCAGATGAAAGAATCCACTATTTTTTCGGGATCCTCTCCCCTGTATATCCAATTGTACGAGCGTCTCAGAAAAGAAATCGCAGAAGCTGTCTATCCCTTTGGTGAACGCTTTCCTTCCAAACGTGTTCTGGCTGACAGGTACGGACTGAGTCTGATTACCGTGGAGCACGCTTTGGAACTTCTGCTGGAGGAAGGATATCTCATCTCCAGAGAGCGAAGCGGATTTTATGTAGCCTATCGGGAAACGGATTTCTTCGGTTCGGAAATTCATGATGATATGCATGAAGAAGCTTCCCTTGATCCTTCCGGCGCCCCTTTCCTATTTTCTTCCTCTCACTCCGGGGGATATTCTCCTGTTCCTTTATCCTCATCTGCCGGGGAAACCGCTTTTCCCTTTTCCGTTTACACCAGGCTCATTCGAAAAGTACTGTCAGAACAGGGAGAAAGAATTCTTGAACGGTCCCCTGGGACCGGTTTGCCTCTTCTGAAAAAAGCCATCACCGAATACCTGTCCAGAAGCCGTGGTATCAGGATCGATCCCGATCAGCTGATCATCGGCGCAGGTTCGGAATATCTGTACAGCCTAATCCTCCAGTTTTTCGGGTCTGACACAAAGATCGCCATAGAAAAACCTTCATATATGAAGATTGAAATGGTATATCGGTCCAATGGCGCCGATCCTCAGCTTCTTCCTCTGGGACCGGATGGCATCCGGAGCAATGCTCTTAGAAGCTGTAAAGCAAAGGTGCTTCATATCACCCCTTACCGCAGCTATCCCAGCGGCATCAGTACTACCGCCGCCAAAAGAAGAGAATATCTCCGATGGGCCTCAACGGAAGACAGGTATATTGTGGAAGATGATTTCGAATCGGAATTCTCTCCCTCTTCCAAACCGGAGGAGACCATTTTCTCTCTGGCAGATCAGCATAATGTATTGTATCTAAACTCCTTTTCCAAGACTGTGGCTCCCTCCACCAGAATCAGTTATCTGATCCTTCCTAAGCATATGATCCTTCCCTTCAGTGAAAAGCTTGGCTTTTATGCCTGTACCGTTCCTACTCTGGATCAGTACGTCATGGCATATTTCATTCAATCGGGAGAATTCGAGCGGCACATTAACCGCGTCCGAAGAGCCAGAAGACGTTGGGAAAGCTAACTGAAGCATTCCCCATCTCAAACAGTAAACAGAAAGACCTGTGTAAATCTCTCCCGGTAGCTTCCGGGAAAGAACATACACAGGTCTTCATTGGTTTTGGAGGATCTGTTACTCCATAAGGGATCCGGGGGGATTCACGAATGCTGCAGATCCATTCTTACTGCTTGTCTTTAATGGATGCGTGGAGAGACTGCAGAGAACGGATGTCCGATGCCTTGAAGTTGTTCATCTGGTAGATGCCTTCGGCAGCGGCGAATCCGGCAGCCATAGTGGTGATATAAGGAATCTTCTCCCGGATGGCGGCCTTACGGATGTAAGAGTCATCATGGGCGCTGTCTTTTCCGTGAGGAGAGTTGATGATCAGCTGTACCTGTCCGTTGGTAATGACATCCAGGATATTGGGACGACGGTCACTGGAGACCTTGTAGATCTTCGTGGTCTCGATGCCTGCCTCGTTCAGCAGCTCATTGGTATGACCGCAGGAAATGATGCTGAATCCGGCCTTCACAAAGCCCTTTGCCAGTTCCACCACTTCGCTCTTGTCCTTATTATTGACAGAGATCAGCACAGAGCCCTTCAGAGGCAGCGGGGACTGAATACCCTCCTGAGACTTTACAAAAGCTTCTGCATAGGTTTCTGCCAGACCCAGAACCTCACCGGTGGAACGCATTTCAGGACCAAGCAGAGGGTCAACCTCAGGGAACATATTGAAGGGGAAGGCAGCTTCCTTCACACCGTAGTAAGGAATATCCTGCTCTTTCAGTGCGGGTACGGGAGAGGATTTTCCGGTAAGGTCTCCGGTAATGATCTCTGTTGCCAAAGGCACCATGCGGATATTGCATACCTTGGAGACCAGCGGAACCGTACGGGAGGCTCTGGGATTGGCTTCCAGCACGAACACCTTTCCGTTCTCGATGGCATACTGCATGTTCATCAGACCCTGTACATGCATCTCTTCAGCGATCTTGCGGGTGTATTCCTTAATGGTTGCCACATTTTCGGGAGAGATATGGACGGAGGGAAGGATGCAGGCAGAGTCACCGGAGTGAACACCGGCCAGCTCAATATGCTCCATGACAGCAGGAACGAAGGCGTGGGTTCCGTCGCAGATGGCATCGGACTCACACTCCAGGGCATGGTTCAGGAATCGGTCGATCAGAATGGGTCTGTCGGGAGTTACACCTACGGCAGCCTGCATATATCCGGTCATGCTCTCATCATCATATACCACTTCCATGCCGCGGCCGCCAAGCACATAGGAAGGACGCACCATGACGGGATATCCGATCTTATTGGCAATGGCGATGGCCTCATGGACGGTGGTAGCCATGCCGGATTCAGGCATGGGGATCTCAAGCTTGTCCATCATGGCGCGGAACAGGTCTCTATCTTCTGCAAGGTCGATGACTTCGGGAGAAGTGCCCAGGATGCGGACGCCGTTTCTCTTCAGATCGGCTGCCAGATTCAGAGGTGTCTGTCCTCCGAACTGAGCAATGACGCCCAGGGGCTTTTCTTTTTCGTAGATGCTGAGTACATCCTCCAGGGTCAGAGGCTCGAAATACAGCTTGTCGGAAGTATCGTAGTCCGTGGAAACGGTCTCGGGGTTGCAGTTGACGATGATGGTCTCAAAACCCAGCTTCTTCAGAGCCATGGAAGCATGGACGCAGCAATAGTCAAACTCGATGCCCTGACCGATACGGTTGGGGCCGCCGCCCAGGATCATGATCTTTCTGTTGTCGGATGCCACGCTCTTATCTTCAGCATTGTAGGTGGAGAAGTAGTAAGCGCTGTCCTTGGTGCCGGACACGTGAACGCCCTCCCAGGCCTCCTTGAGTCCAAGACCCAGGCGCTGCTGGCGGATGGAATCCTCGGAGATCTTCAGAATCTGGCTCAGATACTTATCGGAGAAGCCGTCCTTCTTGGCACGGATCAGAGCCTCATCGGAAGGATTCATGCCCTTCTTCTTCATGAGCTCCTCTTCCTCTATGACAAGCTCCTGCATCTGGCTGATGAAGTAATCCTTCACCTTGGTAAGCTCATGGATCTCTTCTACGGTTGCGCCCTTGCGGAGTGCTTCATAGATAAGGAAATAACGCTCGGAATTGGGAGCAGCCAGTTTTCTGAGAAGTTCCTCTTTGCTGAGAGTATCGAAGTTCTTAGCATGGCCCAGACCGTAGCGTCCGGTCTCCAGAGAACGGATGGCCTTCTGGAAGGCTTCCTTAAAGTTCTTACCGATGCTCATGACCTCGCCCACGGCTCTCATCTGGGTACCCAGCTTATCCTCTACACCCTTGAATTTCTCAAAGGCCCAGCGGGCAAACTTGATGACAACATAATCTCCGTCGGGAACATATTTGTCCAGAGTACCGTACTTGCCGCATTCGATATCCTTCAGAGTCATGCCGGTAGCCAGCATGGCAGAAACCAGAGCGATGGGGAAACCGGTGGCCTTGGAAGCCAGTGCGGAGGAACGGGAGGTACGGGGATTGATCTCAATGACGATGATCCTGTCGGACTTAGGATCATGGGCGAACTGCACATTGGTTCCGCCGATGACCTGCACCTTGTCTACGATGCGGTAAGCCTGCTCCTGCAGTCTTGCCTGCAGCTCTTCGGAGATGGTCAGCATGGGAGCGGCGCAGAAGGAATCTCCCGTGTGCACACCCATGGGGTCAATATTTTCGATGAAGCAGACAGTGATCATGTTGCCTTCAGAGTCACGGACCACTTCCAGCTCCAGCTCTTCCCATCCAAGAATGGATTCCTCCACCAGAACCTGTCCTACCAGAGATGCCTGCAGACCGCGGGCACACACCGTCTTAAGCTCTTCCTTGTTATACACAAGACCGCCACCGGCGCCGCCCATGGTATAAGCGGGACGCAGTACCACAGGATAGCCCAGTCTGTCAGCTATGGCCAATGCCTCTTCCACGGAATAGGATACCTCACTGCGGGCCATTTCGATGCCGATCTCATCCATGGTCTTCTTGAATTCGATGCGGTCCTCGCCGCGCTCGATGGCATCCACCTGCACGCCGATGACCTTCACCTTATATTTATCCAGAATGCCTGCCTTGTTCAGCTCGGAACAAAGGTTCAGTCCGGACTGTCCTCCCAGGTTGGGAAGCAGGGCGTCAGGTCTCTCCTTGGCAATGATCTGCTCCAGACGATCCACGTTCAGAGGCTCGATGTAGGTCACATCTGCTGTCTCGGGGTCAGTCATGATGGTGGCAGGATTGGAGTTCACCAGAACGATCTCGTATCCCAGTTTCTTCAGAGCCTTACAGGCCTGGGTGCCGGAATAGTCGAATTCACAGGCCTGGCCGATGATGATGGGGCCGGAGCCGATGATCAGAACCTTGTTGATGTCTGTTCTCTTAGGCATAGCTAATTCCTTTCTTTCTCCCAATACAAAAATTAAGAGACACCTTTACAGGTATCTCTTAGCTTGGCTGATATTTGAAAAAAGAGAATAAACAGGAGAGGACAGAAGAGACAACTGTCCATTAGCCAACATGTCTGAGCCATGGAAATCGTTCATCTGATAGACCTTCATCCTGCACCTCTTTTCTATGCCCGGACCTCTGCCGGCAGTAAAGCTGTCAACCCGGGTTCCATAGGAACCACTTACCGTTGATTTACTGCCTGCTCTTCGCTCCGGCACATAAATTTTTACGATTATATCACAGGCACCCGCAGAATGTCATCAAACTCTCACACTTCTGCCCAGATCTTTTTGTACAATTTGACAATCACGGGCAGCGATCCTTCCGTTAATGAGGACCAGGTCAATGCCCTCCGGAGGCAGCAGAGGGTTGATAAAGGTGGCTCTGTCTCTGATTTTTCCGGGATCGAAGATGACTACGTCACCATCGGCTCCCGGGGTAAGAGAGCCTTTTCCTTTCAGGCCCAGCCGTTTGGCTGCCATGGTGGATGTCTTATATACAGCATCATAAAGGGAGATGCTGCCCTCCTTCACATAGCAGCTGAAAAAGCGGGGAAAGGCACCGGCGCTTCTGGGATGACCCTGCCCTTCATCCAGGATCCCGTCACTGCCAAGGCAGGTATGTTCAAATGAAAGAGCCAGACGCACATCCTCCTCCTTCATGACATAACATACCGTCAGGGCATCCGGATCCGTCTTTCGCATGTCCGCAAAGGACTCAGGTGTAGCCCGCTGTCCTTTATATTTTCCTTCACAGAATTCCAGTACCTCATATCCGCAGTGATAGCGGTCCATCCAGCCATCGTCATAGGTGGTGGCGCCGATCTCCGTGGAGAAGGCTTCGTAGGGATAGCAGTCCAGGGCAATGTCCAGACCTTCGGCTCTGTATGTCCGGATCTGCTCAAGGACCTCCTTCATCTGTCCAAAGCCACCCATGCTGCCGATGTGGGAAATCTGCACCGGAAGATCAAATTTTCTGCCGATGGCTGCAATCTCTTCGATAGAGGGAAGGATCCGGTCCGCATCATCCCGTACATGGGCGGATAGGATCCGGTGCTTTTCCAGGCAGGCACTGCCGGCTTCCATCAGTTCTTCCTCATCAGCTCCCGGAGCATAGCGCACGCCGTAGGAGAGCCCCACACAGCCTCGGTCCAGAGCATTTCGGATCTTATCCCGGATCTGCCTGCGCTGAGAGGGAGTGGCTTTCTCGTATTTGTTCACTGCCCCGGCCTTCTCCCGGCAGCTGATCTCGCCTACGAACATAGCCACGTTGCAGGGAGCCCCCTGAGCGTCTACCAGATCCAGGTAAGCTCCGGGATCCATACAGGTGGAACCGCAGTTTCCTCCCACTGCGGTGGTGACTCCCATGCGCAGCATGTTGTCGAATATGCAGTACTTTATCCTTCCGTCTTCCCCCACCGGGTCCTCATGCATATGAATATCCACAAAGCCGGGGGCCACCACTTTGCCGGAGGCATCGATGACCAGGTCTGCGGATGCTTTCAGAAAAGACAGATCCTGCTCCACGCTGCTCACCCTCCCGTCTGTAATCAGAAGGTCATAGGCTCCGTCCCGACAGGAAGAGGGGTCGATAAGATGTCCGTTCAAAATCAGAGTTTGCATGGGTTATCTCCTGTGTGTTTCGAATAGAATTCCCGGGCCATGAGCGCATGCTTCTCCTAATGCTTCCTGTGTTGATTCCGCAGTGCATGTCCTTGCGGGAGTTCTGTATTCATTATACTGATTTTTTCTGAAACCGGGGGAAAAAGTTGGCCAGGGTGCTTCGTTGACAAACACGCTTTACAGTGGTACAGTAACAAGAACTACCTTTTAAAATCAGGGTACATTTGTCATTGGAGCCGATAGGAGCTATCGGATACGATAGGTTCCATTACATTTGATAAGTTCCAATGGAGTTCTCCGGAACCTTCCGTTTTTCCGGGGGTACCTAAGAATCACGAAAGAAGGAAGCTCATGCTATCCGTAGACAAAATTTTCAATGCCGGCGTGGCACTGAAGGGTATTATCCATGAGACTGCCCTTGTTAACGCCCCTTCTCTGGCACCCGGCTGCCGGTTGTATCTGAAACCGGAAAACCTGCAGAATACAGGATCCTTTAAATTGAGAGGTTCGGGATACAAGATTGCCAACCTCTCCCCCGAAGAAAGAGCCAGAGGCGTCATTGCCTGTTCTGCGGGAAATCATGCCCAGGGTGTGGCGCTGGCCGCATCCAAATACGGCATTTCCTCTCTGATCTGCCTTCCCGACTCCGCCCCCATCTCCAAGGTGGAAGCCACTAAGGGCTACGGCGCTAATGTGTGTCTGGTGGACGGGGTCTATGACGATGCCTACCGCAAAGCCCTGGAGCTGAGAGATGAGTTCGGCTATACCTTTGTCCATCCCTTTGACGATGAAGACGTCATCGCCGGTCAGGGCACCATCGGTCTGGAGATCATGCACGATCTGGACGATATCGACGCCATTCTGGTTCCTATCGGAGGCGGCGGACTGATCTCCGGAATCGCTCTTGCTGTAAAGACCCTGAGTCCCAGGACCAAGGTCTACGGCGTACAGGCAGCCGGCGCTCCCAGTATGTTTAATTCTGTGAATTCCGGGAAGATCACCTGTCTGGACAGCGTTTCCACCATCGCCGACGGCATCGCCGTTAAACAGCCCGGAGAAAACACCTTTGACATCGTCAGCAAATATGTGGATGATATTGCTCTGGTGACGGAGGATGAGATCTCCAGCGCCATTCTGGCACTGATCGAGAAGGAAAAAATGATCGCCGAGGGTGCAGGCGCAGTATCCGTCGCCGCTGCCATGTTTGAAAAATTCCCCATGGAAGGGAAGAAGGTGGTCAGCGTGGTATCCGGAGGAAATGTGGATGTCACCAGCCTGAACCGCATCATCGAACGGGGTCTGATCAAATCCGGCCGCAACACCACCCTCCTCATTGAGCTGGTGGACAAGCCCGGTCAGCTCCAGGCTGTATCCCGTATTATTGCCGAAAAAGGCGGAAATGTCATCAGTGTCCATCATGAGCGAAACGGTGAGACGGCCAGCATAAACGGCTGTTTCCTGCGCATCGGCATGGAGACCAGAAACTTTGAACATATTCTGGAGATCAACGAGGCCCTGCAGAAGGAAGGCTTCAAGATCATCCAGGGATAAAATACTGTACAGGAGGCACAAATGCTTTTATCCGGCGCTGATATCGTTGTCAGGACCCTTATTGACCAGGGATGTGATGTAGTCTTCGGCTACCCCGGCGGTCAGATCCTGAACGTATACGACTCTCTTTACAAATATCAGAATGAACTGACTCATGTTTTGGCAGCCCACGAACAAGGCGCAGCCCATGCAGCCGACGGCTATGCCCGTGTCACCGGCCGTCCCGGTGTGGTCATTGCCACCTCCGGCCCCGGCGCCACGAACCTGGTAACCGGCATTGCCACCGCTTTCATGGACTCTGTTCCCATGGTGGCCATCACCGGCAACGTTCCTTCCACACAGGTAGGTACCGACTCCTTCCAGGAGATCGACATTACCGGTGTGACCCTTCCCATCACCAAGCATAACTACTTTGTTTCCGATGTCCGGGAGCTCCAGGATACCATCCGGGAAGCCTTCGAACTGGCTATGTCCGGACGTCCCGGTCCGGTCCTCATCGACGTGCCCAAGGACATTCAGATTGCCAAATGTGAATATGAGCCCAAGGCTCCCGTAGTGACGGAAGAAAGAAAAGCAGCCAAGGAGATCAGGATCCGTCAGGCAGCTGAGATCATCAACAAGGCACAGCGCCCCTTCATCTACTTCGGCGGCGGCGCCATCACCTCCGATGCTGCAGACGAGATCATTGCTCTGGCTGATAAGCTGGATGCCCCCATGGGCTGCTCCTTCATGGGCCTCTCCGCCATTCCCACTGCTCATCCCCGTTTTCTTGGCATGCAGGGAATGCACGGCCACTACGCTTCCTCCATGGGAATGCACCGTTCCGACTGTATCATTGCTCTTGGCAACCGTTTTAACGACCGTGTCACCGGCAACAAAGCCAAGTTTGCCAAAGGCGCTCAGATCGTCCAGATCGATGTAGACGGAGCTGAACTGGGAAAGAATATTCCGGTGGCTGTAGGTCTTCGCGGCGATCTTAAGAAAACATTGGAAGCTCTGCTTCCCCTCATTGAGGAGAAGACAAATCCCGACTGGCAGAGTGAGCTGGCCGGATTTAAGAAAGAAGAGATTGAAGCTTTGGATCAGCGGCAGGGACTGACTCCCCGCCGTGCCATCCTGGCTCTGAACCGTTTTCTTGGTCCCAATACCCCTGTCAGCACAGATGTTGGTCAGCATCAGATGTGGGCCGGACAGTATACGGAGCTGAAGACCAAGCGCCGCTTTATATCCAGCGGCGGACTGGGAACCATGGGCTTTGGTATGGGCGCCTCTATCGGAGCTGCCTTCGGAACCCGGGAGCGTTCCGTTCTTGTAACTGGTGACGGAAGCTTCGGCATGACCCTTCAGGAAATGGCCACCGCTGTTTCCTATAAGGTTCCTCTGGTTATCTTCCTGATGAATAACGGTGTTCTGGGCATGGTCCGCCAATGGCAGACTCTGTTCTATGACCAGCATTATTCCAACACCATTCTGGACAGAAAGACGGATTTTGTTCAGCTGGCCAGGGCTTTCGGCGCTGACGGCGCCAAGGCATCCACCCTGGAGGAGCTGGAAGATGCACTGCAGCAGGCCTTCTCCACCGATGGTCCCTTCCTCATCGACTGTGCCATCGATAAAGATGAATTCGTTCTTCCCATGCTGCCTCCCGGAGGCTCCATGGACGACATTATCACAAGGATCGGTGACTGATATGGAATTCTTTAATGTGGCAGTTCTGGTAAAGAACAAGTATGGCGTGCTGAACCGGGTCACTTCCATGTTCAGACGCAGACAGTTCAACATCGTCAGCCTGAACGTCAGTGAGACGGAAACGCCCGAGTTCTCCCGCATCACAGTTAAGGCTGAAGGCGATGTCAGCGAAAAGCAGCAGCTCATCAATCAACTCTACAAGCTTCCGGATGTGAAATCCATTAAGGAGCTGGCAGAGGATGCCATCCTTTCCGAAGTGCTGCTCATCAAAATTCAGAATGATCCTGCCTACAGAGGTGAAGTTCTGGATGCAGCCTCCGCCTTCGGCGCCAAACCTGTGGACTACAATCATGACGCCATCGTTCTGCAGCTCACGGAGACCAGCCGAAAGATCGACGACTTCATCTCCTTCCTGCAGGCCTACAATATCATGGAGATCTGCCGTTCCGGCGTGGTCTCTCTGGAGCGGGGAGAATCTGTGCTTCGTGTGAATTCGTATTTGTAATTCTGTTCAAGAATGCATATAATATTCGGGTGTATATTTTTCAGCCCCACCCTACCGGATGAGACTTCATAAATATAGGACTTGAATCCAATCTTTTAGCCAAAAGGAGAAACAAAATGGCAAGAATCTTTTATCAGCAGGATTGTGACCTGCAGGTATTGGCCGGCAAGACCGTAGCCATCATCGGATACGGTTCTCAGGGACATGCTCATGCCCTTAACCTTAAGGAGAGCGGTGTGAATGTTATCGTAGGTCTGTATGAGGGCTCCAAGAGCTGGGCAAAGGCCGAAAAGCAGGGACTGACTGTTATGACCTCTGCAGAGGCAGCCAAGGCAGCCGATATCATCATGATCCTGATCAATGACGAGTTGCAGGCAAAGCTCTACAAAGAAAGCATCGAACCCAACCTTACCGAGGGCAAGACTCTGGCTTTTGCCCATGGTTTCAATATCCACTTCGGATGCATCAAGCCCCCGGCTGATGTAAACGTCATCATGATCGCTCCCAAGGGACCCGGTCACACCGTACGTTCCGAGTATCAGGCCGGCAAGGGTGTTCCCTGTCTGATCGCTGTTGAGCAGGATGCTACCGGCGATGCATGGGACATCGGTCTTGCCTATGCATTGGGCATCGGCGGCGCCCGTGCAGGTGTCCTGGAGACTACCTTCCGCACCGAGACCGAGACCGACCTTTTCGGTGAGCAGGCTGTCCTTTGCGGCGGTGTCTGCGCTCTGATGCAGGCAGGTTATGAGACCCTGGTGGAAGCAGGCTATGATCCCAGAAATGCATACTTCGAGTGCATCCACGAGATGAAGCTCATCGTTGACCTGATCTATCAGTCCGGTTTTGCAGGCATGCGCTACTCCATCTCCAACACTGCTGAGTACGGCGACTATGTCACCGGGCCCAAGATCATCACCGACGAGACCAAGAAGGCCATGAAGAAGATCCTGTCTGATATTCAGGATGGTTCCTTTGCCAAGGAGTTCCTGCTGGATATGTCCGACGCAGGTTCCAAGGTTCACTTCAACGCTATGCGCCGCAAGGCTGCCGAGCATCCCGCTGAGATCGTTGGCGAGGAGATCCGCAAGCTGTACAGCTGGAATGGCGAAGACAAGCTGATCAATAACTGATCTGTTTCATGATCCATGTGACCCGGCTTTGCAGCCGGGTCACCTTATTATGTAAAAGATAAGGAGAACACTTTATGCTGAATTCCGCAGCCATTACCCAGGGTCCCCAGAATGCGACTCATCGCTCTTTGTATCATGCACTTGGTCTGACCACTGAAGAAGTCAGCCGTCCTCTGGTAGGTGTTGTCAGTTCCTACAATGAAATCGTACCCGGCCACATGAATCTGGATAAGATCGTGGACGCCGTCAAGCTGGGTGTAGCCATGGCAGGCGGAACCCCCATCGTGTTTCCCGCCATTGCCGTCTGTGACGGTATCGCCATGGGACATCAGGGTATGAAATATTCCCTTGTTACCCGGGATCTGATTGCCGACTCCACGGAAGCCATGGTGCTGGCCCACGGCTTTGACGCTCTGGTCATGGTGCCCAACTGTGATAAAAACGTGCCCGGCCTATTGATGGCGGCTGCACGCCTGAACATTCCCACCGTATTTGTCAGCGGCGGTCCTATGCTGGCAGGTCATGTGGGAGATGGAAAGACATCCCTCTCCTCCATGTTTGAGGCTGTTGGAAAGTTCAATGCAGGAAAGATCAATGAGGAGGAGCTGGAGGACTATGCACGACGGGTCTGCCCCACCTGCGGATCCTGCTCCGGTATGTATACTGCCAATTCCATGAACTGCTTAACAGAAGCCCTCGGCATGGGTCTGAGAGGAAACGGAACCGTTCCTGCTGTTTACTCTGCCCGCATTGAGCTGGCGAAGCATGCAGGCATGGCCGTAATGGAAATGCTGAGACGGGACATCAAACCCCGTGACATTATGACCGAAAAGGCCTTTAAAAATGCCCTTACGGTGGACATGGCTCTGGGCTGCTCCACCAATTCCATGCTGCATCTCCCTGCCATTGCCCATGAAGCAGGTGTAGAGCTGAATCTGGATATCGCCAATGCCATGAGTGAGAAGACCCCGAACCTCTGCCATCTGGCTCCTGCAGGACGCACCTACATGGAGGATCTGGAAGAAGCAGGCGGTGTCTGGGCTGTTATGAAGGAACTTACTAAGCTGGATCTTATTCACACAGACTGTATGACCGTTACCGGAAAGACCGTAGGCGAGAATCTGGAGCATGTGGTGAACAGAGATACCTCCGTCATCCGTACAGTTGAGGAGCCCTACTCTCATACCGGCGGCATTGCCGTTCTGAAGGGAAATCTGGCTCCGGATGGCGGTGTGGTCAAGCGCAGCGCCGTGGCTCCCGAGATGCTGGTCCATGAAGGTCCTGCCCGTGTCTTTGATTCTGAAGAGGAAGCACAGACAGCCATCAATGCCGGAAAGATCTGCCCCGGAGACGTGGTGGTCATTCGCTATGAAGGTCCCAAGGGAGGTCCCGGTATGAGAGAAATGCTGAATCCCACATCCTCCATTATGGGTATGGGGCTTGGATCCAGTGTAGCGCTCATTACCGACGGACGTTTCTCCGGTGCTACCCGAGGTGCCTGCATCGGTCATGTATCTCCCGAAGCTGCCAGCGGCGGCGTCATCGGTGTGGTGCAGGAGGGAGACATTATTTCCATTGATATCCCTGCCAACAAGCTGGAGCTTAAGGTGCCTCAGGAAGAGATTGATCGCCGTCTGACTGCCTTTGTTCCTAAAACCAAGGAACTGTCCGGTTATCTGAAGCGCTACGCTGCCATGGTCTCCAGCGGTGCCACCGGTGCCATTGTAAACAAATGAACATACTCACACTTCGCAGCGCCCTCCGCTCTCTGACAGTATTTCGCGCCTTACTGGCCGACCCGGTCCTCTTTGGCTTTTCGGATTTTCTGGACTGCGTGTATTACAGCAATCAGCTGGATAACGATCCGGAAGCTGTCATGGATGCGGTAGATGCCTACTGCAGCTTTACTTCCGCTCTCTACAACTCCCACCGCAGAACTCTGGGCGGATATTTGAGCAGTATCGTAAACGACGACGAAAACATCTATATCCGCTCCATCGGCGCCGGTAAGCCGGTATCCGACAGCATGAAAGCCTCTGTGGACAGGGAACTGGATATTCTTCAGCAGATCGCGAATCTGACACCGGATGAGCTGAAGGCCCTGCTTCCCTCCGCTTCCCCGCTGCCGGACTTCGATGTCAAACCGGTCCGGCTGAAGGAAACCTACCACCACCGCTGTGAGAACATCGGCCAGTACGGATACGGCATGTATTCCCGGTACTTTATGTTCTATCTCAGCGAGGCAGGTCAGATCATTCCCGTGCGCAATCCTGACCCCATCACCATGGATCAGCTCCTGGGATATGAGCGGGAAAAGCAGATCATTCGGGATAACACGCTGGCTCTTCTGAAAGGAAAACCCGCCGCCAACATGCTCCTGACCGGAGATGCAGGCACCGGAAAATCCTCCACCATCAAAGCCATGGTAAATGAGCTTCATGAACGGGGACTCCGAATTCTTGAGGTCCGTAAGGAACAGCTTCACCAGATTCCCGGTATTTTAGATGAGCTCAGTGAAAATCCTCTGAAGTTCATTCTCTTCATCGACGATCTGTCCTTCACCAAGGATGACGACAACTTCAGTACTCTAAAGGCTATTCTGGAGGGCTCTGTATCTGCCAGAAGCTCTAATGTGGTCATTTATGCCACCAGCAATCGCCGCCATCTGGTGAAGGAAAGCTTCACCGACAGAGATGGAGACGATGTACATCGCAATGACACCATGCAGGAGCTGGTTTCCCTGTCGGATCGCTTCGGTCTGCAGGTGACCTTCCGACGCCCTGACAAAAAGACCTATCTGGAGATCGTTCATTATCTGGCCGAAGAGATGGGTATTGAGATGAAGGGTGAGGAGCTGGATCTGGAGGCCGAACGCTATGTGTTGGGAAGAGGAAACCGCTCTGCCCGGGCTGCCAGACAGTTTATCGATATCCTTCTGAGCAAACAGTAAATTAATTGTCTTAAAGGGCAAAAAACCTCCTTTGAAGGATCATGTTCCTTCGAAGGAGGTTTTTTATTGGTTAGTTCTTTTGAAGGAGCTCCATCAGAATCTTTTCAGGTGTAATGGGAAGCTCTCTGTGCCAGACTCCGGTGGCCCGGTAAATGGCGTGAGCAAGGGCAGGAGCCGGTGTGTTGATGACGATCTCCCCAATGGACTTGGCGCCGAAGGGACCGGTGGGCTCATAGCTCTGCTCAAATTCCACCTTCAGATGACCCATATCCAGCCTTGTGGGAAGCTTATACTGAAGGAAGTTATCCTCAATGATCTTACCTTTCTTATTGATAGTCACATTTTCCATCAGGGTATGACCGATGCCCTGTACCAGGCCTCCTTCCGTCTGAATGGTGGCCAGGGCCGGATTGATGGGAATACCGCAGTCCACCACGGCACAGACATTCAGTACCTCTACATGACCGGTCTCCTTATCCAGTTCGATCTCCACCATGCCTACCATATAGGGAGGAGGTGAAACAGGAGAAGAATGGGAAGCTGTGGCTTCCGCATGCTCGTTGGAAAAGACCTGGGTCTTATATGCAATGTCTCCCAGGGGTATCTTTCTGTCATCTGCCAGACATCGGACATATTTCCCTTCAAACTGCACATCGGCAGGATCCACCTGCAGCATGTCCGCAGCAATGCGGCAAAGCTTCTTCTTCAGATCATCGCAGGCTTTTTCCACAGCTTTTCCGGTGATATAGGTGGTGGAAGATGCATAGGATCCGGAGTCATAGGGAGAAGCATCCGTGTCCGCTCCGAAAACGGCCACATCATCCACGCTGCAGTCCATATTTTCTGCCAGCATCTGGGCCAGAATGGTATCGCACCCGGTGCCCATGTCTGCAGCACCGATGAGCAGATTGTAGCCTCCGTCCTCATTGAGCTTGATGGTGGCAGATCCAACATCAATACCGGAAATGCAGGAACCCTGCATGGCCATGGCCACACCGGCAGTGCGGACCTTTCCGTTACCCATATCCCGGACAGGATACTTCTCATCCCAGTGAAACATTTCCTTACAGTGGGCCAGGCATCTGTCCAGAGCACAGGCATTGGCGGTCTCCCCGTAGTAGGCGGGCATGACCATGCCTTCTCGAACCATGTTCTGCTCTCTCATTACCGTGGGATCCATATGAAGCTTCTCAGCCAGCTCGTTGACGGCAGATTCCAGTGCAAAGATACCCTGGGTGGCACCGTACCCTCGGTAAGCGCCTGCCGGAACGGTGTTGGTATAAACTACATCATAGGCAAAGCGGTAGGCTTCAAGAGAACCGGTGTACATGGGAATGGACTTATGTCCGCTGAGGCCTACGGTGGTAGGACCATGTTCCCCATAGGCGCCGGTATTGGAAAGCGTGTACAGATCCAGCGCCCGGATCCGACCGTCCTTGTCTGCTCCCAGTTTGACTTTGATTTCCATTTCATGCCGGGGAGATCCTGCGTCAAAGCTCTCCTTTCTTGAATAGATGATCTCCGCGGGACGACCGGTCTTCATGGTGACAAAGGCAGGATAAACATCACAGACAGCCGTCTGCTTGGCGCCGAAGCCTCCTCCGATCCGGGGCTTCTCCACCCGGATCATGGACTTGGGTATACCCAGGGCCCTGGAGAGGATCCGACGGGTATGAAATACGATCTGCGTAGATGAGATCAGGTGCAGTCTTCCGTAGCGATCCAGCTCACTGTAGGTGCGGAAGGTCTCCATCATGGCCTGATTGAAAGCTCTGGTATGGTATGTGTGCTCCAGGACAATGTCGCATTCTTCCATGATGCGGTCTACATCGCCGTGGCTGTCTGTCTCACAGGCCACCAGATTGCGTTTGGGATCACCTCCCACCTGGCAGGGAGGAAACCAATCCTCCTCCGGGTGTACCAGAATGGGATTGTCTTTGGCAGTGTGAATATCCAGAACAGGGTCCAGAAGCTCATAGTTGACCTTAATCAGCCTAATGGCTTTATCGGCGGCGGCTTCTGTTTCTGCGGCCACGATGGCCACCACGTCACCCACAAACCGGATGTGCCTGTCAATGATCAGACGGTCGTAGGGAGATGCCTCCGGGTATGTCTGTCCCGCAATGGCGAAACGGTTTCCGGGCGCATCCTCCCAGGTATAAATACCTGCCACACCGGGAACGGCGGAGGCTGCTTTCTTGTTTACTGAAGCCACCATGGCGTGAGCATGGGGGGAGCGCAGAAGCTTGACCACCAAAGCGCCCTTAGGGATGATATCATGGGTGTAAACGGGCTTTCCCAGAAGGAGCTGCATGGCATCCTTCTTTCGGACAGTCCGTCCTACCGTCTTATAGGTTCTGTTATCCATGGCTTCCTCCTTACCCGTGACGACTGCTCAGATAATTGCGGATGCCCCGGAGCTGACCTTCATATCCGCTGCACCTGCACAGATTTCCGGATAGAAAAGCCCGGATCTCATCATCGGTGGGGTCCGGATTTTCCCGCAGAAGAGCTATGGTGTTCATGACAAACCCGGGGTTGCAGAAGCCGCACTGATCTGCTCCCTGATCGGCGATAAATCCCACAAATTCAGAAGCCTCTTCCTGAAGACCTTCCAAAGTAAAAATATCGTGACCGGCGGCACGCAGGGTCAGAAGCGAACAGGAGAGCACCGGCTTTCCGTCCATCAATACAGTACAGAGACCGCAGTTGGAGGTCTCGCAGCCACGCTTCACACTGACACAGCCCTTCTCTCTCAGAAAGTCGATGAGCAGAGAATCAGGCCGCACATCACCTGTTATATTCTTTCCATTAAGCTTCATGCGGACTTCCATTAATTCCCTCCTTTTATCTGCAGCAGCGCTCTGCGGGACAGTACCTTGACCAGCTGACTTCGATAAGCACTGCTTCCCCGAATATTTCCGGAGGTGGGAACCTGTTCCATCAGATACCGGGAAAAGGCCTCTGCGCTTTCCTCCGTGATCCATTCAGAGAGAATTCCCTTTTCGTCATAAAATAGCATCGCTCTGCCCGGTCTGGCACCTACAGTTGCTCTGAAGATTCCATCAATATAGGAGATGGCGCAGGTAAGAACGGGAATATCGGTGCTGGCAATGCGCATATCTTCATAAGCCATAAGGCAGGGTTGCTTTTTTATGATCAGCCTTACCAGAATATCCCTGTCATAGTTCATTTTTGCAAACTCAGACAGGGGAATAATGCCGCCCTTATATAGCTCCACATAGGCATCCATGGCCAGAAAGACCGTGAGAACATCGGAAAAACCGAACCGTCCCCAGAGGCTTCCTCCCAGTGTAGCAAGGTTTCTGAACTGGACACCGACAATGTTTTTGAGAGCTCTTTGGACAGCTCCCCATGAATAGGACTGAAGGGAGGGATGGAGCTCTATCTCCCGCAGGGTCACCATGGCTCCGATGGAGATCTCCTTCTCTGTTTCAACGATGGTATTCAGACCAAGATCGGAAAGATCGATGAGTGTCCCGCAGTTTCCTTTGCTCATTTTCATCCAGAGCATTCCGCCGGCAATGCGGGAAGAACGCTTCTGGTTCAGCTCCCAGGCTTCCTGGAGAGACTGCGGTCTGACATAGTTCTGTATGGTCAGCATAAACTTCTCCTGTAGTTTTTGATAGATACATGCCTGCTCCTCATTGTACCATAATCCTGAGACTAATACATCCTTCCTTTATATCGATACGTTTATTTGATTTGTATCTATCCTGTTATTCAGAGTATAATCGTTAGTGTCACAGGAAGCTCATCTCTATGAGCTGAAAATCTACATAAGGAAAGTGAACAAGCATTTATGAGTATACTGTTAGTCTCTTCTTTATCCGGAAAAAACGCAGCCTGCGTCATCATGGCCAGCGGAGCTTCAAAGCGCTTCGGCAGCAATAAGCTGATGGCAGACTTTGATGGCATGCCGCTCATCAAACGGATCCTGGATATCACGGAGGGCTGCTTTACACGCCGGGTGGTGGTCACCAGACATGAGGAAGTCAGGGCGTATTGCGCCGGAAGAAATGTTGATTGCATACTCCATGATCTGCCCTATCGCAGTGACACGGTGCGGCTGGGTCTAACCCGGGTTCTTGAATCCGACAGATGCATGTTCTGCCAGAGTGACCAGCCTTTGCTGAGCAGAGAGACGATCCTGAGCCTTCTGGAAAGCGCAGAGAATGATCCTGTGGGCATCTGGCGCCCCCGGACCCATGGGGAACCCGGTTCACCGGTACTCTTCCCTGCTTCTCTGTATCCGGAACTTCTTTCTCTTCCGGAAGGAAAAGGTGGAAGTTACGTAATCAAAGCCCATCCGGAGCTGGAAAGGTATCTGGAGATCTCGGATGCCCGGGAATTGATGGATGTGGATACACAGGAAGATCTTGAAAGGCTGCTCTGCCTTAAGTAATTCGTGTTGATCTCATCTGCTCTAACTTCCACTATTAGCTGAAGTTCAGCTTTTCTCTCGCGGAAACTCTGCAGAATTCCTTCAGCCGATAAAGAAATAAAGCCTAAACAGATTCTTATGATGAAAAAAACAGCCCTTAAGCTTATCAGGCTGAACTCGGAAATGAGTCCGATGACGTCTGAAAGCCCGGGGCTGTTTTATTTTTTACTTGTCGGAAAAGAATTAAGCTTTTTCCTCAACTGCTTCTTCAGCTGCTGCCTTGACCTCTTCCTTTTCCTGAGGAAGGAGAACATTCAGCAGAATAGCCACGATAGCTGCAGGAACGATTCCGCTGCCTCCGAAGATCAGCTGAATGACCTGAGGGGCGCCGCTGAGCACAGCGGGGTTCGCACCGATACCATAGCCAAGACCCAGAGCCACAGAAACGATGGAAAGATTTCTGGCTGTCAGAGGATCACGGGTGATCAGCTGAATACCGGATACAACGATGCTGGAGAACATCATAACAGCAGCGCCGCCCAGAACAGCCTGAGGCATCATGGAAACGAGAGCTGCCAGCTTGGGGATCAGACCGCACAGAACAAGGAAAATGGCGCCGGTAGCAAGAGCGTAACGGTTAACCACCTTGGTCAGGGAGACCAGGCCTACATTCTGGCTGAAAGAGGTGTTGGGAAGGACACCGAACAGTGCTGCGAAAGAAGAACCGAAACCGTCACAGGCGACACCGCCGGAAAGCTCCTTATCGGTAGCTTCGCGGTCCATACCGCCTACGATAACACCGGAAATGTCTCCGACAGTCTCAACGGCAGTCACCACAAACATTACAAGAACAGGAATGATGGCTCGCATATCAAATACTGGCTTAACAGGCATCAGCTTGGGCAGAGCGAACCAGCTGGCCTCAGCCACCTTGTTCCAGTTCAGCACCCAGGCCTTAGTATATTCAACACCCTCGGCGGTAACACCGGTGGTGGGGAGAACAAGACCCATAACGCCTGCAGCAATGTATCCCACAACGATGCCGATCAGAATTGCAGAAGAGCTCAGGAAACCTTTGCCTACATGCTTCACGACCAGGATGACCACCAGGACAAAGATAGCAAGAAGCAGGTTCTCCAGGGAACCGAAGTCCACAGCCGTATTTCCGCCGCCGAAGGAGTTAACTCCAACAGAGATCAGGCTCAGACCGATGGAAAGAACTACGGTACCGGTGACAACAGGTGGGAAGAACTTTCTGAGGGGTTTCAGGAAGAAGCCCAGAACTGTCTCAAAGAGACCGCCGATAATGGAAGCTCCCATGATGGCGCCGTAGGCAAGAACACCGCCGCCCATAGTAGCAGCAACAGACTTGAATACACCGATGAATCCGGAGGAAGTACCCATGATGATGGGAACATTGCCGCCGATGGGACCGATGGCGAAGAGCTGCAGCAGGGTCACGAGACCTGCCACCAGCATTG
Organism: Lachnospiraceae bacterium; assembly: GCA_021442595.1. Taxonomy (GTDB): domain Bacteria; phylum Bacillota; class Clostridia; order Lachnospirales; family Bianqueaceae; genus RUG760. The sequence continues at coordinate 17,550 of JABUST010000050.1, read as the reverse complement.
CATTTTGCAGAAGGCTGATCTGGAGAGAAGCGAATTCCTCCGTAGCCATACCGCAGGCACCGGTGATGATGATCAGAGGTGTCAGATTGCCGACGAACATGGCAAGGACGTGCTGAAGGCCAAGGGGAATAGCCTGTTTCAGAGGCATTTTACCATCAAAGGTGAAGGCTTCCGGAGCCAGCGTGTTAGCGTTCTTGTTCATAAGAATACCACTCTTTCATTATTGGAATTTTTGATAGAAAATATCATACCCGCTCCCACCGGAATGGTCAATGCAAGGAATAATGAAGCATTGTCATGAAAAGCTCTTATCCCTATACAATAGCAACAAAATGTAGTTTCTGTTTCTAAAAAACACAAGATATGGTATAATTCTACCGTTTTCGGAGGTACCATCATGCTCAAGAAATTAAGAGAAATCTACAAATCCGAGTCCCCCTATATGTCCTTCCTTCTGACTCTCATCGTCTGCGGTCTGGGCTATGGCATCTATAAGGGAGTTCTGGATAACTATCTGGCAGAGATCGTAGGAATGGGAGAGCTGGACCGTGGTGTCACAGAGTTTTTCCGTGAGCTCCCCGGCTTGTTGCTGGTCTTCATTCTGGCGCTTTTTTATCGATTTTCAGCGCAGGCCCTGTATAAAATTGGTTCCATCATCATGCTGCTGGGCATGGTCATGATCTCCGTGGTTCCCCCAGGAAAAGCTCTGGTGACCATTGCCATCTGTACTTACTCCCTTGGTGAACATATCCAGCTTGGCATGAAAAACACCCTTTCTCTGGAATACTCTAAAGAAGGAAAAGGCGGACAGGCCCTGGGATATCAGAATGCCATCACCCAGATAGGAACATTGGGCGGCTACGGAGTGGTCATTGTGGCCTTTATGCTTATGTCTTCAGTCCAGAAACCCTACCGTGCATTCTTCATTGCTTCCACCTGCCTCATTGCCGCAGGTGTCATCTTCTGTTTCAGGATCAAGGGAAACAGTACCACCGACAGCAGCAAACGCCGGTTCTATTTTCGAAAGAAATACACCAAGTATTATATGCTGGAGGTGTTTTACGGAGCCAGAAAGCAGGTATTCTTTACCTTCGGTCCCTATGTGCTCATACTTTTCTACGGCGCCAATGCTCTGGTTATCAGTCTGCTCTTTGCCGTCTCCGCAATATGCTGTTTCTTCCTTGCCCCTGTGGTAGGAAAGATCATTGACAAGCTGGGCTATAAGATCGTCATGATCAGTGACACCCTGATATTGGTGATCGTATGCTTCTTCTACGGCTTTGCCCATCGGATCTTCCCCATGCCGGTTGCCTTCGTGGTTTGCTGTGTCAACTATATTCTGGATTCCATCATCTCTCTGGCTTCTATGGCCTCCAATGTGTATGTGCAGGATATCTCCGACAGTCCCGAGGAGACCCGTGCCACCATCTCTACCGGCATTTCCGTCAACCACATGATCACCATTCTCATCGCCCTCTTCGGAGGCTGGATCTGGCAGGCTCTTGGCATGGAGACCCTCTTCATTCTATCTGCGGTTTTAGGTCTTTGCAACAGTGCCTATGCAGCTACCATTAAGACCTCCGGGCAGTTGAAGGATGCGAACAGAACCTCTGCTGATGCATAATGACCGGAACATTCATAAAAATCGTTATAAAACAAAAGGGCGACCCCTGCGGTCGTCCTTTTTCTGTTATAAAGGAAACGGTTGATTCATCTTTGAATCTGATCAGGAATATTGATAGGTCACATGAATGAACATGATCTCATTGGGTTCCATGTTCACATCGAATAGAATGCGGCCCTCCTCTGCTGTGACAGATTTCAGCACCAGACGAGGGGTGGTGATCCTTTTCAGATGCTTAATGTCCTCCAGTCTGACTTCCTCCGGTGCGGACATGGCGATCCATTCATCCTGAAGGCTTCCGTGCTTCTGATTAACGGATTGGATTCGAAGCTGATATTTTCCTCCTTTCTTTCCGGGAAGATCGAAATGGAAGCGTTTCTTTTTCAGGTCAGTGAACAGAGTATTGATCTCAGAGGTTCTTACCTCATCCTCCAGCATGAGAGAATATTTGTAGTCCAGAGTTTTCAGGTTATGACAGACGATCCTCCAGTTTCCTGCGCCATTATCTGTGATAATGTAATTATCCCCCTTCATGCGCATATACTTCCCCAGCCGGTTCATAAAGTCGAAGGCATAATAGGCAGGCTTGCGGATACCGTCCTTGGAGATCAGACCTCCTCCACCGTGAAGTATGGCTTTAAAGTCGTGATAAGATGCAAACAGATCGGAGCCTGTCCAGTATCCCATTATGTCCACCATATCCACACAGTCGATCATGGTTTTCATGAGGTAGGCCCCTTTCATACAATGATCATTCAGGCTGTTTCGGCTGGATACGGAGAAATTCCATTCCGTGACGTGGATATCTACCTGAGGGAAAGAAACTTCCTCCATAAGCTTTTTCAGTACAGTAATGGAGTTCTGGATTACGGAAAACTCCCGGCTCTGGTTTCTGGAACGCTCAATGGTATCCGGTGTGTAGGGATAACAGTACAGACTGATAAAATCAGGCTTCTCCTCGATCTTGCTCCATTTTTCCAGCATATCCTTCAGGAGAGGTTCTCCGTATCGGAGAGAAAAGCCGCCGCCCCCCAGTTTCGCTCCGGGGAGATAGTCCTTGATGATGTGATAGATCTGCTTGTACTGTTCCAGATATCTGTCATTGGACATGACCTTGTGAGACATATTGGGCTGCAGCAGCACCTCTTCCGGCTCGGAAAACCAGAGTTCAAAGAACCAGGTTTCCACATCCTCGGAATTATACCGGTTCAGCAAATGCACCATAAGGTTCTTCATGAACCGGAGAATCGGCTCTCTTTGAACAGAAAGAAGCGGGTTTTTCCTGTACTGAAGAATGGAATACTGGTTAGCCATAATGATCTTCGGCTTCGGCTGCAGCTCAATATAGGGCTTCAGACCGTGATTTAGAAGGAAATCCAGCACTCGGTCCAGCTTATCAAAAATATAGTCATTACCATTGGGATCCACGAAAAGCTCCTCATTGTACAGATCCCAGATGCGTATATATTCAAAATGAAGGTCCTCTTTCAGCATTAATACGTGGCTCTGAAAATCAGACTGAAGCAGATCAGTAACAGTACCGATATTCAGCAGCTTTGACCAGTTCTTTACCAGTACTCTCTTGGACAGGTTAGTCAGGGTGACATTCTCCGTCAGGTTTTTTCTGGAGGAGGCGTCATTTCCCATATTGGTACTGAAATATCTTGCCAGCTGTGTCCGGATATGCTCTTCATCCTCCTCAGACTCATCCTTCTCGATTTTCCGACCGAAAAACTTCCTGCGATATTCTGTTGGGGTCAGGTCATACTTTTCCTTGAAAGCCTTATTCAGGGCAGCCGAGGAGGCAAACCCGGATTCCATGGCAATCCTGACTACCGGCATATCCGTATTCAGCAAAGAAGAGACGGCATATTCCAACCGAACCTGATTCAGATAATCCGAAAATCCCATGCCAAAAGTCTTTTTGATATATTTGGAAAGATAGGCATAAGAAAGAAACAGATATCCGGCCAGATCCTCCAGGCTGATCTGTTTATTGTAGTTCATACGGATATATTCAATAATCTCCTGCTTTCTGGAATCAAATCGGCTGCTCTCCTCTTTGTATTGAGCGCTCTCTTTGTTGAGGAGGAACTCCGTCATCAGGACATTCAATACCTCATAATACAAGCTCATCAGATGAAGTGAACTCTTATCCCTTGCACTGTAATACTCTGCCAGCAGCTTTCGGATGAGCCTCTTCAGCTCCATACAGCCTTCATTATTATCCACCACAGTGTTTCCCCAGAGAAAAATGGGGCGGACCTTCGTAAGCTCACACAATTCCGTATAGGAAATCTGAAAACAGGCTGCGAGGAATTCTCCTTCAGCACGGAAAGAATACTCTCTGTCTACATTCAGAATAATAAAATCGTTCTGATGCATGGAATAGGTCTTATCCACTAAAGTAAAGTCGATCCTTCCCTCCATGATATAAAAGAGCATGATCTTTTTTGAGATTTCTTTCCGGGGCATGTCTTTTACCAGAAATTCAAAGTCGAACATGGCAGCCTCCTGAACAGTTATTAGTCATGCAGCTATCATACCACAGAAGCGAGAGTAAATAAACAGGTATCAGAATTGTTCTTTTTGGATACAAGACAAAAAGAAATATTCAAAGATGAGCAAAATTAACACATTTCATCCGGAAAATAAACACACAATTAGGCTTTGGATCTGCCTGATTCTTTGAAAAACAAATAAAAACACCTCCGTGCTTCGAAAAGTTCTTTCTCTGAAGTACGGAGGTGCTTTTGCAATATTACTTGAAACGTCCTACCTTCATCATGCGTTTGGGAAGCTTGGGAACGGTTCCTGTGGTCACATGAATCGCCTTCTCCGGGCAGGCATCAACGCACTTTCCGCAGCGGGTACAGCCATGATCAAATACCACATGGATATAACCCTCGGCGCCGTCAATGGCATCCACAGGACAGGAAGGAATACAGGAAGCACAGCCGGTGCAGGCCATAGGATCGATGTAGACCTTGCGGAAAGCCAGACATACATCCGCAGAGCACTTATGCTTCTTGATATGTTCCTCATATTCGGAGCGGAAGACTTCTACAGCAGAGAGAGCCAGGCGAGAGCAATTCTGTCCCATAGAACAGGGAGTGGAATAGGTCATAGCCTCTCCTATCTCCTTAGTGAGATCAAGCTCATCCAATCTGCCCTTGCCTACAGTGATATCCTTCTGCATTCCCTGCAGCTGGATCAGACCTTCACGGCAGAAGACACACTTGCCGCAGCTCTGTTTCCTGGAAGCAGTCAACTGCTTTTCCGTCAGATCTACCACACAGTTTTGAGAGGTCAGAGCATTCAGCACGCCGTTTTCGATCTGTGCCTCTGCTACGGTCATGTCCAAAGCTTCGGAACCTCTGAATACATAACCGGTCTGAAAACCCTTGATGTCTCCGGAAACCAGATCTTTAAGCTTGGTATCTGCAGAAACCTTGCAGATGGCTCCTCCATTTACGGAAACGTATACGCCTTCTGTGTAAGTTCCTCTGAAGGCATCAGCCACATCTGCCATGGAAGCCAGATGAGTCAGCATATTGCCGGCATTGGCCCGGACATTGATGAGACCTACCTGAACCGCAGCGCCCTTTGCCTGAAGCTGCTCGGCCATGGAGGCTGCATACTCGGGAAGCTGGATCACCGCATTCTCTGCGCCGATGGCATCCTTACAGATGTTCAGACCTTCGAGAATCTTTGCAGGATCCTTCTTCAGAAGCTGAAGAAAGACTCCGTCTACATCGGCATTGTTCAGCGCAGCCACAATGACAGGTGCGCCGATGTTCTCTTCCAGCTTATCTGCCAGCGGGATCGCATATACGCCTTGCTCCATCACATGGGCAGAACGGATTTTTTCAATGATTTCTCTGTTTGCCATCACTTTGCGCTCCCTTCTGTGGTATCCACATAATCACCCCAGAGATGAGGCTTGGATATCTGCAGTCTCAGATCACACTGCAGGCAGCGTCCTGCTTCACAGGTAATATCCTCATCAGAAATACCAAGGTTGAAGATCTCGAAGTTATTCTGGCGATCTTCCGCAGGAACCATAACAGGACCCTTACGGGTGAGATACCCGAAGTCAGGAATCTGTCCGATGCAGGGATCTGCAGGAATATCAGGAGCAAGAGTTTCGGTAATGTCCCCGTCGCCTCCCAGATACTTGTCGATCTGAGATGCAGCTTCACGGCCGGACTGAATGGCCTGGATGACGGACTTGGTTCCGTAGATGCAGTCGCCGGCTGCGAAGATACCTTCCACAGAAGTGGTCTTATCCTTCTCCATGTCCTTAACGGTGATGGAGTTTCCGCGGCCCAGAGTGAGACCTGCATCGGGAGTGATGTCAGGACGCTGTCCTGTTGCAAAGATAACCGTATCTGCATCGATATGATGCTCGGATCCTGCTTCCTTCTTGATGATGGCTCTGCGATTCTCATCAAAGGTGAAGCTCTCTACATTCATGAAGTCCACACCGGTAACATGATCTTCACCGGTAATACGCTCAAAGGTCTGAGCGGGATGGACGAAGATGCCCTCTTCCTGAGCCTCTTTGATCTCCTCATCATCTGCCGTCATGACTTCACGGGCTTCCAGACACGCCAGATGTATCTCTTCAGCCCCCAGTCTCTTAGCGGTGCGGGCACAGTCAAAGGCAACATTTCCGCCGCCCAGCACGATGACCTTCTTGCCCATTCCGGTGGGAAGGCCCATGGCTGCATTACGGAGGAACTGAATGTTGGCAAGAACGCCGAGAAGTTTGCTTCCGTCCATGGGAAGGATCACGCCGTTATGACCGCCGATGGTCATCAGAACTGCATCATACTCATTCAGCAGCTCCAGAGGCTTTTCAACCTTTACACCGCAGCGGATCTTTACGCCCTGGTCTGCAATGACCTGAGCTTCCTTCTGTACCACTTCGCGTGGCAGTCTGTAAGCAGGAATGCCGTAGGACATCATACCGCCCACAGTGGGAAGTGCTTCCAGAAGCGTTACATCATGACCCTGCTTGCGCAGATAGAAAGCTGCGGTAAGTCCTGCGGGACCTGCGCCAACCACACATACCTTCTTGCCGGTATCGGGAAGCTGTTTTCCCTTTCCCATCCAGAAGGAACCGGTGTCATGCTCGGCTGCATAGCGCTTGATATTACGGATAGAAATAGGATCGGAGAGACAATTTCTCTTGCAGGCAGCTTCGCAGGCATGGTTACAGATCATACCCAGCACCGTGGGAAAGGGAGCCTTCTCACGGATAACAGCGGCAGCGGCGTCATAATTGCCCTGCTTAACGAAGCGTACATAGCGGGGAACATCGGTGTGGGCAGGACAGGTGGTCTTGCAGGGGACGACCTTGTCTTCCTTCTTCCAGTTCTCCTGACTCTTCTGCCACAGGTCACGAATGGTGCCGGTGGGACACACTTCGGCGCAGGCGGTACAGAAACGGCAGCCTGCATCCTTCAGCAGCTTACCCTGAAGAGTCCCCACATAGGTCTCCAGTTCTTTCTTCTGATAGGAAAGAACGTTAACTCCTCGGAGTTCGGAACAGGCACGAACGCAGCGACCGCAAAGCACGCAGCGGCTCATATCGTGGATGAGCAGCGGGTTCTCTACAGGCTTGAAGCCCTTGTTCCGCATTTTCATGCGTCCGGTCTTGGGACCGATATACTGAATGAGAGTCTGCAGCTCACAGTTACCGTACTTGGGACAGGTGGAACAATCCTCGGGATGTCCGGTCAGCAGCAGCTCCAGAGCCAGCATACGAAGTCTTTGGATCTCGGGGCTGTCAGTCTTTACAGAAAGTCCCTCCTCTGCCTTTAGGGTACAAGAGGTGGTGATGCCCTTTCCTTCTGCTTCCACAATGCACATGCGGCAGGAACCTAAAGGATTCAGATCCTTATGATGACAAAGATGAGGAATATAGATACCGTTTTCCAGGGCAGCATCCAGTACATTGGAGCCTTCCTTTACTTCAAGGACGGTACCGTTAATGGAAATGTGTACCAATCTTCAAATCCTCCTCACTTATGAATTTACAAAAGCTGCCGCATTCATGCCGGCGATACGTCCTGTATTCACAGCAAAGCCCATGGAGTTGCCGGGAAGCAGGAACATATAACTGTCATCGTAAATATTGCAGGCATCGGCGCCAACGGCATAGAGGCCGGGGACAGGATCATATTCTTTATCGCAGGCTTCGCAGTTTTCATTAATGCGGATGCCGCCCACGGTGCCGTAACCGGAGGGACGAATCTCACAGGCATAGAAGGGAGCCTTGATGAGGGGACGCAGGAATTTCTTGTCTTTGAAGAATTCCTCATCACCGATCTCGCAGTACTCATTATATGCATTCACCGTTTCTTTCAGATTATCGGCGTTGATTCCTGCCTTCTCTGCCAGTTCTTCGATGGTGTCAGCCACGTAGAAACCTTCCAGGTTCTGGTCGGCCGCCTGCTTCAATCCGTCATAGAAATCGGATACGTCAGGATTGGGACGTACCAGAGAGGTTACATCCACTCCGTTGGTGATATAGCCGTGTACAATGGTGGAATCCACGATGGAGAAGCAGACCTTCTTCTTGGAATGGGTTACCACATTGCCAAGATAAGTTGTGTTCTGCATCTGCTCTTCGTTCATGACACGCTTTCCGTGCAGTCCTACCAGCAGGTTGGGCTGGGTGAACACATTGGGAACGGAACCGGTAACGGCACCGCCATTCAGAACCTCTGCGGTTCCTTCTATCCGTACAGGAAGCTTATCTGCACCTGCTTCCCAGGCCATGCGCAGACCGTCTCCCAGCAGTCCGGGGATCGCAAAGCTGAACAGATCCACACCGTGATCGAATCCGGTCTCTTCCTTGATCAGCTTCTTGTTGGAACCGGCGCCGCCGGTGGCCAGAATGACTGCCTTACAGGAGATCAGGACGTCCTCGCCATCCTTATCGGAACAGAGGACGCCGCAGATCTTGCCCTCTTCATCCTTCATGATCTTTTTGCCGGGAGTTTCCAGGAGAAAGCGAACACCCAGCTCAAGAGCCCTTGCATAGAGAGCTTTGTTCATGAAAGAAGCAGCGCGGGGGCCAATACCGGAGTCACACTTTACGATGTGCCAGGTAGGCTCGGCTTTGGGGAAATAGCGGAATGCACCTTCGAATTCAACGCCCTTCTCCTCCAGCCATTCGATGGTCTCGGCAGACATGGAGAAATACTTTTTCACCAGGCGGGCGTCTACATTGTAGTGGGTGTACTCCATAAACATGTTGAAAGCTTTTTCAACAGTGATATCACTCATGAGCTGGCGCTGATAGCGGGTACCGATTCCCAGAGGTCCCATACCCATGTTGGCAGCGCCGCCTACTGCAGCCTGCTTCTCGCATACAATGACGGAAGCGCCGCTTTCAGCTGCCTGAACGGCTGCAGAAAGTCCGGAGGGACCACCTGCAACCACACAGACCTGTGCTTCAAAATTCTTCATCTGACATGCTCCTTGTGAGGTTAGACTTCAAGCTTGATAGCTTCTCCGGTGCGGGCAGATTCACGAACCGCATCCATAACACAGAGGACGCGGCGCACCTGATGAGGCTTAACGAAGAGCTCTTCCTCTCCGTTAAAGGCTTTGATGAAGTGTTCAAAGTAATTGCGGTGACTGACATTAACGGAGGGAAGCTCCTCTTCTGTCAGCAGTCCCGGTGCTGCAGGACCAAAGGATCTGGTAGGACCTGCGGCTGTCATGGTGATCTTTCCGGGGACATTGGTCAAAAGGCGAGTGGTACGAACGATCTTTCCTTCGCAATCCCAGCCGTCGATATAAGCCGAACCCTTGTCACCGCCCAGGAACCAGCCTCTCTTGGGAGTCAGGTAATAAGTACCCAGCTCAATCTCAGCTGTGATGTCATTGCCGAACTTCATCAGGATGTTGAAATAATCGTCAACATCGCGGTTGATGATATTTCTCAGATCGGCATACAGGCTCACCAAAGGCGCATCCACCATGTTCAGGATCTGATCAATGAGATGCACGCCCCAGTCATAGAGCATACCGCCGCCCATTTCGGGGAATACATGCCAGTCATGCATGTTGCCATTAAATCCGTAGAGCTGAGACTTGATGACGTAAGGCTTTCCTACCAGTCCCTGATCATAAACGGACTTCATTACATTGTAATCGGGATCGAACCGTCTCTGCTGATGGATGGTGAAAAGAACACCGGCTTTCTTGGTCACTTCCACCATTCTGTCAAATTGAGAAACGGACATGGCTGCAGGCTTCTCGCAGATGATATGCTTTCCTGCGGCGGCAGCCTTCTCCACCATCTCCAGATGACTGGGGTTGGGGGTGGAGATCATCACTGTGTTGATGTCGGCCTTTTCCAGCATCTCTTCAATACTGTTATAGGTCTCCACACCCTCCGGTGCATCCTCCATCTGAGAAGGAACAATGTCAGCCACAGCTGCCAGCTTGATCTCCTCGTCCGGAAAAGTGGCTATCATATCTGCATCGCAATGGCCCATAAAGCCAAAGCCAACAATACCCAAACGAATCTGCATAGTCTTAACCCTCGATGGCTCTTCTCAGAGCCTCCTGATGACGGCGGACCTGTTCGATGGAATCCACAGGAGAATCTGCACGCAGATGCTCTCCGCCTTCATACTCGGTAGAAAGGAATCCCTGATAACCGGCTTTCTTAAAGGCAGCTACTACCTCGGGAATTGCCGTTGCGGTCTCTACATAATCCTCATGAGTGTTATAGCACTTAGCATGGGTGTGATAGATGTAATCGATGTTGTCGATGAGATCCTGAGGATCGGACCAGGAGAAAACGAAGGACTCAAAGGCATAGCCCATATCCGCTTCCTTGCCGCCGGCCTTCTCTACAGCAGCCATCATCTCGCCCATGCCGTTAGCCATGCGGTACTCCATGTTAGCCTTGCCAAGATTCAGGTCATACTTGATCTTGGTGAAGCCTTTAGCAACACGCTCCAGATAGCACTCATCCACGATCTTGACACACTCGGGCTTTGCGCCGCGGCGGAGCCATTTCTCACGGACAACATCCGGAAGGTTCTTGCAGAAGATACCCATATCCGGAATGAATCCGAAATACTTGGTGCCGGTACGCTGGATCATTTCCATGTAGCCGTCTGCCCAGGAAGAATTCAGAGAGAAGGGAGCATGGACTTCAAGGCCGATGCGGACCCCCATCTTCTCAGCATACTCAAGGCTTCCCTCAATGACATTCATCGGAGTGGAAACCAGCGTACGAAGATTGGTGAAACCAAGAAGAGAAGCCAGACGGATGTCCCGCTTCATCATGTTGACCTGCTCGGAGAGAGTCAGGGTGCGGTTGTCATAGAGTTTGAACTCCAGGAAAGCGTCGTAGCAGGATGGAGTCAGGCCGTATTTCTGCAGCCAGCCAAACCACTGCTCACGAAACTCCTCAGTTTCAATGGGAAGAGGAAAACGGCGGATCATCTGCTCAGCCAGAAGCTCCACGCCGGTAGCTCCGGTCTTGGCAGTTTCACGAAGACAGCCTTCCAGGTCCAGCTGTTTGTTATAGTATTCGTCCTGATAGCTGTACAGGGAAACACTTCTCTTGATATCTGCGCTCATCATGTTACCTCCTTAGATAGTGAAATCGGCTTCGCAATCAGCTTCCACAGTAAAGGGCATATAGGAAGGAGCGATAGACTGGTGACACAGGATATGATGGGGACCATCGGTCAGACCGCCCTCTTTCAGGACAGTCACTGTGGCATAATCACCAAATTCCCAACGGTAGTCGGAATCGATGACGGTTCTGCACTCTTCCAGAGTGAACATGACGCCGTTGATTGTCAGACGTACATTCTCTCTGTCTGCAGTCTCACCATCCACAGTGACCTTCAGGTCACGAATGATGGAGAGCGTGATGCCCCGATAATACTGGGCCTTGATCTCAAAGGAGTAACCGATGACCTTTCCATCCTCGGTTACATTGCGGAAAGCTTCCGGATTGTAATACTGTCTGCCAGCCATGTTGAACCTCCTGTTGATCTTTATTTATTGAGCTTAACGTTATGATATGCTGTTTCATCCACAGGGAAAGCAGGACGATTGAAATCAGCGTAAGGCTGTTTCAGCTCCTTCAGATTCTTAATGGTACCGGAGGGCTGAGCCTTGGTCTTGATCTCGGTGGAATGCTCCAGCTTTCCGCCCCAGCGAAGTCTGGAACGATCCAACTCTTCGGGAGTATAGGAGACACGGATCTTTCCCTCTTCATCAATACGGATATTGCCATGGCTTCCGCAGACTACACAGTCTACTGTCTTCAGGTCATGGGACACCTGCAGAAGGCGTCCGTGGCAGAGAGGGCAAATACCCTCCTCGTCTCCGCGATACTTAATGCGCTCCTCTTCTGTCTCTGCATTCATGGAATCCAGCACGTTCTGAGCCATACGGGTCATACGATCCATCATGGGAAAATTAGCGGCAACATTCTCACAGGCCATTGCGCCGTAGTACTCAACAGTATCTACAACATCGATGCCAAGAGGGAAAGTAAATTCGTACATCATAGGCAGGGTCAGAGCGATCCAGTTTTCTGTCATAGCTCCGCCTACGGAAATCAGAGCAGCGGTTCTCTTCTTGAAGGTCCGAACATCGGGAAGAGCGCTCTCAGGCTTTCCTGCTGCTTTTCCTTCATCATAGGCTGCCTGGCGGAAGGTAATATCATGGCTGGGTCCGATCCTGTCGCAGATGGTCTTAAAGCGTCCGGTCACGGAAGTTTCATAGGTAGGACATGCCAGAATCACAGCATCAGACTGCATCAGACATTCATCCATAATATCGAAATCATCATGACGTACACAGTAGCCCCGTCCTCTTCCGGTCATGGTGCCGATGGTGCAGGCAATACATCCATTGCAATTGGTGATATTCATATCGTCAGCACGAAGAAATGCAACTTCGCAGCCGGCCTTTTCACATTCCATCAGAATGTGTTTGACCATAACATCACAATTGCTCATTTTGCGTCCAAATGAAATGCCAAGAACTTTTTTTGCCATAATTCATGTTCTCCTTATGAAATCTGATCTGAAAGATCGACCATGGACAGCGGGCCAAGAAATGCTGTCCATGGTCCATCCTTCCTAAACAGGGGAAGAAGGGATCCTATTACCTGATCGGCTGCGGAAGCTTTACAGCCTCCGCAGCCGGAATCAGAAAAGAAATTACTTAGTCAGGTCGTCAGCGGTGAAGCCCTTAACGGTACCGTTGGCAATGTACTCATCGATGGTCTGATCCAGTACGAACACAGTACCTGCCTGCTGAACATGTCCCTTGGAAAGAGAACCGTCTACAAGGCCGGTGCCTACGAATACCATCTCCTGAGCGGTGTCAGTGACAGAGCCGGTCATAACAGTGCCGCGCAGAGGAGCCTTGCCCTCGGTAGAAGCCTTGATAGCTTCTGCAGTAGCATCGGAACCGTTAATAACGAAGATACCCATGTCAGAATAATCGGTTACAGGAGAGTTCATAGAGGTGAAGTAAGCATTGATGCCCATACCCAGATCATTGTGAGCACTCAGGAACACCTTGATCTCAGGGTTGGTGGTGTACAGGTTTTCCATCTTGGAAAGACCGGTCTGCTGAGTCTCATCAGCACACTCAACTTCCATAACGAACTTTGCCTTCTGAGAATATTCTTCGATCTTCAGGATCACATCACCCTGAACAACACCGGTCTCAGCGGTTCTGCAGGTGAAAACGGCCACGGGAACAGAATGATCGGGAGCATCAGCAAAGGCTTCATCGATCCAGGCTGCAGCCAGCTTGTTCAAATCAGCGGCCAAAGCAGCCTCATCGGAAACCATGGTAGCGTCAGCGCCCTCAATAGGAGCAACGAAAGCAACCACAAGGATGCCCTTCTCCTGAGCAGCCTTAACAACCTCGGTCATTGCTTCGGGAGCAACAGCCCAGATGTAAAGAACATCAACGCCCATGGCGATGTAGTTCTCAGCAGCTTCGATCTGCTTGGTGGGGTTAAACTCACCATCAGCATAGGAAGCTTCCCAGCCAATAGCTTCATACTCAGCCTTGAACTGATCAGCCAGCATCTGGAAGAAATCTCCTCCCAGACCGAAAGTAACGAACGCAGCAGACTTTTTCTCGTTGCTGCCATTGCTGCCGCAAGCAACAATGCTAAGTGCCATGACTACAGTCAGGAGCACAGCTACAAACTTTTTCATTTTTTCTCCTCCTAGGAAAATGAGAAATGTATTTGCATTATATTAATGCCTGAAAATGAGATGTCATCACTGAGCATTTCTGCTGGTAAGATACAGGGATCCCAGCATGATCACGCCTTTTGCGATGAACTGAGGATAGGTTCCGAGGTTGATCAGCTGCATACCGTTGGCCAGAACGCCAAGCACGAAGACTGCCACGATAACCTTCCAGAGAGTACCTTCGCCACCCTTAAGGGCAACACCTGAGAGAACACAGGCAGTAATGCCGGTGAACTCGATACCGACACCGGTACCGGAATCGGCAGAGCCGCTTCGAGCTGCCAGCAGAATGGCGGAAATGCCCACCAGAACACCGGCCACAGTGAAGGAAAGGATTTTAATTCGGGAAACATTCAGACCTGCCAGACGGGCAGCTTCCGGATTGTCACCGGCGGCATAAACCTTACGTCCGATAGCGGTCTTTCCCATGACGAAGCCTACCAGTACCACGATTACGATCATGATAAGCACACTGACGGGAATGAATCCGAAGACAGTTCCCTGACCCAGGAACATGAAGCTGTCCGGCAGGTTGTGGAAGGTTTTGGATCCGGAGATCAGGTAGGAGATGCCCTGGAAGATAGCCATGGTACCAAGTGTGATGATCATGGTGGAGCTCTTTAGCTTGATACCCATGTACCCGTTAAAGGTACCCAGAAGGGAACAAAGTGCGATACCCAGAATGATGGCAAGATAAGGAGGCCATCCATTAACGGAAATGAGCTTGGTAACCAGAACGGCAGCTACGGACATCTGATATCCGATGGATAGGTCACATCCACCGGATATCATGATGATCATAACTGCGCATGCGCAGACAGCTACATGTACATTCTGTACAAGAATGTTTTTAAGATTCAGGGGAGTCAGGAATGCAGGACTCATCAGTGAGAAGAACACAATGAGTGCTACAAGCATGATGGGGAGAGCAAAGTCTCCGATGATCTTCCCTATTTTTTTCGTGTTCATAGACTTGAATATCCTCCTTATACACCGGATGCGCAGGCCAGAACCTTCTCCTGAGAGAACTCCTGTTTCTGCAGCTCGGCGGATTGATGGCCTTCATGAAGAACAATGATACGCTCAGACATGCCCAGCAGCTCTTCCATATCGGAAGACACCATAAGAATGGCTTTACCCTGCTCTGCCAGTTCATTCATCAGCAGGTATATCTCGTAACGGGCACCGATGTCGATTCCGCGGGTGGGCTCATCAAAGATGAGGATCTCGGGGAGTGCAGCCAGTGCCTTGGCGATGACCACCTTTTGCTGATTACCACCGGAAAGACCGCTGGTCAACTGTGTCAAAGTGGGGGTCTTGGTCTTCAGACGTTCCTTGTACTCCTGAGCCAGCTTCATTTCTGCCTTGGTATCTACCACTCCGGCCTTGGTCAGGGTATCAATACAGGAAATAGAGTTGTTCCAGAAAATAGGTTTGTCGATGAAGCAGCCCTGGAACTTTCGATCCTCGGGGATCAGCCCGATTCCGGCCTTCATGCCGTCTGCGGTAGATCTGAAATTCACCTCTTTACCATTAATTTTGATGGTACCGGCTTCTTTCTTTGCAGCACCGTAAAGAACATGCATCAGTTCTGTTCTGCCGGCACCTACTAGACCTGCAAATCCAAGGATCTCTCCCTTATGAAGCTTGAAGCTGATGTCATGCACACCGTTTCCGGATACATTATCAACCTCCATGATGACCTCATCGGAATGAGGAGCCTTGGGAGGATAAGCATTGGTAAGCTCACGGCCTACCATGTATTTGATCATGTCCTGCTTGGTAAGGTCCTTGATGTCACAGGTGGTAACATACTGACCGTCTCGAAGGACGGAAACACGATCGCAGATGATAAACAGCTCTTCCAGACGATGAGAGATGTAGATAACAGTTACACCACTCTCCTTCAGCTGCTTGACCACTTTATAGAGTTTTTCCTGCTCAGCCATGGTAATGGCTGCGGTAGGCTCATCCATGACAACAACCTTTGCCTTTTTAACAATTGCCTTGGCAAGTTCTACAATCTGGCGGTTGGCAATGGAAAGGTCACGAATCAAAGTGGCAGGATCCACATGGCAATCGAAGATCTTCAGCAGCTCACGGGATTTTTCTACTCTGGTCTTATCATCCAGAATAAAGCCCTCCTCATCCTTCACACCCATGAAGATATTGTCCGCTACGCTCATGGCTTCAAACTGGATAAGCTCCTGATAGACAACTGCGATACCGAGATCGATTGCCTGTCTGGGTTCAAGATGGGAGTATTCCTTGCCCTCGAAAACGATGGTCCCGGATGTGGGTGTGATAGCACCGGACAAGGTTTTAATGAATGTGGATTTTCCGGCTCCGTTCTCGCCGATCAGAGCGTGAACCTCACCTTTCTCGAATGAGATGGAAACATTATCCAAAGCAGTAACACCGGGGTACTCTTTGGTAATATTATTTAAGGATAGAAGTTCCGTAACAATACCTCCTAAGCAAAGTTAAGATTTCTTGCATGGGGGGGAATTCTCTCCCCCCCATTTTGGGAACAAAATCAGAAGTAGATCTCCTTGCCGGTCTCAGCGGACTGGTAGATAGCTTCCAGGATCTGGGTTACGCAGAATGCCTGCTCGGGCTTAACCAGAGGCTCGCCATCGGTAAGGATGGCATTCAGCCACTGATCCTGCTCGCGAACTGCTTCAGCTGCAGCGCCGCCCTCGAAGAAGTCGACCTTGCCTGCAGGAGAGATGACCTTCTCCATGAGCTGATTGTGCTCTACGGTATTGTAGATCAGTTCGTCGTTAGCATAGGAACCGCCGTGATGGATCTCAGCACCGGCCTTGGTTCCCATCAGAGTGGTGGAAGCTTCCATGGACTTCAGAACGTTCAGCGCCCAGGATGCCTCAAGGAAAATGGTAGCGCCATTCTTCATCTTGACCAGACCGAAAGCGGAATCCTCAACCTCGAAGGTCTCGGGATCCCAGGGTCCGAATACGTTTCCTTCGGGACCCTTGGGGTCGCGGCCCAGCTTATAGAAGACCTGTCCGGAAACAGAAGCGGGCTCATAGTTGTTCATCATCCACAGGGTGATGTCCAGAGCATGGGTTCCGATGTCGATCAGAGGACCGCCGCCCTGAAGGGCCTTGTTGGGGAATACGCCCCAGGTGGGAACGGCGCGGCGACGAAGAGCATGAGCCTTAGCCATGTAGATCTCACCAAGCTCACCATCTTCACAGGAAGCATGCAGAGTCTGGGTGTCATCACGGAAACGGTTCTGATAGCCGATGGTGAACTTCTTGCCGGACTTCTTCCAGGCATCGATCATTTTCTGAGCATCCTCGGTGTTGTGAGCCATGGGCTTCTCGCACATAACATGCTTGCCGGCCTCAAAAGCAGCAACGGTAATGGGGCAATGAGCCACATTGGGAGTGCACACATGAACTACATCGAAGCTTACGGAAGTGTCAGCAAGCATCTCATTGTAGTCGGTGTAGACCTTGGCATCGGGAGTACCATACTCCTTAGCGGCCTTTTCAGCGCGCTCGGGAAAGATGTCGCAGAAAGCAACCATTTCTGCGCGCTCGGGGAACTTAGCCAGAGAGGGCATATGCTTCTGATTGGCAATACCGCCGCAGCCTACGATGGCAATTCTTACTTTTTCCATTTTAG
>JABUST010000112.1 GCA_021442595.1 Lachnospiraceae bacterium | reverse complement strand
TCTTCACGCCGAAGAAGATGCCGACCAGCAGAAAGATCCCGCACAGAAGGGCCCCCGCCCAAAGAATGATTTTTTTCATTTCATCCTCCGGGAGATCAAAAGATCAGCGGGCTGGCGGTGATGTGGGACAGCTGATGGAGGGCTCTGGTGCACAGGATATAGGACAGGAGTCCGTCCTCCTTGGGCTTTTCTGCCTCCACCGCGATGACGCCGTCAAACTCCAGACCCTTGGCGAAATACACCGGCATGATGAGGATGCGGGCGTCCACCGGATCCTTCTCCGTGGCCACCAGCTCTGCATCGATCTTGCCCTTCACCAGCTGGGCCAGTGTCTGGGCCTCAGCGATGGTCTGACACAGAATGGCGATGTGCTCCATGCCATTCTCTTCCATCAGGGTCGCTTCGGAGGCAATCATGTCTCCCAGCTGGAAGGGATTGGTGAATTCCAGATGTCTTACCGGATCACCGTGTCTGTCCACAGCGGTGATCTCCCTCCTGGTCTTCAGCAGGTTTCCGGCATATTCGATGATTTCACGGGTGGAACGATAGCTTAGAGACAGCTCCACATAGTGGACCTTCTCTCTTTCCTGAGCGGAAAGCACCTTGTCCCAGTTATCCATCATGCTGTTGTGAGCGTCACCCTTGATTTTCTGGCGCACATCTCCCACCACCGTGTAGCTGTCGGCTCCGGTGACCTGGCGCAGCACATAGAAGCCGAACATGGAGATATCCTGGGCTTCGTCGATGACCAGATGACGGATGGGATAGCAGCCCCGTCCTTCAAACTTGGTCTTCACATACAGCAGTCCGATAAGGTCATCCTCGGTCCAGATCTTCTCTTCCGGCGCCTTGATAGCCCGGGCATACCACTCCTCGGTCTCGGGAACCTGATACAGGCTCCGGAGGCTGCGGGTGAACTCATAGACCTCCATGAAATACTTGTGGATGGTCTCTGCCTGCTCCAGCTGCAGATCGTTGGCCAGCAGGTAATCTCCCTTTTTCTTGGCCTCCTGGATCTTGAAGCGGTACATGGCTCTCAGACGGCGCAGGGTATCGGTACGGATGTCCCGCACCCGGCCCCGGATGGTGCGCTTGATCTTCTCGCAGCGGCGAATATAGGGAAGGCGGGTCTGGGTCTTGTAGAACATCTGATTCCGCTCTTCCGCGCTCATGACCACCTGGTTCTGGAAAACCAGATCCTCCGTGGCTCTCTGGGATTCTTCGTAATCCTTAAAGGCTGCGTCCAGATCGGTCTTAAAGGTGAGGGAGGACTTGTACTGGGCCTCCCGGAGGAACTTTTTATCCCGTCCCGTGAGCATGGCTTCGTAATAATCCCGGGTCTTCATGGTCTTGCGCTTGGGTCTGACCAGACGGGTCGCCAGTTCCTTCACAGTGAACTGGAAGGAATTCTCGGTCTCTCCCAGATCCGGCAGCACGTTAGAGATATACTCCATGAACAGCTGGTTGGGACCGATGATGAGGACGTTGTTGGTGAGCTGCTCCCGATAGTTGTAGAGCAGGTAGGCGATGCGGTGCAGAACGATGGTGGTCTTGCCGCAGCCGGCCACGCCATTCAGGATGACATTGGCATCCCAGGGCTCACGGATGATATCATCCTGCTCCTTCTGGATGGTGGAAATGACTTCCTTCAGACGGCTTCCGGAGGATCCGGACAGCACCATCTGCAGCACATCATCCTGAATGTTCACCTCAGAGTCGAACATGCCCCGGAAATCACCGTTTTTGATGATGTACTGGCGGCGATGCTCCAGATCCACGCTGCGCTCTCCGGCAGGTGCCTTAAAGATCATCTCTCCCAGACGCTGCTGGTAAAACAGGGAAGCGGCAGGGGTGCGCCAGTCCAGCACAATGGGCTGGCCTTCCTCGCTGAGACCCCTCTTTCCGATGTAATAGCAGCACTCCTCGTCATCCAGCTTATGATCCACATAGTCGATCATGCCGAAATAGGGATTATAAAACATGCGGCTCAGATCCGTGATGCGCTTATAGGTTTCCGTGTAATAAGCTTCACGCACCTGATCATGCTGATTCATGAGGAATTGCTGCTGGTCGGGAATCTCGTTGAACTCGAATTTACGGTTGTCCACGATTTCCTGCCGCATGATGCCCAGGTCCTTCAGGCGCTCCGTCATCTGCTTCTGGATGACATCCTGCACCTCTTTCAGTACCTGCTGTTCTTCTTCAACAGTCTTCTTAAGTACGGGTTTCAAATCAACTCCTGCCTTTCGCGGCCTTAGCCTGTTCCATATGCTCCAGGTCTATCTGCAGCCGGGCCCTTCTGAGGGCCGCTGCCTCTCCCGGTATATCCATTAACTGATGCAGCAGATCCTCTGCTGTCCGGCGCTGCTTCTCCAGATATTCCTCAAACACAGAATCCTCCCGGAAGGGCAGCAGCTTGCCATACTTGTACTGCCATGCCTCTTCGTAGAAGGGCTGCTCTTCGGATACGCAGCATTTATCCCCGGTCTTCCGGGTCTCTTCTCCCGGGAGAATAGCTTCTTCCGATGGAGAAGAATCCTTCCTCCGGCAGACCATGAGCCAGTAATACTTGCCCCGGTCCAGCACCATCTGTTCCTTAAAAGGCTCCCATCCCAGAGCGTCTGCGGCTCTTCTGAGCCTCTCAAACTCCGACTGGGGCTGCAGGATCAGCCGGCGGATGCTTCCGAGAAGCTCCGGCGCTGCCTTCTCCAGCAAAGTGGCCATGAGTTCTCCTCCCATGCCGGCCAGCACCACCGTGTCCGCCTCTCCGGGGGAGAGTCCCTCCAGCCCGTCAGCCAGACAGATCCGGATCCTGTCCTCCAGTCCGGCCTGCCGCACATGCTCCGCTGCCCTCTCCAGAGGCCCCTTCCGCACATCGCAGGCCACAGCCCGCCGGCAGATGCCTCTTCGCACCAGCTCAATGGGCAGGAACCCGTGGTCCGTGCCGATGTCCGCAACGGTACAGCCCGGTTCTGCCACGCCGATCAAAGCTTCCAGTCTGGCGGATAATTCCATGTTCACTCCTTGCAAAACAAATGGGGACGCAGCCTGTGCATTGACTGCTTCCACACTGAAAACAGCCGCACAAAACGCGTCCCTACATTTTATCACTGTTTATGGGAAAATTCAAGTAAAGAACAGGTCAAGTCCACCGGTCTCATCAGGGTCTGATCCGGACATACCGGCCCCAGGGGGCCACGGCTTTCTCCGAGGTAAAGAGCCACAGCACCGGCGTCTCCCCCGCTTCCGTCTCCGGGGGAAAGTGCCCGTCACCATCGGTAAAGACCACGATGCTTACAGGGGGATCCTCCTGCATCTGTTCCTTCACATAGCGGAAGATGCATCCGAAATCCGTGCCTCCGCCGCCTCGGGGAATGACCGCAGTCAGTTCCTCGGAGGTTTGGATGGGCATGGGACCGTAGACCTTCACATCGAAGAAAGCCAGAAGGCCTGCCAGCTTCCCCCCGGACTGGGCCAGGGCCTGGCATATCTCTTCCCGGGCCAGGGAGAGACATTCCTCGTCCACAGAACCGGAGGCATCCACCATGAACAGCACCTTCCGGGGCCTCTCCGTCTGCTCGTTGAAATCAGGAAGAAACCAATCGGAGTCTGCATATCGTCTGTCCGGCGGAGTGAAGGAGTAGTCTCCCACCTCCTCCCGGGCGTAAAAGTTCAGGAGGCTGCGCCAGTCCACCTGAGAGGAATTGATCCGCTTCCAGCTGCGGGTTTCTCCGCTGTGCTCCTCTCTGCGGTCATGCTCCCTTTTTTCCTGCCGGAGCTGCTCCAGATCCCCCACCGCCATATGCTCCCAGGTACCTGCATGGGTATCCTCGGGGGCAACGTCCCGACGCTCAGGGGCATTTCGGGCCTCATCTCCGCTGATGGATTGATTGTTTTCAAAGAAGTACAGCAGCTTCCGGTTTCCTTTTCCTTTGGTATTCAGGGGCAGCAGATCCGGGGGATCTCCATCCTCCGGGGAGAGGATCAGGGTTCCGAAGCTGTAGGGATCGTCCCTGCGGCCCCAGCCGAAGTCCGAATCGATCCTGTAGGTCAGGCGGGTTCGCTCGGGCATCTTGTCCGGATCGAAGGGAACGAAGCGAAGGGCCTCCTCCGCTGTCAGCTCCTGTCCGGAGATCCGGGGGTAAAAGGTCTCCCGGTAGATGGTTCCCAGACCGGGCAGCTTATCCTGCTCCCATCCCAGAAGTCCCAGACCGGCGTTGGCCACAATGTCCGCCGCCAGATGATACCGGTCTCCCCGGTACAGCAGGGATCGGCAGATATGCCCCAGACGGATATGCATGAGCTGATGGGCCAGAATGAAGTCCGCTGACTCCGGTTTCAGCTTCAGGAACCAGTCCGGGTCCAGATAAATGATACTTCCGTTGGTCGAGATGCGACGCATCTCGTTGATGCGACACATCTCGTTGGTGGGCTCCCTTTCGGAGACAGAGTCCTTCTCTGAGACGACATCCTTTCCTTTTACAGCTACGAAGTACATATCCCGGAGAGGCAGTCCCAGCTCCGGCTCCCGGAGTATGATCCGGTTCCGGGACTCCTGCAGTCTGCGTTTCAGTTTAGCCTTCGTCTGCTCCGTCATTGCAGGCCGTCCCTTCTGGCCTCCCGGAAGAGCTCATTCTGTTCCAGAATGGGCTGAAGCGCCGGATGGGCGCTGTAATCCTCCATCAATTCCCGGCGGAAGCTGACCGGCAGGCGGCAGGCATAGCGAAGGGAGGCATCCACCCGGTCCTTGACAGGATGAGAGGCTGCATAGGCCACCATGGCAGAGCGCAGAGCCATCTGAAGCTCCGAAGCCTCCGGAGGCTCCGGTCCTTCCCCGGAAAAGATGGTCTCCATGTCCGGCATATCCCGGTACAGCTTGCTCCAGGACAGAAATCTGCCGGCAGCCGCTCTTCCGATACAGCCCTCCAGCATGGGCATCACTGCAGGTACATCCGGAGATACACCGGAGAGGATGCGGCTCACCATCTCCCAGGTTCTGGGGGTGGGAAAGGCCAGGGCCAATCCGGAGGGATCAAAGCGCATCAGGTCGGAGGGATTATAATCCAGATATCCCAGCACATAGGGATGTATCCCGGAGCGGATGGCCCAGCGGTGCCAGGAAGCGGCGTCACTGCTGACTTCAAAGTGGCAGAGTCTGTTGGACAGAGCCTTGGGCATGTTGTAAGCTACGGACCTGTCCGTGATCCGGTTTCCGGCAGCCAGGACGATGCAGTTGTCGGGAAGCTTATGCTCACCTACTCTGCGGTCCAGGGTGATCTGATAGGCAGCTGCCTGTACGGAAGGAGGGGCTGCGGAGATCTCGTCCAGAAACAGCAGGTTCACCGTGTCCTCCCCCTCTTCCATCTGGAAGATCCGGGGCTTCAGCCATACAGCCAGGGTCCTGTCCTCATTTGCTGTGGGAATGCCCCTGAGATCCACCGGGTTGAACAGCAGAAGCCTCACATCCGTCACCACCGCCTTCTTGCCGGTGCTCTCGGATACAGTCCGGGCGATCTCTCTGACTGCCTGGGATTTTCCTACTCCGGGAGGTCCCCACAGCATGACAGAGGGAAACCCCGACAGAGCTTCCCCTTTGCGGATCAGTTCAATATATGCATGGGATAACAGGCTCACTACCCGGTCCACTATGACCGGCGCCAGGCCGAATTCCGTTTCGCTCATGGTCTCTCTCCTTATGAAGTATTCCGGTAATCCGTATCACGGATATACCATTTCATCCATGTATCGAGTTATTCACACATCCAGTCAGCGATGTCTTTGACAATGATTCCCTCGTATTGATAGGTTTCATGATGTGTCCTTGCGAGAATCATTTTGGGATACGCATCTTTAATTGACAGCAAAGGTGAGTATTCTCTTTCAAAGGTTTCCGGATTATCTATGTACTCCGATACCTGAATATATATTTTCTCATCCCTCCTTATCGCAACAAAGTCAATTTCTTTCTTATAAAGAACGCCCGCATAGACTTCATATCCTCTTCTCAAAAGTTCCATAGCAACCAGATTTTCGGATATTCTGCCGAAGTCGGGATTTCGGTTGCCAAGCCTTGCCATACGAAAAGAAGGATCTGCGAGATAATATTTTTCATTGGATGCCAGATATTTCTTTCCTCGAATATCGTATCTTCTGACACGATAGAACGCGAATGCGTTACACAGATAATTGATATACGAATAGTAGCATTCTATTCCGAGAAATTCAATATTTTTTATTTTCTCGAAATAGAGTTGGTGTTGTCATAAATTGTCCCTGACAGAGCGGTCAGTTCCATCCGAGCCGCGCATAGTATCGTCCGAAATAACCCGGCAAGTCTTCTTTACCCTATGGCGGCCACCGATTGACAAACTTTATGGAAAAGTTATCATATACAGATAGTCACGACCCTATTACTTTTCTGACCAATGGACTGAAACTCATGAAACAATACTACGTAACGGGCATGAGCTGCGCGGCCTGCAGTGCCCGGGTGGAAAAGGCCGTATCCGGGATTCCGGGGGTAACCTCTGTCTCCGTGAATCTGCTGACCAATGCCATGGCTGTCCGGGGTGACGTCTCCCCCGAGACCGTTATCCGTGCCGTGGAGGATGCCGGCTACGGAGCCTCCCTGAAGGATCCCTCCGGGACAGGCGATGGATTCGGCTCCAAAACAGGATCCTCCAACGGGAAAACCACCGGAACAGAACCCCTCAATGGAAGAAAACCCCCGGAAGTCAGTGAGACCCGGCAGCTGGTAAGGCGCCTGGTGTCTTCCTCTCTTCTGACCCTGGTCCTTATGTATTTCTCCATGGGACACTGCATGTGGGGCTGGCCCGTACCTGTTTTTCTCCGGAACAACATCATGGGTCAGGGATTGCTGCAGCTGCTTTTGTCCTCCCTGATCCTGCTCATAAACCGAAGATTCTTTATCAGCGGCTTTAAGGCTCTCCGTCATCTGGCTCCAAACATGGACACCCTGGTGTCTCTGGGGTCCATGACCTCCTACCTCTGGAGCATTTTCATGCTCTTTCGCATGAGCTTACTTATCAGCACCGGAGCCAATGCCGACGCAGCTGCCTCCATGGACCTTCTGTATTTTGAGTCTGCCTCCATGATCCTGACCCTGATTACGGTGGGAAAAACTCTGGAATCCTATTCCAAAGGCAAGACCACCGATGCTCTGAAGGGGCTCATGGAGCTTTCCCCTCAGACAGCCCGGTTGGTCAGGGATGGCGCCGAAGTCACCGTGCCCGTGGAGGAGGTGAAGATCGGTGATGTCTTTGCCCTGCGCCCGGGAGACAGTATTCCCGTAGACGGTGTGATTCTGGAGGGTTCTTCCGCCATCGACGAATCCGCTTTGACGGGGGAAAGCATTCCTGCAGACAAAGGTCCCGGGGACAAAGTGTTTACCGCCACCCTGAACCGGTCCGGCTACCTCCGGGCCCGGGCGGAAAAGGTGGGACAGGATACCACTTTAGCAGGCATCATCCGCCTGGTCTCTGATGCCTCCGCCACCAAAGCTCCCATCGGCAAGATCGCCGACAAGGTTTCCGGCATCTTTGTTCCCGTGGTCATTTCCATTGCCCTCATTACCTTTCTGGTCTGGCTCCTGACGGGAGCGCCTCTTTACTATGCCCTGGAGCGGGGCATCTCCGTTCTGGTCATCAGCTGTCCCTGCGCCCTGGGTCTGGCTACCCCCGTGGCCATCATGGTGGGCAGCGGCAAAGGAGCCCGCAGCGGCATTCTGTTTAAAACAGCAGCCGCCCAGGAGGAGACCGGCCGTATACAGATTGTAGCCCTGGACAAGACCGGCACCATCACCGAAGGATCCCCTGCCGTTACGGATATTCTCTGCGCCCGGGACATCCCCGCCCAGGCTCTGGTATCCACCGCCATGGCTCTGGAACAGCACAGCGAACATCCTCTGGCCCGGGCCATCATGACCTACGGCGCAGAAAGGCAGATTTCCTATCCGGAGGTGGAAAACTTCCGGGCCATCACCGGCAGCGGTCTCAGCGCCATTCTGAATGGCATCACCCTGACAGGGGGCTCTCTGCGCTTTATCCGTTCCCTCTTTCCTGTGGACGCAGAACTGGAGCAGGCGGCAGAAGACCTGAGCGATCGGGGAAAGACTCCTCTCCTGTTCGCAGCTGAAGGTAAGGTTCTTGGTCTGATTGCCGTGGCGGACCCCATTAAGGCGGAAAGTCCGGAAGCCATCCGGCAGCTGAAGGCCATGGGTATCCGGGTCATCATGCTCACAGGAGACAATGAAAAAACCGCCGGGGCCATCGGCGTACAGGCGGGTGTAGATGAAGTGGTCTCCGATGTGCTTCCCGGAGAGAAGGAGGCGGTAATCTGCCTTCTGAAGCAGCAGGGAAAGGTAGCCATGGTGGGAGACGGCATCAACGACGCCCCGGCTCTGACCGCTGCGGACATGGGCATCGCCATCGGCGCCGGCACAGACATAGCCATCGATGCAGCCCAGGTGGTCCTCATGAAGAGCCGCCTGACAGATGTGCCCGCCGCCATTCGCCTCAGCCGCAGGACCCTGAAAATCATCCGGGAAAACCTGTTCTGGGCCTTCTTTTACAATGTCATCGGCATACCCCTGGCTGCCGGCTGCTTTATTCCCCTGTTCGGATGGGAGCTGGCCCCCATGTTCGGCGCCGCCGCCATGTCCCTCTCTTCCTTCTGCGTAGTGTCCAATGCCCTGCGTCTGAATGTGGTGAAGGTCACGGATCCCGGAAGGGACCGTCCCGGAAAGAACGCCCTGAAGACTCTGGATATGACCTCCATCAGGGCCCGGATAGCTCCGGAGCCGGTTCCCGTCGCTCCCGGCTCTCTCCGGGTGAAGGCCACCTTCCGGATCGAAGGCATGATGTGCCCCCACTGCGAAGACCGGGTCAAAAAGGCCCTGGAAGCCCTTCCGTTCATAGAAGAAGCCCTTCCCAGTTATGAGAAGGGCTGTGCAGTCTGCACTCTGGCAGGCACCGTGGATGAAGCTATGCTTCAAAGCGCCATTACAGAAGCGGGATATGAATATATCTCCCGGGGCTAAAGGCTTCCGCCTCCCGGGTGGAATGGGTCACCAGAATCAGAGTCCTGTCCCCCCACTCCTCTTGTATCATTTGAATCATACGCAGGGTCAGTCCCTCGTCCAGAGAACTGAAGGGCTCATCCAACAGGATCAGATCCCCTCCTCTGGCCATGGCTCTGGCCAGGGCTGTCCGCTTGAGCATTCCTCCGGAAAGCTCTCCGGGCAGCTTGTCCGCATGTTCTTCCATCTCCACCAATCGGAGGCACCTCAGTGCCTCCTTTTTCTTTGCATCTTTGTTCATACTGTCCGGCAGAACCAGAGCCACATTTTCCAGAGCCGAAAGATGGCCAAGCAGCCTGGGCTCCTGAAACAGAAGGGTCATTCTCTCCCCGCAAAAGAGGATCTCACCCTCCACCCGGCAGGCAGCTTTTTCTCTGTCCCCGGATTTCGGGCTTTTTTTCTTTTTCCCTTCGGTCAGCCCCATGAGGGTCCTTAAGAGAGTGGTCTTTCCTGTACCGGAGGGAGCCATCAGCACCAGATGCTCTCCCGGCTCCACCTGAAGATTAAAGTGCTCCAGCACCGGCCGATTCTCCCAGTAAATGGAAAGGTCCCGGACCTTCAGCAATTCACTCATGTCCGGCCTCCTTCTTTTTCCCCGGGGTCATAAGCCCTTCGATGATCAGGCTCAGCAGCACGGTGCACAGAGTCCAGGCGAAGAGATCCGTGGTCTCCAGATACAGTTTGGATTCGTAGATCATTTTACCGATGGACAGGACCGGTACCGTCAAAACCTCAGCGGCGATGCCTGCCTTCCAGCCGATACCCACAGAAGCCCGGATGCTGCTGAGAAAATAGGGCTTTACTGAGGGAATCACAATATTCCGGACCCGGGTGGAAAAGCTGAGTTCATAGGCCGCGGCCATTTCCAGGATGTCCCCGTCCACACTTTCCAGACCGGATCTGACTCCGCTGTATACCACGGGGATCACGATGAGAGCACCGATGACTCCCGGGACAATATCTCTGCCGATCCAGATCAGCAGCAGAATGATAAAGGAAGCCACCGGAGCGGCCTTGATGATGGTCAGAAGAGGCGCCGCCAAAGTCCGCACCAGATCCGACACATGACACAGACAGCCCAGGATGACTCCCAGCAAAAGGCCTCCCAGAATACCCAGAGACACCCGAAACACCGATACCAGCAGAATTCTCCAGAAGGATGCCTCCGCCGCCAGCTCCAGGACCCTTGCCAGAACCGCTCCGGGCATGGGAAGCAGCAGCGGTTTATTCACCGCTGCTGCCAGTAAATACCATACCAGGACCCAGAACAGGCCCGCTCCCAGTGCTTTCAGTGTCTGTTTCATTCTCCGATGTAATAGAAGTCCTCTCCGGGCAGAGCGCCACCGATGGACTGGGGAGCAACACCATACAGAGCCTCAAAGAAACCTTCCACCGTGGCCTGCATGTCTGCGCCGGCAATGTAAACAATGTTGCAGTTGGGGATAGCCTTGGCTGCCACAGCGCCATTGGCGAAGACGCCGCTGGCCTCGATGGCTGCTGCCACACCCTCATCTCCGGAATTCATGTATTCAATGGAAGCCTGATAGTTCTCAAGGAATGCAGTCACCATGCCGGGGAAGGTCTCGGCAAACTCGGCTCTGACCACCAGACAGCCCTGTACCAGCTGGCTGGTCTCATTGACCTTTTCCCACTCAGCAGTGAGATCCATCTCCACGCTCATATTCTCGTTGGCTGCCTTGGTCATGGTGACCATGGGCTCAGGCAGAACAGCCACAGCCACTTCATTGTTGGCCACAGCAGTGCGCAGATCTGCAGGTTGTGCATAGGTATTATCAATGATGACGTCCTCGCCTACCACCAGACCGTTAGCTTCACAGAGATACTGGAACACGAAGGTGGGGTTCTGGGCAGGAGCATAGACTGTCAAGCCCTTCAGGTCTTCAAAGGAGGTGATCTCGGTTCCGTCCGTGGTGACCAGATACAGCACACCCAGGGTGTTCAGAGCCAGCAGTTTGACCTGTCCCTCGGTCTTGTTGTACAGAGCAGCAGCGGCGTTGGTGGGAAGAGCGGCAATGTCCACGCTGCCGTTGATGAGGGCTGCGGAGATATTAGCGGCATCCGTCTCGATGGTGAAATTATAATTGGGAATGCCTTCGTTGATCAGCTGAGCCATGCCGAAGCCGGTGGTTCCGTTCAGCACCATGACATTCAGCGGCATGCCGTAATCCACAGGCTCCCCGATGATCTCAATGACTTCTTCCTCTTCTTCAGAGCTCTCTTCGGTAACTTCCATAGAAACTTCCCGGGAAGACTCTTCTGCGGAGCTCTCCCCCTGATCGGCAGATTCTGCCGTTACGGCGCTCTCCTTGGTTCCTTCAGTAGCTTCTCCGGTCTGCTTGGTGCAGCCGGTGACGGAAAGCAGCATCACAGCTGCCAATACAAGTGCAAATACTTTTTTCATGTTGTTCTACCTCAATTGTTTTCTTTGGCATAAATGGTCTTTGTGCTGATGCCAGGCAGCTTGCCCAGCTTACCGGAAAGGGTGTTCACCACATCCATGGGAGCATCCATCACCAGGCTGATGATGTTCTCACCTCTGGCTTTGTAGGGAATTCCCATCCGTCCGATGACATAATCTCCGTACTCACTGAGAATACGGTTGACCTCTGCAGCAGAGCTTCGGTCATCCAAAATGATGCCGACGATGGCTACGCGTGTGTCCATGTGTACCTCCTGAACTAATAAAACAGCGGCTGCGTCAGAAAAAGACGCAGCCGCCATAGATCCAGCAGACTGAATGACTGTCTCCGGAGAAGGCACACCAAAGAGAGAATGCTCTTCTTCCAAAGAAGCCGCTACGCTTTTTCTTATCCTCAGAAATTCTTCGGATTCAGAACCGCATATGAATTTAATCGGCACAGTCCCAAGGACTCCTCAGGATCATGCAAGTACAGTATACCGGATGGTTAAGAAAATATCAATCCCGGATATTACTTGGTAACCTTGGAAACGTGAAGCTGAGCGCCCTCATACCAGTACAGGAAACCTTCCAGATCGATGGTGTCTCCTACCTGAAGCTCGGTGACTGCGGTGTAAACATCGCTGCCCTCGGGATTCTCATCGGACTCTACGGTGAAGCAGTAAACGGCTCCTCCCACTTCCACGTTGAAGTACAGATCGCTGTTGGAACCGGCTGCGCCGCTTCCGTCCCAGCTGTAGCTGAAGGGATCCTCTGCCTCATTGTATCCGACTACAACAGCGCCGGTCACAGCCACATAGCTGTTCATCTTCTCAGCCAGCTCTTCTGCGCCAAGGATATCGGTCACATCCACAGCTTCTGCCACATAGGTGTCAGCACCATCCAGAACGGTGATGACTGCATCTACGATCTCCACTTCGCCGGACCACTCGCCCTTGAAGCCTTCCACGCAAATCTTGGCGCCAACGGTAAGCTGCTCAGCCAAAGCGTCATCGCAGGCTGCGCGGTATACATAGTAAGCGCCGTCCTGATCGGCCAGGAACAGGGTAACGTTGCCGTACTCGGCATTATAAGCTGCAGACTGGACATAAGCTTCTACCACAACGGCAGTGTCAACATCGGCCGCTACGAAGTCAGCGTAGGTCATAAGAGCGGCCTCAGCAGTCTCCTCGGTCTCTTCCACAGACTCTTCTGCGGATTCTTCTACTACTTCGGAAACGACAGTCTCAACCTCTTCGGAAGTCTCTTCCTTGGAAGTCTCTGCTTCGGAAGACTGAGTCTCGGTGGTTCCGTTCTCTTTAGCGGAGCAGCCTGCCAGGGTAAGCACCATGGTCAGGGCCAGCAGGATAACAAAAAACTTTTTCATGATAATTTCCTTTCCCCAAATAGGGTTATTCAAACAACGCTCTCATTATAGCGCGAAATGATGAAAGTTCAATCTGAAAAGTTCACCATTCTATGAGATGTATTCCCCGCTTTTTCTTCTTTTTTTAACATATTTCACCAATATATAGGCGCCCATGATCCCCCAGATGAGAGCCAGGGACACTAAAAGCGCCACCGAAGCAGTGGGCAGGGGGCCAAGGTCCGCCGGTCCTTCCGGACCGGACAGTATCTGGTCCAAACGGTAGAGACTGGTCACATCCTCAAACTGAGTCTGTACAAAGGCATCGTCCACCACCTGCTTGCGCCTTGCTCCTTTAGCGGCATTTTCAATGAGCTGTCCCGCCGCATCCCGCAGAGATGTGGATCCGTTAAATACGGGGGTTGTGAAAGTGTTGTCCACATTCTCCAGAAACAGTTTGGCAGCCTGCAGCTTTACGTCATAATAGAGCTCGTTGTCCTCTCCTTCACGGCTCAGATATTCCTGATATTGAGAAGAATTCAGGGCACGGGTGGTGACCGGTACATACCCTTCTGTCTGGGCGTAGGCGATTTGAATTCCGTCCGAAAGCAGATACTGGGTAAAAAGCCAGGAGGCCAGCACTTCCTGCTCATTCTCCTTGTTGAAGATACAGATGCTGGGACCCTGGGAGATCATCTGCGGATGGGAGGTGTCGTACTGGGGGATCAGGCGAACCACTGTCTCAAAATCCACCAGCTTATCCTCACTGATATCCAAAAGAGGGGCATGGGTCCCCATCCAGGTGGATCCGGCGGTGGAGTCCACTGCGAAGATACACTGTCCTGCGTTCAGAAAGTTGGCAGGATAGCTGGAGATCTTAAAGGTAGAAAAAGCTCCGCTGCCCGCGTGTTCACCCACCTGCTTCATGATGGTCCCGGTGTCTTCGTTAAACAGCAGCACCTGGCCCGTGGGGGTGGAATAGCCCGCATCCAGCTGCCGGAGCATGCTGATCATCATGTTGTCCGTGGATTTATAGATAAAGGGAATCATGACCTTCTGGCCGTTGACCTTGAAGTTTCCCTCCGGATCCTTCTCTGTGGCTGCCTCCGAAACTTCCCAGATGAAATCCCAGGTCAGCACATCCGGCACTTCGTATCCCAGGGCCTCCACATAATCCTTGTTGATGTAGCACACCTCCGTGGATCGTACATAGGGCACCGCATAATAGGCTCCCTGGATGCGGCACTCCTCCAGAAACTTCGGAACGAGCTCACCCTCGGCGGGGCCCTCAAACAGCAGCTCGCTGCCTCCCAGGCCGTACCGTTCATCCGCCATCAGATCATCCAGAGGGACCACCACATTGTCGCCGGTCATATAGGTGGCAATGTGATCCGGATAGGTGATGCAGACGTTGGGTGTGGTTCCGGTGGCAATATTCGTGATGACGTCGTTATAGATCTTGCCGTAGTCCGTGTAAAGACGCAGGTTTACGGTGATGCCGGGATACAAAGATTGAAACTCTTCGATGGCCCGGGCATAGATGTCCGTCTGGGCTTTGTTGGTATCGTTCTTGGCCCAGAAGGTGATCTCCACCGGGGCATCCTCCAGGGTTTCCGGCACCTGAAAGGCTCTCTGCTCCCGGGAACCGTGGCAGCCGGTGAGACAGAGCAGGATGAGCAGCGCCGGGGCCAGATTCCGGAGCAGAAAAAGCATTTTCTTTTTCATCCCTTGGTTCCTCCTCTGGATACACCTTCCATGATCTTTTTGCGGAATACCAGGAACAGCAGGATCAGGGGCACGGAGATGACCACCACCGCCGCCATCATGGCCGGGATGTTCTCCCGTCCAAAGCCGTTCTCACGGATTTCCTGGATGCCGTTGGATACCAGGTAGAAATCGGGGTCATCGGTGATCAGCCGGGGCCACACATAGGAATTCCAGCACTCGATGACCTTCAATATGATGATGGTGATGACCGTAGGCCGGCAGATAGGCAGCATGACCTTCAGCAGATACTTCAGATCCGAGGTGCCGTCCACCTTTGCAGCGTAGTACAGCTCATCCGGCACCTGAGCAAAGTTCTCCTTCAATAGATAGATATAGAAGACAGAGGTGACGGAGGGAAGCACCAGACCCGTGAAGGAGTTTCTAAGATCCCAGTCCGTAATGGTTACAAAATTGGTGATGACCACCAGCTCCGTGGGGATCATCATCAGAGAAAGAAAGAGGGTGAACACCAGATCTCTTCCTTTGAAGCTCAATCTGGCAAAGGCATAGGCCGCGGGCACGATGACCACCATCATCAATCCGGTGGTAAGAACAGTGAAGATGGCCGTATTCAGGAAATATCTTCCCAGGGGCACAGCCGAAAAGGCCTCCCGGTAATTCTCCCAGGTGGGACTCAAGGTAAAGAATCGGGGGATATATTCGGCATTATAGGCTCCGTAGCTCTTCACCGAGGTGAGGACCATCCAATAGAAGGGGAAGAGAACACTGAGGGCCCAGACTACCAGAAGAGTGTAGATCAGAGCCTTGGTGACGGCATTCCTTGTCCTTGTCCTCTTTTTCAGTTTTTCAATATCAGGTTTTTCCATAGGTCACTCGGCAGTATTGGCCTGCATCTTTCCGCTGATCAGCAGATTGATGCAGGTGATGGTCAGCACAATGGCAAACAGGATGATGGCAGCTGCGCCTGCAAAAGAAGGATATCCTCCTCCGCTTCCGTAGAGCATGTCGTAAATATAGCCCACAATGGTGTTCATGCCCGCCGCGTTCAGATTCACTCCGAAGAGGGCCACCGAATCACTGTAGGCCTTAAAGGCTCCGATAAAGCCCGTGATCACCAGATAAAAGATGATGGGGGAGATCATGGGCAGGGTGATCCTGGTAAATATCCTGAACCGGGAGGTGCCGTCGATGCGGGCGGCGTCGTAGTATGTCCGGTTCACGGAGGCCAGGGCACTGGTAAGAATCAGGATCTTAAAGGGCATGACGATCCATATGGTATAGAAGCACAGCACGAACATTCTGGCCCAGTAGGGGCCTTCAATAAAGTCCACGCTCTCCCCTCCGAACCAGATAATGATCAGATTCACCAGTCCGTCGGAATAGGCTGTCTTCTTGAAAAGGATCATGAATACCAATCCTACCGCCAGAGTGTTGGTGACATAGGGAAGGAAGAATACTGTCTGAAACAGATTCTGCAGCCATTTGATGGAGCTCAGGGCCAGAGAGATCAGCAGCGCTATGCCCGTAGATAGGGGCACGGTAATGATGACCAGGATGAAGGTATTCTTCAATGCCTGGAGGAAGTAGGTGTCGTGAAGCACATAGGAATAATTGTAAAGGCCCACCCCGAAGAAGGTCTGGGAAGCGCTGTTATATCCCTCCTCCAGGGAGTAGATGAGCACATCCACCAGCGGATAGACCATGAAGACCCCCAGAAATGCCACGGCCGGCAGCAAATAGAGCCACCCTTTCCAACCGTTTTTTCTCATTGATCTTCTCCTCTTTACTCAGCTTCAAACATCAGGCGCTCTTCGGTTTCCTTACGGAACAGGAAAACCTTTCCGGGTCTCAGCCGGAAGGCCACGGTCCGGAGGCCTTCATCTACCTTATCCTCTGCCCGGATGATGGACCGAATGGTCTCTGTCTGAGCCGCGGGATGGGAGGACACCACACTCACGTCACGGCCCATGACCTCCAAAGCCTTCAGTGTACATTTCATAGCACCTTCGGTGCTTTCCCCTTCCGGAACGGGAATGAAGCCCTCCGGCCGGATGCCCACTATCACATCCTGATCTGCCGCGCCCTTGACCTTCAGGACAGGATCTTCTCCCAGATACAGCATGCCCTCCCGGACACTTCCCTCCAGCACATTGATGGGAGGGGTTCCCAGGAATTTAGCCACGAAAAGGTTGGCAGGACAGTCATATACCTCCTGGGGCCTTCCGATCTGCTGCAGCACCCCCTCCTTCATGACCACGATCATATCGGAAATGCTCATGGCCTCTTCCTGGTCGTGGGTCACGAAAATGGTGGTGATGCCGGTTTCCCGCTGAATGCGGCGGATCTCTTCCCGAGTCTGGAGCCGCAGCCGGGCATCCAGGTTGGACAGAGGCTCATCCAGAAGCAGCACACCGGGGCGCTTGACAAGGGCCCGGGCGATGGCCACCCGCTGCTGCTGACCGCCGGACATTTCCTTTGGCTTTCTCTCCATGAGCTGATCGATCTGCACCAGCTTGGCCACTTCCAGGGCCTTTGCTTTCATTTCTTCTTTGCCCGGCCGCCGGCTCTTGGGTATATTTTCCAGCGGGAAGGTGATATTCTGCTGCACGGTCAGATGAGGATACAGGGCGTAATTCTGGAATACCATTCCCACTCCTCTGTGCTCCGGCGGAAGATCGGTGACGTCATCATCGCCGAAAAAGATGCTGCCGGAGGTGGGCTCCAATAGACCGCAGATCATGTTCAGGACGGTACTCTTGCCGCAGCCGGAGGGACCCAGCAGAGCCACCAGCTTGCCGTCGGGGATCTCAAAATCAAAGTTATCCACCGCAGTGACCGGACTTTCCTTCCTGGTGCGGGGGGGATATGTTTTGGTAAGGTTTTTCAGTAGGATCTTCATGACTTTCTCCCGGGAGATATTCAGAAGCAGCCATCCACAGACGATGGTCGGATGGCTGCTCCCGGATGTTTATGTAGTTAATGCTGGTTTATTCAAGGAAATCCTTCAGCTTCTTGGAGCGGCTGGGATGGCGCAGCTTTCTGAGAGCCTTGGCCTCGATCTGACGGATGCGCTCACGGGTCACACCGAACTGCAGACCCACCTCCTCCAGGGTGCGGGCCCGGCCGTCGTCCAGACCGAAGCGAAGTCTGAGCACCTGCTGCTCTCTGTCGGTGAGGGTGCCCAGCACCTCTGCCAGCTGTTCTCTCAGCAGGCTCTGGGCCGCTGCATCCGCCGGTACCATCATCTCGGTATCGGGGATGAAATCTCCCAGATGGCTGTCTTCCTCCTCGCCGATGGGGGTCTCCAGAGATACAGGCTCCTGGGCGATCTTCATGATCTCCCGCACCTTGGTGACGGGGATCTCCATGGCCTGGGCCACTTCCTCGGGGGTCGCCTCCCGGCCGTTCTCCTGCAGGAGCTGGCGCTGGATCCTGGCCAGCTTGTTGATGGTTTCTACCATGTGCACGGGAATACGGATGGTACGGGCCTGGTCGGCGATGGCGCGGGTGATGGCCTGACGGATCCACCAGGTGGCATAGGTAGAGAATTTGTAGCCCTTGCGGTAATCGAACTTTTCCACTGCCTTGATGAGACCCAGGTTTCCTTCCTGAATCAAATCCAGGAACTGCATGCCGCGGCCTACATAACGCTTGGCGATGGAGACCACCAGTCGCAGGTTGGCCTCTGCCAGTTTCTTACGGGCGGCCTTGTCGCCGTTTTCCATGCGCTGGGCCAGCTCCACCTCCTCGTCGGCGGTCAGCAGAGGTACCTTTCCGATCTCCTTCAGATACATGCGGACAGGGTCATCGATGCGGATGCTCTCGGGGATGGACAGATCGGAATCGATGTGATCGTCTCCGCCCTCCTCAATGAAGCCGATGATCTCGATCTTATTCTGCTCCAGCTGGTCGTAGATCCTCTCGATTTCCTCTACGGAAAGGGGAAGCTCCGCGAAGGAATCCACCACCTCCTGGTAATCCAGAACATTCTTTTTCTGTGAAGCGCTCTTCAGGAGCTCCTCCATTTTTCCAATGTACCGGGCATTTACTTCCGGCTCGTTAATTTTCGGAACGTCATCTTCTGCTAGGATAGATTCCTGCTGGCTGATTTCCTGAATATCGGCTTCCTGCGCGGCAGTTTCCTGTGCCGGGACGTCCTGTGCATTAGCTGCCTGTTCGTTAGCTGCCTGTACATTAGTTTCCTGTACGTTGACTTCCTGTTCCATGATGCCTCCTTATATGCCTGCTTATACTATGATCTGTATGCCGGAGATCTCTTTCTGCAGCCGGACAGCCTCCATAATCTGCCGGGGGTCTGATTCCGAACTGCCCATGATCTCTTCTACTCTTCTTTGCTTGACGGCCTTCAGATTCTGAGTCAGAAACTTGCCCAGATCTGAGGGGTCCTCCGGGATATCGTACTGAAGGATGCGGGAGATGCGATCCTGATCCTCCACCTTCTCGAACCGGCTGATCAGATCTGCGATGGCAGGCTCTGCGCCCCGGTTCAGCTGCTCCAGCACATAGGAAGCTGCTTCAAAGTGGAAGCTGTCCTCCCGGCTGAAATCCTCCGGACTCAGATATTCTCTGATCCGACTGTAGGTATCCGGTCTTCGGAGGAGAGCTGCCAGCAGGGTGCTGGCAGCGTCCTTCATCTCCTCCAGGGCCTGTCGGCTTCGGAGCCGGCGCTCTGCTTTATCGGAGGTGGTCTCCAACAGTCCCGTGGTCCTTCGAAGCTCCTCCACCTCCGCCCTCAGGCTTTCGGCAGATACCTTCATCTTGCCGGCCACATCCCGGATATGGATCTCTCTCTCCGTATCGTTAGGTATCTGGGCCAGCTTTTCCTTCATGCTCTTCAGGGTCCGGATCTGTCCTTCCACGGTGCTGCCATTGCTTTTCTCTGCCACCCGCAGTTCAAAATCAATGGGACTCACTGCTCCGGCAATGACCTGTTCGAAGGCCTCCGCTCCCTGCTCCTTGATGAATTCATCCGGGTCTTTGGATCCGGGAACCTGCATGACCTTAATATCCAGCCCGGCCGCCTCCAGAATGGGAATGGCCCGCTGGGCTGCCTTGGTGCCTGCCCCGTCGGAGTCATAGCACAGCAGCACCTGGTCTGTGTACCGCTTCATCAGGTTAGCCTGTTCCCGTGTGAGGGCCGTCCCCAGAGAGGCCACTGCATTGTCGTAGCCTGCCTGGTGCAGGGAGAGCACATCCATGTACCCTTCCACCATGATCAGATAAGGCCGCCGGGTCCGCTTGGCTATGGACATACCGAAGAGCTGGAAGCGTTTGTTGAACAGCTCACTGTCCGGAGAGTTCAGGTACTTGGGTTCCCCCTCCCCCATGACTCTTCCCCCGAAAGCGATGGGCCTGCCTGCGGTATCCAGGATGGGAAACATAAGCCGATTGAAGAAACGGTCGTAGGTGTTATCCTCTTTTCCGGAAAGCAGACCTGCCTGCAGCAGTTCTGTGGGGGTAAAGCCTTTTTTCTGCAGATGATCCGAGAGGGCTGTCCGGCTCACGGGAGAATAGCCCAGACCGAACTTCTTCCGGTATTCCTCCGAGATGCCCCGCTTTTGCAGGTACCGCTTCACAGCGGAGTTCTCCGGAGCGTGGCTCAGCTGGTAATAGTAGTAGTTGGCTGCTTCTCTGGCCGCCGCCAGCATGCGGTCCCGGTGTTCGAATCTGGCCTTTTCCTCCGGGTCCATCTCCAGCCGGGGAAGCTCCACCCTGCCTCTGTCCGCCAGGGTCTTCAGGGCCTCCGGGAAGGTCATATTCTCCATCTTCATCAGGAAGGTGAAAACATTTCCTCCCGCCCCGCAGCCGAAGCAGTGAAAATATTGATCTCTCTGATTGACGGAAAAGGAAGCTGTTTTCTCGCCATGGAAGGGACAAAGACCCATATAGCCTCCGCCTTTTCTTTCCAGGGTCATATATCCCGAGATCACATCTACGATATCGTTGGCTTCTCTCACCGATCGAACCACATCCTCCGAATAATAACCCGGCATGGCAGCTCCTCCTTTCCTCTCTCTATGGTTCCGGTCCCCTCTGACATAAAGAAAGGACCTTTAGACTGTATATACGCCGCCGGGTCCCTTTTTCCTTTATTCTTTTTTGATTTTTTTACATGGTCTTCCATCTGGTGGGAAGGAATATATCCTCGTAGACCTTCATGGCATAGTTATCGGACATGGAGGCAATGTAATCGCACACCAGCACCTCCAGAGGATCCTGATCCAGATCCAGTCTGCGGATCTCCGCCTCGGGAAGATATTTACGGGGACTCTCCATCATTCGCCTGTACAGGGCTCCGATCATCTCCTCCGCCTTTTTCTCCTCTTTTTTGGCCTCGGACCCGATGTTGTACACTGTGGCAAACATGGCCTCTCTCAGGTCCATCATGGCCGTCTCCACATGGGGAGACATACGGACGACTCCGTCCTCTATAGAGGAATCTATGACATCGTGGACCAGACAGTTAATCCGGTCCCTGAAGCTGTGCCCCAGCACCTCTCTGGGTTCAAGGGGCAGATCCTCCTCTTTCAGGATGTGGGCCCGCACCGCATCGTCAATATCGTGATTCAGGTACGCGATCTTATCGGAGAGGCGCACCACCTTCCCCTCCTCCGTGAAGGGCATGGCTTTCATGGAGTGATTCTTAATGCCGTCCCGGACCTCCAATGTCAGGTTGAGTCCGGTGCCGTTCTCCAGCTTCTCTACGATGCGGATCCCCTGAGAATAATGGGAAAATCCGTAGGGGCAGAGGGAGGCCAGCTCCCGCTCCCCCGCATGACCGAAGGGTGTGTGTCCCAGATCATGACCCAGGGCAATGGCTTCTGTCAGGTCCTCATTGAGTCTGAGGGCCCGGGCGATGGACCGGGCAATCTGGGCCACCTCCAGGGTATGGGTCAGACGGGTCCGGTAATGATCCCCCTCCGGGGCCAGAAACACCTGGGTCTTATGCTTCAGGCGGCGAAAGGATTTGCAGTGAAGGATCCTGTCCCTGTCTCTCATGTAGCAGGTGCGGGTGTCGCTGGGCTCCTCCGGTACATCTCTTCCCAGAGAGTTGATGCTCAGGGATCTTTCATGGCGCAGAATCAGCTTTTCTCTTGCTTCAATGTCTTCTCGGATGTTCATGGTCTTGCTCTCTCTTTACCGGGGACTTTACTGCAGCAGTGTTTCCAGGCTAACGGAACTTGCATTTTTCCTCCGGGTTCCGGGGATCCTGCTGTCATAGGGGCAGGCTCCCTTAAATGCGCAGTGGTCACAGGGCTCCTTGTCCTTGTCTGCCAGAGGAGTCCGGGGGAAGCTGCCATTTCGGATACCGCCGGCAGCCTTTTGGATCTTTTCATGGACCAGCTCCTGCAGCCTGTCCATCTGGCCTTCAGTGACATAGCACTTGCTTTGTTTGTTGGGAACCCCTTTGGCTGTCAGACTGCCGGGAAGCACCTTTGCGGTTCCGCCGCCGGGGACCATGCTCCGGTCCATGTGGTTCATGAGCTTCGGCTCCGCCACGTACAGACCGGAGAGCCGGCCCTCGGTCATGCGCAGATCCTCCTCCGACTTTCCCCCTTCCATCTTCAGTTCGGCAGGGGTCAGGGTGAAATAGAAAAAACCGGCGGGCTTGGCGTTAAATTCCCGGCGGGCCGCCTCCATGTAAATGGGAAGCTGCAGCTGTACCCCGTCATGGATCTCACCGGGTTTCACATCCTTTGAGGATGATTTATAGTCAATGATCTGCACATACCGCTGCTCGCCGTCGCCCCACAGATCCAGCCGGTCGATTTTTCCCTGGAGCTGCAGCTTTTCTCCATCCGGAAGTTCCACGGTCAGGGGTGCGCCTCCCGCCTCGGGACGGTCGGAGAATTCCCATTCAAAGACCTCCGGTTTAAAATCGCTCCAACTGCACTGATCCGACAGCAGCTTTAGGCTGATGGATGCATTTCTGCTCAGTTTTTCCCAGTAATAGCGGAATCTGCCCGTGGTCTGATAGACCGGATAATCCGATGCCTTCCTGCTGAGCAGATCGGCAATGATGGCCCGGGCTTCCTCCTTACTCAGAGATTTGGATATCTGATCCGATGCATCCTTCATCAGCTCATGGTACACGTTTCCGTCCTCCAGAGCCGTTACGGAAGGGACCTCTCTCTCCTTCAGCTTCAGAGCATACTGCAGATAATACCGGTAAGGGCAGCTGCCGTAGGTCTCCAGCTGAGACACAGACAGCAGCTTTCTGGTGGGGTCTGCCAGCTGACGGATCAGACTTTCCTCTACAATGCCGGGATCCTCTTTGGCCTCTGCGCCGCCTTTCATCTTCGCGGCAGCTTCTATGACCCGGGCAGCCTCATCCTCTTTTCCCTTCAGAAGCTCCAGCACTGTGTCCGGATCTCCCTGTTCGTACAGGTAGGGCATGGGCAGATAGAAAGTCTCCTCCGGCTTTTGCAGGATGGATTCCATGGGGAAGGTCTTTCCCAGCCGTCGCCAGAGAGAGGAGGTTCCGATCTCTTCACCGGTTTCATCCCGGGTGTGGCAGAGGAAGCAGATCCGGTCCGAAGCCTTTCCCATGGTGAGCTGCAGCATATAATACTGCTCCATGATACTTTCCTTCTCCCCCTGGGCGATCTCTGCCAGGGCAGTCAGCACTCCCCGCTCTGTATCGGTGAAAAGGGAGGCGCCGGAATGGACCATGGGGAAGCTTCCCCCCTGGAGCCCCAGAATAAACAGAGCCCGGCAGGATTCGATTCTGGATCTTTGCAGGTCGCCCACTGTCAGCTCATCCAGAGTAGAAGGAAGCTGACCCATGCGGCACTGAGCAATGCCGATCTTCAGCATGGCTGTATATTCGTCAAAGTTCAGGTCGACACCCTCCAGGATCCGGGAGAGCTGACCCATCATGTTTTGAACCTCGCCGTAAATTCTCCGGTACTGCAGCGCCTGCAGCAGATCTCCTTCCTGCTCCAGCCGTTCAGCCCATTCAGAGAGTCCGGCCTCGATCCCCTGCTTCTCCGCAAGGTCCGAAAAGGCCTTTTCATAATCCCCGGCCCGGGAACCTTGTTCCACTGCCCGGGCAAAAGCATCCAGCTCTTTCCAAAGCTTTAGCTCGCAGGCGGCAAGCTCCTGAAGGATCTTTTCTCTACCCACCCAGTTTTCCGCCAGAGCCTTGTTCTCCAGCCGGTCGATCTTTTCTTTAGTGAGCCCGCAAAGACCGGTCTTCAAAAGGGTCAGGAAAGCCTCCCGGGAAAAACCGCTGCTCATAAGTCCGCAGCAGGCTTCGATCCATCTCACCAGCGGATTCAGCTTAACATCCGCTTTATCATCCAAAAACAGAGGAATGCCGTAAAGAGCTGCGCTGCGTCTCAGCATATGGGCATAGCTTCCCATATCCGTACAGGCAAAAGCAATGTCCCGGTATGAATAGCCCTCGTCCTGCACCAGGCGCATCACCTGCTGCATGGCCAGACTGACCTCCTCCTCAGGGGTCCCCGCCTCCAGGGCCATGATCTCCTGCTGGGGCTCCTGATATATCCTGGTGCTGCTGCCGCAGAGAACCTCCAAAGCATGGGCCAAAGCCGGCTTTCTATGGACCTGCTCCGTATAGATCACCTGACGGTTTGCATGGAGATCCGCGCTGATGGCGGAAAGCTTGGACACCGTCTTCTGGGCCGTAAAGTACAGCTTTCTTTTCAGATCTCTCCAGTCCCTGAGGGTTTCCGCCTCCAGGGCAGCCTCTTTGCTGATGGTCAGACACACCGTCACCTCCGGGGCTGTCTGAAGAAGTTCCCGGATGATCCTGTACTGCTGGGGAGTGAAACCTGTATACCCGTCAATATAGATTCGGGAGCTTTTCAGCATGGAGGAGCCTCCGATGCGGGATGCAAATTCATCCAGCAGGCCTTCGGAGGCCAT
This sequence comes from Lachnospiraceae bacterium, assembly GCA_021442595.1. Classification (GTDB taxonomy): domain Bacteria; phylum Bacillota; class Clostridia; order Lachnospirales; family Bianqueaceae; genus RUG760. The sequence goes on along the minus strand of JABUST010000112.1, from coordinate 21,881 downwards.
GAGTCTGCCTTCTCCGGCATAGTTCTCCAGATATTCACTGAAATAGCGCCACAGGAGAGCAATGTCCATAAGCTTGGCCTTCAGGGCGCTGCCTTCGGGAACTTTTTCCGCCATCTCCTTCAGAGACTCTTCTGTCAGCTGATACTGGATGATCTCGGTCATCATCATTTTCAGACGGTCAATAAAGCCCTTCTGCCGGGTGGCTTTGCCGAAATACTGCAGCTCCTTCCGGTGATCCATGGCGATTCGCTGCAGGATCATGCTTTTGCCCACATCGTCCAGCCAGGTCACGGAGGGAGCTGCCCCCTCTTCAAAGACTCTGTAAGCCAGCCGTTTGAAGCCGTACACGGAGGGACCCATGAGACTGCAGGTGCCCAGCTCTTCCATCAGCCGCTGTTCCACCTGAAGTGTCATCTGTTCCGGTGTGATGATGATTACACGGTTATGGGGATCCTGCTTGACGGTTTCTGCGATCTCTCTGTAGATCATGGTGGACTTTCCGCTGGCGGAAGGTCCCAGGATCATTCTCAGCTGCATGTCCGATCCCTCCTTTCTGTGTGACTGTCTTAAGTCTGTGTGATTGCTTTTTTCTGCGGGATTGTTTTATTTCGTGGGATTGTTTTATTTCATGGGGTGCTTTTATGCTGCGAAGCTGCCTGATGTCTGTCCGATTACTTTATTTCTCCTATTATATCAAATTTTTACGGGAATAGAAGAGCCCTCCCGGGATGATCCCGGAAGGGCTGCTTTAAAATTAAACCGGACTATGCCGAAGCCTTGGAAGGCTTATGCCTCCGGGGCGGAGTCGTCGAAAACAGTTTCCGCTTCCGGCAGGGTCAGATCCATAAAGGGTTCTGCCTTCTGAAGCGCTTGCAGCGCTTCGGAAGGTTCCGCCTCCGGGAACTCTTGCAGTGCTTCGGAAGGTTCCGCCTCCGGGAACTCTTGCAGCGCTTCGGAAGGTTCCGCCTCCGGGAGCTTTTGCAGTGCTTCGGCAAGCTCTGCTTCCTGAACCGGAGCGGCTTCTTCAGGCTGCGCCTGCTCTTCCGGGGCTGTTTCTTCGATAATGCTCTCGGGAAGGGGTTCTCCTGCTTCTCTGTAGGCCTGTTCGAAGAAAAGTTCCTGAGAATTGATCTTCACATCTCCGTGGGTGACCTTCACGTAGGTGCCGTCGTTCAGCATCTCACGGCCCTGCTGATTGTCATTCAGCTGAGTCTCGAACATATTCCAGATGCGCTCACGCAGGGAGAGATTCAGCACCGGGGTGGCAATCTCCACACGGTTGGCGGTGTTGCGTTTCATCAGGTCGGCAGAGCCCAGGTACATCTTCTGCTCCGGTCCGGGAACTCCGAAGATAAATACACGGGCATGCTCCAGGAACCGTCCCACGATGCTGACGCAGCGGATGTTGTCCGTCTTTCCGGGTACACCGGGCACCAGACAGCAGACACCCCGGATGACCATGTCCACCTTTACGCCGGCCTTGGATGCCTCCACCAGCTTCTTCATGATCTTGTTGTCAGCCAGAGAGTTCATCTTCAGTCCGATATATCCCTGTCCGCCGTATTCGGCGATGCGGGTCTGCTCCTCAATGAGCTCGATGATGGTCTTGCGCAGTATCCTGGGAGCCACCAGCAGCTGCTCTGTCTCCTCCACAAACTCCTGACGCACCAATGCCTGGAATACCTTCTGCGCATCCCGGCCGATGGATACGTTGGCGGTCATCATGGAAAGATCCGTGTACAGACGGGAGGTCTTTTCATTGTAATTTCCGGTACCGATCTGGGTAATATACTGGGTAATGGCGCCGATACGGCGGGTGATCAGACAGAGCTTGGAGTGGACCTTGTAACCGGTGAGACCATAGATGACCCGGCAGCCGGCGGCCTCCAGACGTCTGGACCAATAGATGTTGGCCTCCTCGTCGAAGCGGGCCTTCAGCTCCACTACCACCAGCACTTCCTTGCCGTTCTCCGCAGCTTCGATCAGGTACTCAATGACCTTGCTCTGCTTGGCCATGCGGTACAGGGTCATGCGGATGGAGGCAACGGTCTCGTCATTGGCGGCCTCATGGAGCATCTCCAGGAAGGGAGCCATGCTGTTGTAGGGATAAGACAGCAGCTTATCCTCCTCCACGATCTGATCCAGAATGGACCGGCGCATGTCAAACTGAGGAGACTTCTGAGGCACTCTCTTATTGTAGAACAGTCCGGTATTCTGGGGCAGCAGATCCCGGATGGTATAGACAAAGGACAGATCCAAAGGTTCGGAGTAGAAGAACACCTGACTGGGCTCCAGCTTCAGATAGCTGCACAGCACATCCACAATGCGCTCATCCAGCACTCTGGAAAGTTCCAGGCGAACGGGCTTTAACTTCTTTCTCTTGCGGATGACCTCAGACATGTACTCCCGGTAATCGTAATCAGGATCGTACATGGCGTCTGCATCGATATCCGCGTTGCGGGTCACACGGATGAGGGACTTGGCCTTTACCGTGTAGCCGCGAAATACCTCCGGCAGAAAATGCAGGATCATTTCTTCCGCCAGAATATAGGTTCCTTCCTTTACCTGAATCAGACGGGGAAAAGCGCCGGTCAGACAGGGCACGATGCCGATACGGTTCTCACCGTACTTGTTCTGCAGCACAGCCACTGCGTAGATAGCCTTATTCTGAAGGAAGGGGAAGGTCATCTTGTCTTCCACGATGTTAGGCTCCACCAAAGGGCGGATCTCCCGCTCAAAATACCGACGAAGCTTTTTACGGTCCTCTTCAGCCTTCAGAGTCTTAAATTCTACCAGATGAAAGCCTTCCTTATCCAGCTCGGCAACCAGCTCATTAAACAAGGTATCCCGACGGGGAATAATGCCCCTCACAGTCTTGCAGATAGCCTTCATCTGTTCTTTGGGAGTCAGGCCGGACAGAGCATCCTCTTTCTGGGGCGTTCTCTTATTCTTATGAACCAGCTTTCCTACCCGCACCATGAAAAATTCATCCATGTTGCTCTGGTAGATAGCGGCAAAATTCAAACGTTCACCAAGGGGCAGATCCGTGCGCTCTGCTTCCTCCAGGACTCTCTCATTGAACTTGATTAATGAAAACTCTCGGTTGGTAAAAACCTTTTGGTCCTCGTCTTTCATGGGGGCTCCTCTCAGGGATCTCAATTGCATTACTTCCACTTCTCCTGCGAATATGAACTTTCTGCAGGATATGGTTAAAAAATCATAGCACTATGGCATAAAAATGTCAAATACGGGAAACAATTTTACAGATAACAAAAAGAAGAAGCTGTCAAAGACAGCTTCTTCTTTTGTTTTGGTTCTGACCTGCCGGGATCACTCCTCAGCAGGTGCCTCCTCGGCGGGAACTTCCTGAGCAGGAGCTTCCTCAGCGGGAGCTTCTTCAGCGGGGGCGCTCAGATCAACGCCGCCGGTCTGCTCAACACCCTTCATGGAGATGCTGATACGCTGCTGTTCCTTGTCGATGGACAGGATGCGGGCGGAGATCAGATCGCCTTCCTTCAGAACTTCGCTGACGGTCTTCAGACGACGCTCAACGATCTGAGAGATGGGCAGGAAGCCTTCCAGATGCTCGGAGATCTGAACAAAGGCGCCGGAGGTGATGATGCGGTTAACGGTGCAGCCATCCAGGATGTCGTTAACTTCAAAGGGCATGTTCTCCCAGGGATTCTCGGTGAGATCCTTCAGGCTCAGACCGATGCGTCCCTTCTCAAGATCCACGGAGTTGACAGCCACGGTGACCTGATCTCCCACCTTGACTACGTTGCCGGGATGCTTGATACGGCTCCAGGACATGTCGCTGACATGAAGCAGTCCGGATACGCCGACTGCGATCTCAACGAATGCGCCGTAGTTTTCAATGCGGATGACGCGTCCTTCCAGACGGTCACCTACCTGTACGGTGCCCAGAACCTGAGCCTTAGCCTCTGCCTTCTGCTTGCGCAGCAGGTCACGGCGGGTGGCGGTGAACTCATGACGCTCGTGGTTGACTTCCAGAAGAAGGACATCCAGCTCCTGGCCTGCGAACTGAGTAAGATCCTCGGTGTACTTGGTGTCTACCTGGGAAGCGGGGATGAAGCCCTGAATACCCTGATAGCGTACACGAAGTCCGCCCTTGACTGCGTTGGCTACCTTAACGGTAACGGGGGTCTGTTCTTCCTTGATGGTATCCAGCTCGTTCCAAACCTTGACACGATCTGCATCCTTCTTGGACAGAATGACCTGAGAGTTCTTGGTGTCAACCTTTTTGATCACCACGGTAAGCTTGGTGCCCACAGGATACTGATCCATGGTCTCACCGTCTGCCAGCAACTGATCCTGGGAAAGGATACCATCCAGGTAACTACCGATATCGAGAACAGCGGTGTCTCCGGTAACCTCCAGAATAGTACCCTCCACTAACTGACCGTTGTGGATGGGGGTCATTCGAGAAGATTCCTCGAACATCTCTGCAAAGCTTTGCATTTCTTCCATTTTGCTCTCCTTTATAAAAAAAGCTTATCGAAACGTTATTTTAGCATAAAGCTGTCAAGAAAACAAAGGTTTTTTTGAACGTTTTATGAATTTCTTTTGTAAAAATCCTGCAAAAACAGAGAGCCTCCGGACTTTTATCCTCCCACAGAGAAAAACGGAGCGTCCCGGCTTCTCCTTTTAAGGGAAGTCGGGACACTCCGCACATATTTGTTCTATCGTTTTATCTCTTTGATCCGTTTTCAGCCCAGCTGTGCTTTGGCTGCCTCTGCAGCTTTAGTCAGAGCTTCCAGTGCCTTGGATGCATCCCTGGCGCCGGCCTGAGCCATGTTGGGACGTCCGCCGCCGTTTCCTCCGGCCACCTTGGCTGCTTCACGGATAATGTTGCCTGCATGAACACCGGCCTTAACCGCATTATCGGAGGCCATGACCACCAGGTTCAGCTTGTCGGTTCCGCAGGCCAGGGCAAGGACGCACTCACCCAGTTTATCCTTCAGGGTGTCACCCAGATTCTTCAGGGCATTCATGTCCATATCCTTCTCGTAGACCGTCAGCAGCTTGAACTGTCCTACTGTCTCGGCCCGGTTGATCATGTCGGCAGCCGCATTGCTGGCCAGCTTGCTCTGAAGGGTCTGGACTTCCTTCTGCAGTTCCTTGATCTGCTGCATAGCGGACCTGGCTGCCTCTCCCAGAGTATCCTTCTTGGCCTTCAGTGCTTCTGCAGCCTCTTCGATCTTCTTTTCCTGAGCAGCGTAGTGCTCCAGAGCTCCCATACCGGTCACTGCTTCGATCCTGCGGACACCGGCTGCCACGCCGTTTTCGGACAGGATCTTAATGCTTCCCACCTGGGCCGTATTGGTCAGATGTGTACCGCCGCAAAGCTCCACGGAATAATCCCCCATGGAGACTACACGGACCTCGGCTCCGTACTTTTCTCCGAAGAGAGCCATGGCTCCGGTCTTCTTGGCTTCTTCCATGGTCATAACGTTGGTCACGATGGGCATAGCCTCCAGCACCATACGGTTGACCTCCTGCTCCACCTTGGTCAGCTCTTCAGCTGTCATGGCCTGGAAATGGCTGAAGTCAAAGCGCAGCCGGTAGGGATCCACATAGGAGCCTGCCTGCTCCACATGGGAGCCCAGAGTGTTGCGCAGGGCCTTCTGCAGCAGGTGGGTAGCGGAGTGGTTTCTGGCGGTTGCCAGACGATTCTCCTTGCAGACCGCCATATGAGCCTTCTGGGAAACGCTGATATATCCTTCCGTGACCTGGCCTACATGACCGATCTTATCGCCGATGGCATGAATGGTGGAGGTCACCTTGACCTTGCCGGTAGGGGTGGTGATGAGGCCGATGTCGCCTACCTGGCCGCCCATGGTGCCGTAGAAGGGTGTCACATCGGTAAACACAGTGACAGATGCCCCCTCCTCAGCCTCGCCGATGACCTCATTTTCTCCGGTCATGGCAATGATCTCGCAGCCTTCCATCTCCAGCTGTCCGTAGCCGTCAAAGGAGGTGACCATGGCGGGATCCAGCTGATTGTACACCGTGGCCTTGGCTCCCATGTAGTTGGTCTCCTCACGGGCATCCCTGGCACGCTGTCTCTGGGCCTGCATCTCGCTCTGGAAGCCTTCCTCATCGGCTGCCATGCCCTGCTCCTCCAGGATCTCCTTAGTCAGGTCGATGGGGAAGCCGTAGGTGTCATACAGCTTGAACACCTTGGCGCCCTCCAGAGAGGTAAGGCCGGCTGCCTTCATTTCTTCCATATATCCCTGCAGGATATTCAGACCGCTGTCCAGAGTCTGGTAGAACTTGGCCTCTTCGCTGGAGAGGACCTTGTTGATATAGTCCTTCTTATCTGCCAGCTCCGGATAAGCGTCATAGGAACAGTCGATGACCACCCGGGCAATGTCCGTCAGGAAAGGATGGTCGATGCCCAGCAGACGGCCGTGGCGTGCTGCCCTTCTCAGCAGACGGCGCATAACGTATCCTCTTCCCTCGTTGGAGGGAAGGATGCCATCGGAAGCCATAAATGTAACGCTTCTCACGTGGTCTGCAATGACGCGGACGGAATAATCAATTTTATGTTCCTTCAGATATTCCACACCGGCAACGGAGCACACAGCGTCACGGATGGCCTTCATGGTGTCGATGTCAAACATGGAGTCCACATCCTGCACTGCCACAGCCAGACGCTCCAGACCCATACCGGTATCGATGTTCTTCTGGCTCAGTTCCGTATATCCGCCTTTTCCGTCTCCGTAAAACTGGGTGAATACGTTGTTCCAGATTTCCATAAAGCGGTCACAGTCGCAGCCGGGGGCGCAGTCGGGCTTGCCGCAGCCGTACTTCATGCCCCGGTCGTAGTAGATCTCGGAGCAGGGGCCGCAGGGGCCTTCGCCGTGCTCCCAGAAGTTATCTTCCTTTCCGAAGCGGTAGATGCGCTCGGCAGGAACGCCGATGACCTTGTTCCACACCTCAAAGGCGGCCTCGTCATCCAGATAGATGGAGGGATACAGACGGTCCTTGTCCAGTCCCACTACCTCCGTCAGGAACTCCCAGCTCCACTGAAGGGCTTCATTTTTAAAGTAATCGCCGAAGGAGAAGTTGCCCAGCATTTCAAAGAAGGTGCCGTGTCGGGCAGTCTTTCCGATATTCTCGATGTCGCCGGTGCGGATGCACTTCTGGCAGGTGGTGACCCGGCGTCTGGGAGGAATCTCCTGACCGGTAAAGTAGGGCTTCAAAGGAGCCATTCCTGCATTGATCAGCAGCAGTGATTTGTCATTTTGAGGTACCAGAGAAAAGCTCTTCATGCGAAGATGCTCCTTGGACTCAAAGAATGAGAGGTACATCTCTCTCAATTCGTTGACACCGTATTTTTTCATATTTATCTCCTTCAGTCTCCGCTCTCTGCCGGGAAATAGGCAGAGGCTGTATTGATATCCTTCGTCAGCTGCTGTTTCAGCGCATCCACGCTGTCAAAGTGCTGCTCCGGACGTATGAACTCAAGTAATTCTACCCGGACCGTCTTTCCGTAAAGACAGCCGCTGAAATCAAAAACGAAGGTCTCGCTGCGGGGATCTTCACCGCCGAAGGTGGGATTGCCGCCAACGTTGGTGATGCTCCTGTAGCTTTCTTCTCCAATGTGAGTGCGGGACACATACACACCCCACCTGGGCAGCATCTGCCCGGGTGCGGGAAATATGTTAAGGGTGGGTGTATCCATTTCCGTCCCCACGTGCTTTCCTTCCTGCACCTCGCCCCGGATGAAATAAGGTCTCCCCAGCAGGTCTGCTGCCCTCCGGACATCTCCTTCCGTCAGCAGCTCCTTGATCCTGGTGGAGGAAATGCACTTTCCCTCCCGGGGATCGTCCTGAACATCATACACATCCGGTATGACGCAGCAGGGAATATTCTCCCGAAGGCACATTTCCTTAAGGAACCCGGCTGTGCCCCGGCCCCTGTCGCCGAATCTGAAATTTTCTCCCACCACGATGCCGCAGGCTCGGTAGCGCTCTATCAGAATCTCTCTGAAAAAGGCCTCCGGCTCCATATGCATAACTTCCGGCGTGAAATTCAGCAGGATGACTTCGTCCAACAGGCCGCTCTCTTCGGCCATATCCAGCTTCTCTTCATCCGAGAACAGCCGCTCAAACCCTTTTCCGCTCCCGGAGATCAGCTCCTGTGGATGGGGTGAAAAGGTCAGCATGACCCGGATCACCTCCGGCTGCTTTCCTTCGTTCTCCATGGATTTCGCCATGAGGTCCGTCTTTCTGAGCAGTGTCATATGTCCCTTGTGAAGACCATCGAAATTGCCGATGGTCAGGACTGCGCTTTTCCTGATGATTCTGTCAGGAAAAAAACGCAGGTCATCCCATACCTTCTCCAATGGGTCCTCCTGTCTTATACAAACATTTTATAGGCTCTGAGTCTTGTATGAGGCACACCCTCCAAAATCGGGTGCTCCGATATTCTGTACAGGGCAGCCAGCCTTCCGTCGGAAAGAAGCATGCGCACCGCATCCCCTTCTCTGCCGTCAATACAGTCGGAAGGATAGGTAAGGTAGTTTCCGCTGAGCAGCAGGATATCCTCCTCCGGAATCACCTGCCAGGCAGGAAGATGAGCAAACAATGTGCCCAAATCCACCAGAAACTCATCCCGGCGGTCCTCCTGCATCATGACTTCGATCTGCTTCAATGTAAAGGATTCCTCCACCCGGTAGGGTCCGCAGCCGGTTCTTTCCAGGGCGCTCATGTAGGCTCCGTAGCCCAGTTTTTTCCCGATATCCTCGCAGAGGGTCCGGATGTAGGTTCCCTTGGAACAGCGGACGAGAATGGTCATGCCCGACTCATTCAGGTCCAAAATATCCAGAGCGTGAATGATAATGCTGCGGGGCTTGCGCTCCACCTCCATTCCGGCTCTGGCCAGCTGGTACAGCTTCTGTCCGTTATGCTTCAGGGCGGAATACATAGGCGGTGTCTGCAGGATCTCCCCAACAAAGGAAGCGCAGACCTGTCTCACCAGGGCCTCATCAAAGGTGTAGATAAAGGTTTTCAGGACCTTTCCTGTGGCGTCCTGAGTATCTGTCTCAGCGCCAAAGCGCAGCTGAGCCCGGTATTCCTTGTCCGTTCCCGTGATGATCTCCGCTGCCTTGGTGGCCTTGCCGATGCAGACCGGGAGCACCCCCGTGGCCTCCGGATCCAGAGTCCCGGTGTGACCGATCTTGTCTGCATGGAGAATGCCCTGCAAAACATGAATAGCATCCTGTGATGTGTAGCCGGCCTCCTTGTACAGATTCACCACGCCGCAGACCGGTGCATCCATCAGTCTTCCTCCTCAGTGATTTGATCATCCTGCAGCTGCTGCATCTGGCGGCGCACGGCTTCTGTGATAGCCTGCTTGGCCAGCAGCATTGGCTCCTTAATGGTGCAGCCTGCCGCCAGCACATGTCCGCCTCCGCCATACAGGGCAGCGATGCGGGCCACGTTCACCTCACATTTGGAGCGCATATTGACACGAATGATGCCGTCTTCGATCTCCCGCAGATAGCAGACCACCTTGGCCTCCTGGATCTCGGTGAGACGTCCCACCACACCGTCCGCGGATTTGGGACCTGCTCCCAGACGAGCAAAATCTCCCCCGTCCATAGCGCAGATCAGGATACCTTCCTTCGTGAGATGGGACTTCTCCACGGCAGCGGCAAAGACCTTGCTCTCCTTCAGGCTGACGCTGTGGAACAGATAGTTCATCATAAAACTGCTGTCTGCCCCCAGAGCTCTGAGCTCCGCGGCCATGGCAAAGGACTCGGGGGCCGCATTGTTATGTCGGAAGCCTCCTGTATCATAGGCCACCCCCATAAAGAGAGCATTGGCCATGGCAGGGGTAATGGTGATTCCCGTCAGCTTAAGCAGTCCGTAGAGAATCTGGCTGGCGGAGGATGTCTCCGGTTCACAGTAATTGAAATCCGCAGTTTCTGTGCTGGTCACATGGTGATCGATGGACATACTGGCGGATGCCGCCAGTATTCCTCCCGCTGCTCTGCCCGTTCTGTCAGGCTCGGAGCAGTCCAGCATGATGAAGGCGAAACTGCTGCCTGTGGTAAAGCAGCTTCCCGCCTCCTCCACGGGAACCGTCTCCGGAACCAGGGAAAAGGGCTCCAGCACCGATGTGTACCGGGAGGGATCTCCATCTGTCATAAGGACAGCTTCCTTTCCCATGTTCTGCAGCGCATAAATCAAGGCAGCGCAGGCACCCACCGCATCTCCGTCCGGTCTCACATGTCCGCTGAGGACGAACCGGTCGTAGCGGTCCAGAAAGCGTTTAAACTGCCTGGAAAATTCTTCTCTCGGGGTCATGCTTCCTCCCTATCCGGATCATCCGGATCGTCCAGATCATCCAGATCGCTGAGATCACCCAGGTCGCCGTAGTCATCTATGCTTCCCCGGAAATCCTCCTCCAGAGCGGCGGCAGCCTCTCTGGCTGCCTCCTCGTCCTTCAGGCGGGCTGCCTCGGGGTACAGAATGCGGCGTTCCTCATCGGCTGCATGGATCTCCTTAAGCTTTTCACCCAGATAAATGCTGTAGGCGATGGAATCATCATGAATAAAGGTAAGTTCCGGTGTGATGCGCAGATTGACCCGGTTGGCCAATTCTCTGCGGATATACCCTGCAGCGGCCTTAAGCCCCTCGGCTGTGGAGGCTTTGACCTCCTCTCCCCCCAGGACACTGTAATAGATCTTGCAGTATTTCAGGTCTCTGGTGGTATCCACCTTTACCACAGAGGTCAGGGGATCGATGCGGGGATCCTTGATGTTCCGCAGGATCAGGGCCATCTCTTCTTTGATGGCCTCATTGATCCTGCTGCCTCTGTTATTATTTCTTCTGTTCTGCATTCAGTTCAGTCTCTCTTAATCTCTTCCATGGAAAAGGCTTCGATCACGTCGCCTTCCTTCACATCGTTGAACTTCTCCAGCATAATACCGCACTCGTAGCCGGTGCTGACTTCCTTCACATCGTCCTTGAAGCGGCGCAGAGATGCCATGGTGCCTTCGTAGACCACGATGCCGTCACGGACCAGGCGCACCTGGCTGTTGCGGACGATCTTTCCGTCGGTAACATAGGAACCGGCAATGGTGCCGATGCCGCTGGCGTGGAAGATCTGTCTTACGGTTGCATGGCCGTTCACCTTCTCCTCAAACTCGGGAGCCAGCATACCCTTCATGGCAGCAGTGATGTCGTCGATGGCGTTGTAAATGACGCGGTACAGACGGACGTCCACCTTCTGCTCCTCGGCAGTATTCTTGGCGGTCACGTCGGGACGAACGTTGAAACCGATGATGATAGCGTTAGCGGCTGCTGCCAGCATGACATCAGATTCGTTGATGGCACCCACTGCGCCGTGGATGACCTTCACCTGGACCTGATCGTTGGACAGCTTCTCCAGAGACTGCTTCACAGCCTCCACGCTGCCCTGCACATCGGCCTTCACCAGGATGTTCAGATCCTTCACTTCGCCGGCCTGGATGTCTCCGAAGAGATCATTCAGGTTCACCTTCTTGTTGCCCTCGATGAGCTTCACCCGCTCACGGGCAGCCACCTTCTCGGCCAGCAGTCTGGCTTCTCTGTCTCCGTCGGTCATGTAGAACACGTCGCCGGCGGAAGGAACTTCACTGAGTCCGGTGATCTCTACAGGGGTAGAGGGACCGGCTTCCTTCACACGGCGGCCCTTGTCGTCGGTCATAGCCTTCACACGGCCGTAGGCGGTGCCTGCCACGATGGGATCTCCCACCCGCAGGGTACCCTTCTGTACCAGCACGGTGGCTACAGTACCCCGGCCCTTGTCCAGCTGAGACTCCACCACGGTACCTACAGCCAGTCGGTCGGGATTAGCCTTCAGATCCAGCACATCAGCCACCAGCAGGATGTTCTCCAGCAGGTCGTCGATGCCTTCACGCTTCACAGCGGATACGGGCACGCAGATGGTGCTGCCGCCCCACTCTTCGCAGATAAGTCCGTACTCGGTAAGCTCCTGCTTCACCCGGTCGGGATTGGCGCTGGGCTTATCCATCTTGTTAATGGCTACGATGATCTGTACTCCTGCAGCCTTGGCATGGTTGATAGCCTCGATGGTCTGGGGCATGACACCGTCATCGGCAGCCACCACCAGCACCGCAATATCCGTCACCATGGCACCGCGCATACGCATGGCAGTGAAGGCTTCATGTCCGGGAGTATCCAGGAAGGTGATCTTCTGTCCGTTGATGGTGACCACGGATGCACCGATATGCTGGGTAATACCGCCGGCTTCCCCTGCGGTCACCTTGGTGTCCCGGATGGCGTCCAGCAGGGATGTCTTACCGTGGTCAACATGGCCCATGACAACCACAACGGGTGAGCGGGGCTTCAGGTCTTCTTCTGCATCCTGGGTCTCTGCATACTTGGCGAAGATATCCTCCTCCACCTGATGCTCTACCAGAATGTCCATGTCCGTGGCAATGGCTTCTGCCTGATCGAAATCGATGATCTGGTTCAGGCCGGCCATGATGCCCATGCCCATCAGAGCCTTGATGACAGCCTGCAGCGGCTTGTGGAGCATATCGGCCAGATCCTTTACGGTCATGCTCTCGGGAAGGGCTACGATCTTGATATCCTCTTCATCCACTACGGCGTTGCTTCCGGGAGCATGCTTCACGGTCTTTTTCTTGTGTCTTGCCAGACGATCGTCATCCAGATAACTGGACTCCTGCATCAGCTTGGTCTTCTTGCTCTTGTATTCGTCGGAACCGCTCTGGCGCTGCTTGTTGCTTTGGCGCTGCTGACCGGCTTCTTTGTTCTTATAGTTCTGGGTATCACTGTGCTTAGAGGGTGCGCTCAGTCCCATATCATAGGATTCACCGCCGGCCTTCCGTCCGTCTGTACGGCGGGCAGGGGCGCTGCGGCGAGGACTCTGGGGCGCATCCTTATCCTGGACATCCTTGCCTCCGAAGCCGCTCTGGGGCTTCCCGAAGCCCTGACGGTCTCCTCTTTCTCCCATTCCGGAGGTGCGGCTGCGTCCTTCCTGAGGACGGCCTCCCTGACCGGCGCCGGTGCCTCTGCGTCCTTCAAAGGGCTTGTCCTGACGTCCCTGTCCCCGGGTCTCACCGGTCTTTCCGGCACCCCGGCGCTCACCCTTCTGGCCCTGGGTGCCATCCTGGACTCCCTGACGCTTGTTGGGTCCTCCCTTGGGCTGCTCCCGCTTGGTGGGCACTGCCTTGACTTCTCTCTTAGTGGGAATGGTCTTGGCAGGGGTCACGGCTCTTGCAGGGGTCAGACCAGCGGCAATAGCTGCGTTGACAGCAGCTTCCGCAGCACTGAGGGCCTTTTCTTCCTTCTCGTCCTTCAGCTGCTGAGCAGTCTTTTCCTCCTTCTTCTCCTCTTCCGGCTGCTTTTCTTCAGCCGTTACGGGAGCCGTCTCGGAAACAGCTTCGGTCTTTTCATCCTGAGCTTTTGCTCCCTGCTTCCCGGTTTCCGGAGCCTTAATTTCCTCAATTTGAGTTTCCCCGGTCTGAACCTCTTCCGTCTTTTCACGGACCTGAGTCTCTTCCCGGGAAAGGGCAGCAGTATCCTGCTTATCTTCTTTAGGAGCGGCTGCTTTAGCCTTGCGGACAGAGGGAACCACAGGTGTCTTCACCTCAGAAGCATGAGCCTCTTCCTGTTTTGCTTCAGCGGTCTTTGCGGGTTTGTTTTCCTCGGCGGGTTTGACATTGGAAACTTCTTCCTTAGCGGCAGCGTTTTCCTTCTCAGCCGTTCCCTCTGCGGGAGCAGAGGTCTTTTCCTGTTTAGCCTCAGGGGCTTCCGCCTCGGAGGTCTTCTTCTTCATTTTGACTTTCTTACCGGTGATCAGGCTGACGACCTGCATATACTCCTCTGCCTTCAGAGGGGTGGCGCCGCCGCCTGCACCTACATAAATAGACAGTTCTTCCAGCTTCTTGATGACGGTCTGGACCGGAACATTCAGCTTTTCTGCAACATCCTGTACTCGAATCGTTTTTGCCACTTACTTATCTCCCATCATTGCGATGATCTTCTGCATTTTCTCCGTCAGCCCCCGGTCGGTAACGGCCAGGCAGGACCGCTGGGACATCCCCATGGCCATTCCCAGCTGTTCCTTACCATAAGGTACATCCAGGATCGGGATCTGATAGAACGAACATTTATCGTGAAATTTCTTGCGGGTATTGGCCGAAGCATCTTCCGAAAGGATCACAAGGCACGCCTTGCCCGATTTCACAGCGCTCTCACAGCGCTCCTCACCGGCTTCCACATGGGAAGAGATCCGGCAGATGCCCAGAAGCTGAAGAAAAGGATCTCTCTTTTCACTCATGTGCTGCCATCTCCTTCCTGAGGATATCGTAAAGCTCAGGGGCAATGTCAGCTTCCAGGGCCCTTGCCAGGGCTTTGGTTTTGATGGCCTTCTCCAGACAGGCAGGGTCGTCACAGAGGTAGGCTCCCCGGCCTGCCACCTTTCCGCTCCTGTCCAGGGACACATCTCCCTGAGGAGAACGCACTACCCGGATCAGGTCTCTCTTTTCCCTGACCTGCTGACACCCTGTGCATTTTCGCATAGGCGTTTTTCTTGTTTTCATGAAGGATTACTCCTCAGTCTCTTCGTCGTCCTCGAACTCAAACTCAAACTCGAACTCGTCGTCATCATCTTCCTGAGAAGCCTGAGTCTCAGACTTGATATCGATCTTGTACCCGGTGAGACGGGCTGCCAGACGGGCATTCTGGCCTTCCTTGCCGATGGCCAGAGACAGCTGATGATCCGGCACGATGACGGTGGCGGTCATGCCTTCCTTGTCTACATCTACCCGAACTACTTCTGCAGGGTTCAGGGCTTCCTGGATAAACTTGGCAGGCTCATCTCTCCACACCACGATATCCATCTTCTCGCCGCCCAGCTCCTTCACGATGGTGTTGACACGGTTTCCGTTGGGACCTACGCAGGAGCCCAGAGGATCCACCATGGGGTCTCTGCTGTACACAGCCACCTTGCTGCGGCTGCCGGCCTCCCGGGCGATAGACTTGATGGTCACGATACCGTCATGGATCTCGGGGACCTCCTGCTCAAAGAGGCGCTTGATGAACTCCGGATGGGTGCGGGACACATAGACCACCGTATTTCTGGGAGTCTCTCTGACCTCCAGCACATACACCTTCAGTCGGCGGTTCATGGGATACTCTTCTCCCTGGATCTGCTCCTTGGGTGCCAGAACGGCTTCAAGCTTATCATCCAGATTCAGATAAACATTTCCCCGCTCCTTGCGCTGGATCAGACCGGAGACCATCTCTCTTTCCTTGCTCTTATACTCGTTGTACAGGATGCCCCTCTCTGCCTCATGGATCTTCTGGATGACAATCTGCTTGGCGTTCTGAGCTGCAATGCGTCCGAAATTCTTGGGGGTCACTTCCACCTGGCAGACATCGTCCAGCTGATAGGCAGAGTCAATGCGGACTGCGTCAATGAGAGAGATCTCGATGGCGGGATCCATGACCTCCGCTACCACGGTCTTCTGGGCTACCACATGGATGTCTCCGGTGGTACGGTCCATGGTGACGGTGATGTTGTCTGAAGTGCCGAAATTCTTCTTGCATGCGGTGAGCATGGAAGACTCGATGGCCTCAAAGATCACTTCCTTTTCGATTCCTGTCTGTTTCTGCACCAGTTCCAGTGCCTGGATCAATTCGTTCATTTTTTCCTGTTTCCTCCTGTATTTCCTTCGGCGCCGGGTCAAAAGATGACAGCCAGACGAATGCCGGATATTTCTTTTCTGCTGAGTTCGAGACGGTTTCCGTCCTCCAGGGTCAGAGTGACCATCTGCCGGGAAGCATCGTAGTCCGTAAGCTCTGCCTGAAAGCTGCGTCCCAGGCCTTCCCTGGGCTGGTACAGCTTAATGTCCGCCTGCTTGCCCAGATTTTTCATGAAATCCTTATCCTTCTTCAGGATCCGGTCCAGACCGGGAGAGCTGACCTCCAGAATGTAGGGGGTCTCGATGGGATCGTTCTCCTCCAGCTTTGCTTCCAATGCGTGGGAAAAGTCCACACAGTCGTTGATGGAGAAGCCGCCTTCTTTATCCATGAAGACTCTCAGATACCAGTTGGGACCTTCCTTCTCGTAATCCACGTCGTACACTTCGTAGGACATCTGCTCCGCCAGCTGCCGGGCGATGGCCTCTACGCAGTCAATTAGCTCCTGCTTCTTCACTCTTTCCTCCCAATCTTTTCATAACACGCAGAAGAGTGAGCCGCCAAGCTCACTCTTCTGATTACCATATTCTGTAATATTCTACTCTCTTAACACACAAAATGCAAGTTTTTTTACTGCAGGAATGCAGAGATTTCAGTCTTTGAAAGAGATGTTTTCCGCCTCCGCGGCTTCTTTTGCCTGCCGTTGCAGTCTTCGGTCCTGTTCCGGATGAGCCCGGTAGTAGTCCGCCTTATTCCGGTACATGGATTTTTCCGCAATGCGGGTGGCCTTGTCAACATCTTCCAGAGAGGCAAACCATGCGCCGCCGCAGCAGAAGACCCAGTCGTTTTTCAATTCTTCCTTCAGCTGGTCAATGTGGACGTAGAACTCGTTCTCCCCGATATGTGTGCAGACGGCCACGAACTCATCTCCTCCCAGTCGGTAGATTCGGACGTAATCCCCGGGAGCGTGACTGTTCAGCACCCTCACCGCTTTCTTCAGCAGCAGGTCGCCGGCAGCATGGCCGATGGTATCGTTGGCTGTCTTCAAGCCGTTTACATCACAGTAGATGACACCTATGGAGGAATCCTTTTCTTTGGTCAGCTCCTCCATGTCATCCATGTAGGCGCCGCGGTTCAGCACCCCCGTAAGGGGGTCGATGCGAACCTTTCTGTTCAGTTTTTTCAGATGCTTTTTCTCTTCCTTCACCTGACAGTGCAGGTAGATAAAGACAAAGCCAAGGGCAAAGGCGGGACGGGAGCCGCCGGGATATTCGGATATGCTTTCGATGATCATTCCTCCCAGGCTCATCAGAATGGCCAGGAGGACCATAAGTATCTCCTCCTTCTCTTCTCTGAAGTCTTTAAGAGCGTGGGCGAATACCATGGCTATCAGGATCACAGCGACGCCGTAGGGAAGCAGTCCCAGAGGTCCTCTGCAAAAGGTATTCGGCGCAACATAATAGTAGGCCACGTCTGTGAAGAAGGCGCTGAAGGCTACTGCCACGTTGACCGTCAGCAGAATATCTGTGGCAATCAAGGCGAACTTGTGCATTCTCCCTTCTGTCACAATGAGCATGGTCTGGGCTACCGCCAGGGGCCTGATGGAGTAGCCCACAGCCGAGAACATCACGCGCCACAGTGTCAGGTGGTCCAGGGCGGAAAAGTAGAGTTCTGCGTTATAACACAGAAGATCCACAAATTCCACCAGCACCAGATACATGAAGCGCCTTCTGGTATTCGGCGGAAGCAGACCATTCTGCAGGGTTGCCGCCAGAACCAGCAGCATGCCTGCGATGGCTACAAAGTTGACAATGATCTGATAGGATTGGTTCATACGAACTCCTTATATGGATAGATCAGAACAGTGACATCTGATCTGTTTCGGGCATATCACCCATGATTCCCAGCCCCTTCATGGTGTCAGCCAAAGTACGGCTGACTCTGGTCCTCTCCAGAAAATCCGCGATGGTTCCGAAGGGAGCCTCATTGCGGGCATCCACAATGGACTGGGCAGCGGTCTGTCCCATACCGCTGATGGTATCGAAGGGCGGCAGCAGCTGTCCGTCGATGACCTGGAATTTGTGGGAGTCGCTGCGCTGAAGATCCATGGGCAGGAACCGGCAGCCCCGGGCATAGAATTCCACCACCAGCTCCAGCAGGGTGTGGATCTCCTTGTCCTTGGCAGTGGTCTCCTCTCTGCCCTTGGCCTCGATGGCTTCCTTTGCCTTTCGGGCATTGGCTTCACCGGTGGCCATCTTCTCATAATCGAAGCTGTCAGCCCGGATGGTGAAGAAGGCAGCATAGTAGTACTCCTTATAGTGGACCTTGTAGTAGGCGATCCTCAGAGACATGGTCACATAAGCTGCGGCATGTCCTTTGGGGAACAGATACTGGATCTTTTTACAGGATTCCAGATACCAGGGCTCGATGCCATGGGCCACCATGTGCTCGATATCGGTGGGAGACAGTCCTCCGGACTTCTTTCCCTTACGCACCTTCTCCATGATCTTGAAGGATTCCAGCTTATCCATCCCCAGATGGATCAGGTCGATCATGATATCCTCACGGGTACAGATGCAGGCAGAGATGGGTGCGATACCGTTATTGACGATATCATGGGCATTGTTGTTCCATACATCCGTTCCGTGGGACAGACCGGAGATACGGCACAGGTCGGAAAAGCTTTTGGGCTTCGTTTCCACCAGCATCTGCCGGACGAAATGGGTACCGAATTCGGAGATGCCGAAGGTGCCCACCGGGGAATCGATCTGCTCCGGAGTGACTCCCAGAGACTTGGTGCTCAGGAACAGCTCCATGACGTCCGGATCGTTCAGAGGAACATCCGCAGCCACCGTCTGAGTGGTGTCCTCCAACATACGGATCATGGTGGGATCGTCATGCCCCAGAATGTCCAACTTCAGCAGTCTTCCGTGGAGCTGGTCATAATCGTAATGGGTGGTGACGATGGAGGTGGTCATGTCGTTAGCCGGATGCTGCACCGGCGTAAAGTCATAGACGGAATAACCCTTGGGAACGATGATCTGTCCCCCGGGATGCTGACCCGTGGTACGCTTTACATCCAGACAGCCGCTGATCAGGTAATTGATCTGGGCGTTGGACAAGGTCTTTCCCTTCTCTTCCAGATAATGACGGATCATACCGTAGGCTGTCTTCTCCGCCAGACCTCCCATGGTTCCGGCCCGGAAAACATGGTCGGAGCCGAACATCTCTTCCACGTAGGCATGGGCTCTGGGCTGGTATTCACCGGAGAAGTTCAGGTCGATATCGGGCTCTTTGTCACCGTCAAAGCCCAGGAATACCTCGAAGGGGATCTCCTGACCGTCCCGGGTCAGGGGGGTACCGCACCGGGGGCAGGCCCGATCCGGAAGGTCAAAGCCGGACATGCCGGCTACGTTCCTGGACTCCGGAGGATCGAAGTCGGAGAACTGACACTTTTTGCAGTAATAGTGGGCCTTCAGGGGGTTGATCTCCGTGATGCCGGACATGGTGGCTGCCAGGGAGGATCCTACGGATCCCCGGGAACCCACATAATAGCCGTCACCTACAGAGTGCAGCACCAGCCTTCTGGCCAGGATGTACAGGGTAGAGAACCCGTTGCGGATGATACAATCCAGCTCGTGGTCCAGACGCTCCTGCACGATGGGAGGCAGGGGATCGCCGTACATGGAGTGAGCTTTGTCATAGCACACCTGCTTCAGCTCTTCCTCGGCCCCTTCAATGACAGGGGAGAACTGTCCGTCCGGAATAGGCAGGACCTTCTCCACCATGTCGGCAATGCGGTTGGTATTGGTGATGACCACCTCCTCGGCGGCCTCTTCACCCAGATAGGCGAACTCCTCCAGCATCTCCTCTGTGGTATGGAAATACAGAGGGGGCTGAGGTTCGTCCATGTCTTTGGCGCTCAGAAGAATCTCCCGGAAGATCTGATCCTCCGGCTCCTTGAAGTGCACATCTCCCGTGGCGCACACGGGCTTGCCGTACTTCTGCCCCAGGGCATAGATACGGCGGTTCAGATCTCTCAGGTCCTCCTCGTTCTTCACAGCCGGGTGGTCTTCATCGTCCAGAAGATAGCGGTTGTTGCCGATGGGCTGGATCTCCAGATAGTCGTAGAATTCTGCCAGACGGCGGATCTCGTCCTCACCGTCGTTTTCCAGCACGGCCTCAAAGAGCTCTCCTGCGCTGCAGGCGCTGCCAAGGATCAGTCCCTCCCGCAGACGCTGCACCTCGGTCTTGGGGATCCGGGGCTGACGGTAGAAATAGTTCAGATGGGACAGCGAGACCAGCTCGTACAGGTTTCTCAGACCCGCCTTGTTCTTAACCAGAATGATGGCATGGTGGGACCGAAGCTTTTTCACATCTGTGTGTTCGTGAATATAGTCGTTCACATGGTCCACATCTGTGATGCCTTCTGCCCTCATCTGTTCCAGCATCTTAATGAAAATGCCGGCGGTGGCTTCCGCATCGTCCACGGCTCTGTGATGATTCTCCAGAGACACGTTCAGATGCTTTGCTACAGAATCCAGGGTATATTTTCGAAGGTCGTACAGACCTCTGGCCAGCTCCAGAGTATCCACAATGGTGTTATCCGGGGCATCCATCCCCAGTTTGGCAGCTTTGTTGGCGATGAAGCCCGTATCAAAGGCTGCATTGTGGGCCACCAGGGCTGCATCTCCCACCCAGTTCAGAAACAGGGGCAGCACCACCTCGATGGTGCCCTGTCCCTTCACATCCTCATCGGTGATGGAGGTGAGCTCTGTAATTCGAGGAGGAATGGGACGAAGGGGATCGATGAAATGGCTGAAGCGGTCCACGATCTCACCGTTTTCCACCATGACGGCTCCGATCTCCAGGATGTTCTCCCGGTCCTTATCGAAGCCGGTGGTTTCTATGTCAAACACCGCAAAGCGGCTTTGGAAACTCTGACTCTTTTCTTTATATACCGCCTTGCGGGTGTCATCCACCAGATAGGCTTCCACCCCGTAGATGACCTTGATATCCGCCTTTCGGGAGGCATCCATGGCCTCCGGGAATCCCTGGACCACGCCGTGGTCCGTGATGGCTATGGCCGGATGACCCCATTTGATGGCCTGTCCCACCAGCTCCTTGGGCGCGGTGACCGCATCCATCTCGGAGATCTTGGTGTGGGCATGGAGCTCTACTCTCTTTTTCTCACAGCCGTCGATCCTCTCCTTCCGGATCTTATCGGAAGCAGGGGCGATGGCGTCCGCCGTAATCTGATATTCGTGGGCGTACTCGTCTTCATAGCGGATAATTCCCAGAACCTTGATCTGCTTGCCCTTCTTCAGCATGCCGCCCTTCTTGTCCAGTTCGTCATTATCGAAGTAGGCTTTGACGGAAATGGAGTCCGTGTAATCCGTGATGTCGATGGTCACCAAGGTGCGCTCGTTGCGCAGCTCCTTCTCTTCCGTTTTCAGAATATCTCCCTGCAGGATGCCCCTGCCGGAGAATTTTCCGCTCAGCACGGAGGCGATGGTCATTCTGTCGCCGGTGAAGGGTCTTCCCAATATCATGGCCTCGGCTGCCGCCTTCTTCTCCTCGTCGATGTGGAGAGGTTCTCCGCAGAGGGTGATGGAGGAGGCAGTCAGCACCAGATCCTGGAGATAGGTATCCATCTGCAGATTTCCCTTGACCAGCACTGTGGCGCCCTTCACCAGCCTGGTCTCCATGCGCTCCCGGTAGGTCTTCATGACCACGAAGGCCTTCACGTTCACCGTGGAGACATAGTCCGTCAGGCGCATGCTCAGAAGGCCCTTGCCTTCCCGGATCTCCCGGATGCTTACGGAGGAGACCAATCCTCTCACTGCGACGCCCCGGCGCTCCACATCGCACATCTCCAGAGAAATCTCGTCTTTAGTGTTGATAGGCTTGCCGCAGAGCACCTGATTTCGCCCGGTACTGCCGGGGACGGTTTCTTCTTCCCCATCTTCCTCTTTGGGAAGGGGCTCTGTCCTCGCCGTATCCCGGCGGGCAGGTTCCGGGTCCGGGAGTCCGAAAGCGGGCATCTCCGGAGCGGGAGGTACATCTGCCGGTACAGTTGTCTGTGCAGGAACTGATACAAAGGCAAAAGCCGGAGAGGGAACTTTGGTGACCGGAGTGGTCTTTCCATCTTCTGTCATCTCCTGCAGGGATACT
>JABUST010000148.1 GCA_021442595.1 Lachnospiraceae bacterium | reverse complement strand
TGCACCGACATGGCTCTGATCGCTGCTTTCCTTGATGGTTACTACTGCGACGAGCATCTTGATCTGGTTAACTATGGTGTTGAAGGCGTCAACTACACCGTCGTTGATGGTGAGAAGCAGTGGATCAAGTACGAGGATGTTGACGGAGTTATGTACGATGCTGACCAGCTGAACCAGTCCCTGCAGGACAAGGCTGACCGTCGTATCTCCTATGGTAAGATCCTGTACATCCGTGGCGCATTCCCCGACTACACCTACTATCGTCTGGACGATGCATCCCGTAACTGCACCAACGTTCTTGGCTGGGCAGCTCCCAAGGATCAGTATCAGCAGGCTACCCTGAACTTCGGTTACTGGACCTCTCTTGATGTTGAAGGTACTCTGGCTACCGCATCTGTTGAAGAGACCAATCTCTACAACGAGAAGTACTCCGATGTAGACACCGCTTCTCAGGAATACATGTCCAAGCTCGTCTCCGGCGAAGCTGGCGTGGATCAGATCCCCGCTTACAAGGCTCAGCTTGAGGCTCTTGGTCTGAACGACCTGATCGCTATCTACCAGGCTCGTTACGATCGTTTCGTTGGCTAATCTTTAGCTTAGAAACCTGAATAATGAAAAAATCGCCGACATGACAAAAGTTGTGAAGGCACCCAATTAAAATGGGGCGGGAGCTTTGGATCCCGCCCTGTTTTTATGTCATAAGGCTGTCTTCCGGCTGGCGAATCTGCCCGTGCAGATATTTAGGCAGCCAAGTACAGCGAGCAGCTTTGCTTTGGGCTGTATTGCTTCGCTTAATCAAGAAGGAAGGCATAGCCTCCTCCCACTCGATTATTGCGATGCGAAGTGCTGCATACATCAAGGCATACATTAAAGCCTCCGAGCATATGCCCGGAGGCTTTTACGTTCTGATTAATTTTTTGGTGAGGAGATGCTTATTTTACTTCTGAATTCATAGGAGACCCGCAGAAGGGGCAGAACTTAGCATTCTGAGCAGGGCGGGCACCGCAGCGGGGACATGAGGGATGACCTTTGGCAGCTGCAATCCGGTCCTTCAGTTCATGAATCTGTTCCATGGCTGCATCTACAGAAGCAAAAAGAAAAGTGTCTGCCTCGGGAGTGGTACCTTCCGCCCTGCACCTGTGATAATACTGCTCACCTAACTGACGGTACAGTTCGGAAATCTTATTCTCTTCTTTAGTTATGGACTGATTCCATTTTGATATATCGGCCAGGGTTTTGGATTGATTCGCTACATCCTGAGAAAAATCCGAAAACTTTTTTCCCAGCTGATCAAAGAGTGCCATGTAGATACTCCTTTCAGTTAGTTTTGGGGAGCGCTATAGAGATAAATGTAACGATAGGCGCCACCCTCTTCTTCGTAATGTCCGGCCTCTTTCAGCGTGTCGAGAGAAGCTTCGTCCACTGCATATACTTGCATGGAGACCGTATAGCCTTCTTTGTAGGGAAGATACTCGCTGCTGCCGTAGAAATCCATCAGTTCTTCATCAGACAGTTCTGATTGGAGGATCAGGCAGGCATAGGCTTCAGTGCCATAGTCTCCCTTGTTGGTGCCGGAGACGGCGGTCACCAGACGGCTTGCATCGGGAACCGACTGTTCTGTCAGTTGAGTGGTAAATGCATCCAGCTTTGCATTCTTATTGCTGCCGATCCACATGCCGATCAGGCAGCAGATGATGATAAAAATGATGGAGAACAGGCCGTAGTAATACTTCCTGTTCTCCCTCATATCGTTCAGATCTAAAAGAGCCATAGGTTGTTTCTTATCTTTTCACAGGAGCTGTCAGATACGTGCCACACCGGTATCGTGAGCCGCTTTGGCTACAGCAGCAGCAACGGCGGAAACCACTCGCTTATCAAAGGGAGCAGGGATGATGTACTCGGGGTTCAGTTCCTCGTTGGAGATCAGGCTTGTGAGGGCATCGGAAGCTGCCAGCTTCATAGCCTCGTTGATCTCGGAGGCCCGAGCATCCAGAGCACCGCGGAAAATGCCGGGGAAGGCAAGGACATTGTTCAACTGGTTGGGAAGGTCGCTGCGGCCGGTGGCGATGACATAGGCGCCGGCTTCTTTAGCCAGTGCCGGATCGATCTCGGGAACAGGATTAGCGCAGGCAAAGATGATGGGATTCTTTTTCATAGTCTGAACCATCTCTTTGGAGAGCACGTTGGGAGCGCTGACACCGATGAATACATCCGCATCCTTGATGACGTCTGCCAAGGTGCCTTTGATCATGCGTTTGTTGGTACGCTTGGCAATCTCAGCCTGGGCAGGGTTCATCTCGGAATTTCCCACATACAGGGCGCCGTAGCGATCCACCATGGTAACATCCTCAAAGCCGTAGTTCAGCAGCAGCGTTCCGATGGCCATTCCTGCGGAACCGGCTCCATTGATGACGATTCGGGCATCCTTGCCTCTGCCGGTTAAGCGGAGGGCATTCCGCACGCCGGACAGAATGACGATGGCAGTGCCGTGCTGGTCATCGTGAAATACAGGAATGTCGCAGAGCTCTTTCAGGCGGCGTTCCACTTCGAAGCAGCGAGGAGCGGAGATATCCTCCAGATTGATGCCGCCGAAAGAGCCGCTGATGAGATAGATAGTACGAACGATCTCGTCTACATCTTTACTCTTTACGCAGAGCGGGTAGGCATCGATGTTGGCGAATTCTTTAAAAAGAACACATTTTCCTTCCATAACGGGCATGCCGGCTTCGGGGCCGATGTCACCCAGACCAAGAACTGCAGTTCCGTCAGTGACTACCAGACAGCTGTTGGCGCGGTTGGTATATACATAGGAGTTGTTTACATCCTTCTGAATCTCCAGGCAGGGAGCGGCAACACCCGGTGTGTATGCTGTGGATAGTTCGTCGCGATTGCTCACGGAGCAGCGGGATTTGACTTCCAGCTTTCCGTGTAATTCGGCATGTAATTGAAGAGCGAGCTCACTGTAATTAGGCATGATGATATCTCCTTTTTGGTAACGTTCTCGCGGGGAATGCGTGAAATTTCGCGCATCCTTTGCTATTTTATCACATTTTGAAACATGTTCCAACCGAAGACTTGATTTTGTGCAGGATTTCTTTCATTTTTGATTTTGACATATCAAAGCTTGACAAATATGGCATCTTGCAGTACAATAACACTTGCGTTTTGCGGAAGCGGAAAACGGCTTTATGGAGAGGTGTCCGAGTGGCTTAAGGAGCTGGCCTCGAAATCCAGTGTCTCCGTAAGGAGCCGTGGGTTCAAATCCCACCCTTTCCGTTTTACAATTAAATACCTGCTGTATAGTAGGACACATGGAGATGTACCCAAGTGGCTGAAGGGGCTCCCCTGGAAAGGGAGTAGGTCGTTAATAGCGGCGCAAGAGTTCAAATCTCTTCATCTCCGCTTCTCGGATAGTTGCCGGAAACCTAATAAATATAGGTTTCCGGCTTTATTTAGGCTTTTTTATCGACTGTCTGCTGAATTATATTGCTTTTACCAGAATGTTCAGTTATCATTGATGCGGAGTGGATTAAGTAAACATGATTAAATACTGATGAGGGTAAAAGGAGGGCGGAATGAGGCATCTGCAAAGAATACTGAAATTGTGTTTGGGAAAACATCTGGCAGGAATCATTCTGCTCTCTCTTCTGAGTGTACTAAAGGATCTGGCAGGTGTCATTACGTTGGCATATACGACGGATCAGATTGTTAGCGATGGGAATGTCATTCAAGGGATATTGTTCATGGCAATCGCTATGCTGATCGGCGTACCTGTTGCGGCATATGAAAGATACAATATTGAGAAGAGTAAGGTTTTGGCAAGAAAGACATTATTGACTGCTTTTGAGAAGAAAATCCTGCGTGTAAAGCTTGAGGCACTGGAGAATACGGATTTGAGTGAAATCCTAATGCAGTACAATAGTGATACAGAGAAGCTGTTACAGTGGTTCGACAACTCCCTTCCCAGAACATTCAATTTGTTTTTCTATTTAATTGGAGCGCTGATCTATTCCTTTTCACAGAACTGGATTCTGACATTGTCCATTGCACCGGCTGTTGTACTGCTGACTCCTCTTCTGACAAAAATCGTGTCAAAGTTTGGAACTGTAATCCGAAACGAGCGAAAAGTCTCCGATGGAATTATGAAAAAGATCACAGAGATCTTTTTTGGAGCAGAACTGATTAAGACCTATTCTCTGGAGACAGAAATCGAAAGAAGAACATATGGTTATTTACAGGAAAAGGAAGAACAGGACAAAAAGGCGGAATGGTACCAGGGACTGAGCAAAGCGCTTAGTCTCTTTATCAGTTATATCCCCGGAGTATTAGCAGGAATAGTCGGAGGTCTTTTTTTGCTGCAGGGAAAGATCACGGTAGGCTTTCTGATTGCATTTATTCAGATGATGATGGGCCGGATCGCGTACGCATTTCCGCAAATATCTCAGTATGTTGCAAATGCCAAAGAGGCTATGATCTATGGAGAGAGAGTATTAGTATTTTTAGATCTCCCGGAGGAACTAGCCGGTGAGAATGGGAGCGATACGAATGTAAGCGATGAGAATGCGATCGTATTTTCCCATGTGTCATTTGGATATAAAGATAGAGAATTACTTCTGAAGGATATCAGTTTTTCTGTGTCAAAGGGAGAAAGTGTTTCTCTCGTAGGGCGTTCAGGCTGCGGCAAAAGCACCATTTTGAGGCTGATGATGGGTTTCTATGCGGAGGAATATGAAGGCAGCATAAGGATTTTAGGAAAAGAAATGAAAGAGTGGGATCCTCAAACTCTTAGGAAGGTTATGGCGCCGGTCTTTCAGCAGAATCATGTGTTCTCAGGGACGGTAAGAGAAAATTTGGAGATGGTTGGTTCTTTAGATGGTATTCAGGAAGCAATGGGACTGTCACAGGAAATCATGGAGCAGGAAGCCGGACAAAAGGGAAGCATGCTGTCCGGTGGGCAGAAGCAGAGAGTGGCTATTGCTCGCGGATTGATCAAGAATGCCGAAATCTATTTGTTGGATGAACCCTTGGCAAATCTGGATAATATTACCGAAGATAAAATCATGAGAGATATACAGGATGTCTTGAAGCAAAAAACGGTTGTGATGGTAGAACATCGTCTGGAATCAGCATCAAAATTAAATAGAATTCTGTTTGTGGAAGATGGCACGGTGAAAGAAGAAGGAACACACGATGAACTCATGAAGAAAAATGGATTATACTATAGCCTGTATGTAAAACAAACCAGCGGAAACAAAGGGGAGAAGAAACATGCGTTCTGATAAGAAGGAGAAGGAAACTAGAACCAATCTGCTTCTGCGTTATCTGAAGCCACACATACTCTGGTATGTTGTGGGAGCGGTTTTGATATCGTCTCAATCGGTTCTGCAGTCTGTCTTGTCCGGAGAGCTGTACCGAATCGTAATTCGATTAAGTGAACATAAAGAAATTGGAAAAATGGTAGGGCAGTTCGTCCTTTTGCTGGCAGCATTGATATGTGTATCCGGAATTGTTTTTGCAGGATATCAAATCTATATGGTTGCCTGTCTGAAAACGGATACGGATATTAGAAAAGAGCTGATTCATCATGTGTGCCGTATGTTTCACAAGGACTGGGCAAAAGAGTCTGTGGGATACTGGGCAGGGATTTTTTCCAGGGATCTGGATACAGCCGGGCAGAGTTATAAAAGAAGATGGACGCAGATGATGAGCAACGTGATTACAATCATTGTGTCCGAAGTGATTCTTCTGTCTCAGAGCCCTATATATGCTGCAGCATTTACGGGAATGGGGTTGCTGTATTTTGTCTGCGCCTATGTGATGAAGGGGAAAGTGAAAGAGATACAGCAAAGACATGCAGCATCGTTGACAGAAGGAAGCGATGTACTGAGTGAAATGATGATGGGCTTGTCTGTAATACGTTTTTATCAAATGGAAAAGTATTTCGATGAAAAGTATATGACGGCCCTGCATGAAAATGAAGAGTTGGGAAGGCAGCTTGCGGGTATCCGGACAATACAGGTTTTTCTAAGTAATTTTGGATATAGTTTCATGTATGTGGGATCGCTGATTGTTGGTCTGCTACTCTGCGCAAATGCAAAAATGGAGCTGGCAGATATGATGTATTTGTGGTCCATTGGAAGCCAGATGGCATGGAATATGCAGAATTTTGGGCAGAACCTGCTTTCTTATCAAGGCAACAAGGTTGGGATTGAAAGAATTGAAAGAGCACTGAGTCTTGGAGAAGAAAAAGACAACGGAAAGAAGATACCGAGTAAAAAGACAGATATTGATATTCGGAATCTGAGTTTCAGCTATACAGAAGAACACCGGATTCTGGACGATTTGACATTATATATTCAGCAAGGCGAAAAAGTTGCTATTGTCGGTGAATCCGGAAGTGGTAAAACCACATTGATTAAGCTGATGATGCATTTATACAGCCCTGATAAAGGCGCTATTTGTGTAGGAGGGATGGATACAGCAAAAGTAGGCTTGAAAGCCCTTCGGGAGCGTTTTGCATATCTTCCGCAGATGCCATTCCTGTTTGATGATACACTGGAATATAACCTTCGAATCGTTCGAGAAGAAGCTGGTGAGGAAGAAATTCTGACAGCATTAAATAAGGCAGGCTTAATATCCTTGCTGGAAAAACTGCCGAAAGGACTGCAAACAGAAGTGGGAGAGGACGGTTCGCAATTGTCCGGAGGCGAAAGACAAAGAGTGGGAGTGGCAAGATGCTTTATGAGAGATGGAGACGTATTCGTTATGGACGAGATGACGTCTGCCCTGGATGCTCAGTTGGAAGAAGAAATTATCGACAGCCTTTTCTCCATGGAAGAGAAGACTGTTATCTGCATTACGCATAAACTAAGTGCAGCAAGAAGAGCAGAGCGTATACTGTTTTTGAAGGATGGAAAGATTGTGGAGGATGGTTCCCATCGGGAACTCATGGAAAAGAAGGGACTGTATTACCATTTAGTTAATGTGTCGGGCGGATAAGGATGGCTGCATTTCACTTCCCATAAATGTAAGGTCAATTATGTGACTGGTAATATGGGCTGCGTCCTTTCGTTGGACACATGGACACTTTTAGCAAACATGAAATAGTCCGGAAAGAGGTAAATAAATGAGAACGATTGTACATGTTGCAGAGTATTTTGATAAGTTTGGGGGTATTCGTACTCATGTAACTGATGTAGTTGAAGCGTTAACGACATGCGGATATCGGAATATTATAATCATTCCCTCTAAAAACCATTGCACAGAATGGGATAAGGCGGGTTCTGATATTCTATGGGCGCATATGACAGGTAATGGATTTGGAACAGATATTTCCGGGGTGGTGTCGGAATTATTGAAGCTACTACAAAAGCAAAATGTTTTTGAAGTTGTATGTCATACAGCCATGGGGTACAAAATCGGTTCATTTCTTGCAGCGGGACTACGAGCTGCATGCGTTCATGTTCTGCATGGTGGCTATGCCTTTTTCCCGGAAGGAGGCTGTACGGGCTGCCCGGAGTATAATTTTGATCAACCTTGTAGTGTATGTACGGAGGATAGAATTCAAGAAGCGGGAACCAAGTTTGAACAACTATATCAGAAAAAAGTGTTTCTAAATACCGCAGAACGACTAATTGTTGTGAATAAAGCTACGAAACAGCATTTGGTTAATAACTTCAATATTTCGGCAGACAAAATTTCCGATATTAGATTATGGATCGACCTGCCTGAAGAGAACAGCGTAAGTGCGCTAATCAAACGTAAAATGGAAGAAGTTCGGGAAGGAAGATTTATTATCCTGTGGGCAGGCACAGACATGGCGTTGAAACGCGCGGATGTTTGTTATAAAAGCTTTGAGAGGATACATAAGATCTTTCCTTTATGTGAGCTATGGATTGCAGGCAGCTCTCATAAAAAGCATGATGAAAATCTTCGCCTGGTATCTGAGGAGACGAGGCCATTTGTGAGGTACCTGGGGGTCCTTGACAAAAATGAGATGGATCAGGTATACAGAAAGGCGCATATGCTGTGGCAGCCATCAATTAAGGAAACCGTAAGCTACGTGATTCTGGAAGCGATGGCATATGGGATTCCTTGCATTGCCAGGGCCGGCCTGGATAACAGTGACTTTCTGTTTGAGGAAGAAAATATACTCTTATTCCGTGATGAAAAAGATATAGTTACATTGTCCTATGCTCTTGGTAGTGATATGGGATTGTATAAGAAAATTGCCGAAGGTGGAAGAAAATACGTAGAAGCAAATCATCGAAAAGATGATTGTATTAAGGAATATATAGATATCCTGGAAAAAGAAGCGTTCAATTTGGGTGTTGAAATGAATGCAGCAGAAGGAGGAGTCGAAAGATGAAGGTTTCAGTGATTATGCCTGTCTACAACAGGGAAGACTACGTTGAAGAAGCAATCCGGAGTATTCTGAACCAGACATTTGAGGATTTTGAACTGATTGTTATTGATGATTATTCTACTGATCGGACGACGTCTGTGGTTGAATCTATTATAGACAGCAGAATTCGACTTATAAAGGCTCCGTTCAAATCCAACATCCCGATTTTGCGAAATGCAGGTATTGCAATGGCTCAAGGAAAGTATATAGCCTTTATGGATTCTGATGATATTTCTTCTTTGGACCGTTTGGAAAAACAGGTGCAATTTCTGGAAACACATCCGGAATATGGGGTAATCGGAGGACAGAATCATATGTTTGGAAAACGGGACTATATTTCAGAGTTTCCTTTGACAAATGAAGAGATTACCGGAGCCATGCCCTTGAGATGTGTTCTTTCTATTGGAAACAGTATGATTAGGAAAACGGTCTTTGATTGCGGGATAAAGCTTCATTCGGAGTTTTTTGTGTGTGAAGATTATGCACTATGGGGTGATCTTCTCGGTAAGACCAAAATGGCTAATCTTAGCGAGGTGATTCTGCACGTAAGATACGGAGATCAACAGACCACCGGAAAATCCTGGAAAGATCCGCTTCAATTGGCGTTAAGGAAAAGCATCTTGAAGGAGGTTTTTAGAGCTTCACTTGCAAACCTGAATATTTCTTTTTCGGAGGCAGAACTGGAACTTTACACATATGGAGCAGCTGACACAGTTCGATTTAGCCACATTACGAATGAAATATGCAAAGAATTTGAAAATTTGCTGAAAAGTATGGAAACTCGGTTAGAAATGGTCCATCCGGAGCTTGTGGGCGGGTTCCACTTGGAAGCTGACAGGAAAATGGAGTTCCTTCGGAAACTTTCAATCAAACAGGGTCAATGTCACTGAGGCATGGGATGGCATATAGATAGCCTTATAAAAAGGGAGGCGACTCTTATTTCAAAAGAATCGCCTGGAGGTTCAATTTACTTATTAAACTCTGCCACGGCACCACTAAATTCGGTTGCCTGGATCCGGAGAGTTGAGAAATCTTTAGAAAGAATTGCGAGTCCTCCTCCATCTCCCTGATTCGTGCTTGGGTCATAATATGTTTTTAAGGTGAGAGGGTATATTTCATTGTTGAGCAGTGTGGTCCATATGGAATTCAGTTCCCACTTTTTCGGTTTATTTTTATTAACCTCTTCAACTATGAACTGGGCTTTCATTACCGGAGGAAAGATGAGCCAGGAATACTTAACGCCTGTTATGTGAACTTTCTAAGGGGTTCAAGTAGAATTCTTTGATTTGCATCTTTATAATCCGTGTCAATCGTAGTACCATTGCTATATAATTCTGATAGAGAACGGAGGTATCTGATGAAGAATTTGTTTCGAGCTCTGAATGAATCAAAAATATTTAACAAATTGACGGAGCAGGAGTTTTCCTGGGTGCTGTATGATGTGGGAAACTCTGCTTTTACCATGATAGCCTGTTCCCTGATTCCCATTTGGTTCAAAAGCCTGGCTATCGGCACGGCTCCCGGTCAGATTACTTCGGATCAGGCTACAGCCTATTACTCTCTGGCTATCGCTCTGGTCACCATTGTGGTGGCTTTGATCGGTCCTATCTGCGGTGTGCTTGCGGACCACAAGGATACTAAAAAGATATTCTTTACCACCGCTGTGGCATTGGGGGTCGTGGGTTGTGTGATTAATGGCTTTGCCACCAACTGGGTGCTGTTCATCGTCATCTATGTCATAACCAAAATAGCATACAGCGCTTCTTTGACCTTTTATGATTCCATGCTGAATGATGTGACCACAGAGGAGAGGATGGATGAGGTATCCTCCTACGGCTATGCCTGGGGATATATCGGTTCCTGTATTCCCTTCCTGCTGGCACTCATCGCCTATGTGCTGGGTCCGGATATGGTGGGAGTGCTGGGAGATATGAGCTCCAAGCTCATCGGCTGCCTGATCACTGCTGTCTGGTGGCTGGCCGTGACCATCCCCCTGATGAAGAATTATCAGCAAAAGTATTATGTGGAGAAGGAAGGAAACACTATTGGTAAGGCTTTTGGGAAGATTTTCCGAACCATGAAGAATATTGCACTGAAAGACAGGAAGGTTCTGTTTTTCCTCATTGCTTTCTTCCTTTATATTGACGGAGTCGGCACCATTATCGATAACTGCATCAACATTGGAACCGATTTGAATCTGAATACGGTAGGCCAGGTGATCTTCCTCCTGGCAACCCAGGTGGTGGCCTTCGGCGGCTCCCTGGTGTTCGCCAAGTTATCCAGAAAATATGATACTGTCACATTGATTCTGGTGTGCATCGTGGGCTATTTCTGTGTGAGTCTGTATGCATTGACATTAAAAACCCTGGTGCATTTCGGCATTTTGGCTTTCGGTGTCGGATGCTTCCAGGGGTCCATCCAGTCCCTGTCCAGATCCTATTATTCCAAGATCATTCCTGCGGAAAATTCGGGAGAATACTTTGGGATATATGACATCTTTGCCAAAGGAGCATCCTTCCTGGGATCTGCCGTCATCGCTGCTGTCAAGCTGGCAGGCGGAACCATCAATATGGCTGTGGCCTGCCTGGCAGTGTTCTTTGCTTTGGGATTTGTGTTCCTGAAGATTGCCGATAAGCAGCCTGCCCGTTCTGAATAATCCACTAAACAGCGGCTGAAAGCCGCTGTTTTCATGAGGTATATAACTATGGCAATGAAAATACAAAGGTACAAGCATGACGCAGAGGTATCCTATACCCTGGGAGCTACCCTGACCTTTGAACTGATAAAGTGCGCCTCCGGGCGGATCACCAGAGTTTTTGTGTCTCCGGAGGCCAGAGATGAGGGCGGTATTCATGAGCTCATTGAGAAGTGCAGACAGCTGCGCATCCCGATCATAGAGAGCGAGAAGGCTTTTAATATTCTTTCTCCCAAGGGAAACTGTTTTGTCATCGCAGAGTTTCGGAAGGAAGCAGGGACGATCCGGCAGGGAAATCACCTGGTGTTTGTAAACCCCTCGGATGCGGGAAATCTGGGGACTATACTTCGGACTGCCACCGGATTCGGATTGACGGACATTGCCATCATTCGTCCTGCGGTGGATTTTTATGATCCCAGAGTCATCCGCGCTACCATGGGAGCGGCTTTTCATGTGAATGTGGAATACTTTGACAGCATAGAAACATACCGGGAGAGATTCCCCGATAACAGACTCTATGCCTTCATGCTGCAGGCATCACGGCCTCTTCCGGAGGTGGTGCAGTCAAAAGAGGAGCCCTTCTCGCTGGTATTCGGCAATGAAGCCACAGGTCTCCCGGATATTTATGCAGAGCTTTGCAGCGCCGTCATCATAAAGCATTCCCGGGATATTGATTCTCTGAATCTGCCTATGGCGGCAGGCATTGCTATGTATGAATTTACGAAGGAGCAGTGGAACAGAGAATGAGCGAGGATAGAATAAACAGGGGAGCGGTGTGGGCAGTGGTGCCGGCAGCGGGATCCGGGAGCCGCATGGGAACCGAGGTACATAAACAGTTCCTCATGCTGCAGGGAAAAGAGCTTCTGGCCAGAACGCTCCAGGTGTTTCAGGATGCGGATTTGGTGGAAGGAGTGGTACTGGTGTGCGCTCCCGAGGACCGAATGAAAATGGAAGCTTTGGTGAGCCGGTGGATGCTGACCAAGGTGAAGTTCATCGTGACCGGCGGAGAGACCCGCGGTATTTCAGTGAAAAAGGGACTGGAGGCTGTTCCGAATAGCTGCAGTGCGGTGCTGATCCATGATGGAGCCCGACCCTTTGTGACCCCGGAGATGATGGAGAGGACGGTGGAGGCGGCCTTGAAATTCGGCGGCAGCCTGCCGGTGGTACCGGTGAAGGATACTATCAAAGTGGCGGCCCCGGACATGACAGTCAGGGAGACCCCGGTCCGCAGCACTTTGTTTGCCGCTCAAACACCCCAGACTTTTCGGTTTAAAGAGATTCT
The DNA here is from genome assembly GCA_021442595.1 of Lachnospiraceae bacterium. Classification (GTDB taxonomy): domain Bacteria; phylum Bacillota; class Clostridia; order Lachnospirales; family Bianqueaceae; genus RUG760. The sequence goes on along the minus strand of JABUST010000148.1, from coordinate 34,689 downwards.
GGAGGCTTATCGGAAGGCGGTTTCGGCCGGTGACAAGGATTGCACCGATGACAGCGAGATAATGGAAAAATACGGAACAGGCCGGGTCCGCATGGTGGAAGGTTCCTATACCAACATTAAAATCACCACCCCGGAGGATCTGTTGCTGGCAGAGAGGATCCTGCTGCAGGGGGAGAATGAATAAAGGGATAAGACAGGATCTATCTGAGGAAAATGTAAAGGATTTCTGTTTTTCTTTTTGAGATATTAAAGATAAGGGAGCTAAAAGCTTATGATCAAGCTATATGATATCGATTCTCACATCCGAAGCTTTGATGCCCGGGTGATCAGCTGCAGCCCCGTGCCGGAACGGGGAATCTTTGCTCTGGAGTTGGACCGGACTGCCTTCTTTGCTGAGGGCGGCGGGCAAAAATGTGACAGGGGCACCCTCCGGGCAGAAGGGAACGAACCTATTCAGGTGGAGGATGTGCAGGAGAAGGAGGAAAGAGTGCTTCACTACGTGCAGCAGGAGATCCTTCCCGGCACCCGGGTTCACGGAGAGCTGGACTGGGAATATCGCTTTGGCAATATGCAGCAGCACAGCGGGGAGCACATTCTGTCCGGTCTTTTATATGCTAAGAAGGGTTATCACAATGTGGGATTCCATCTGGGAGAGGATGTGACCACCTTGGATTTTGACGGCCCTCTCACGGAGGATGAGTTGGAGTGGCTGGAGACGGAAGGCAACCGGGTGGTGTACAGAAACCTGCCCATTTCCATAGACTACCCCGATGCTGAGACCCTGAAGATACTGGATTATCGCAGCAAGAAGGAACTGACCGGAGCCATCCGCATTGTGCGGGTGGGAATCGGACCCGGGGAGGATATCCGGAAAGCCATCGACTGCTGCGCTTGCTGTGCTCCTCATGTGATGCGTACCGGAGAGATCGGCATCATTAAGATTATCCGGGCTGAGAATTATAAGGGCGGCATGCGGCTGACCATTCTGTGCGGAGAAAGGGCACTGAAGGATTACAGCTGCAAGCACCGGGACCTGTATGCTATGGCATCGGAGCTGTCAACATCTATGGATCATGTTCCTGCTTCCATGCAGAAGCTGAAGCAGGAGCTGACAGCTGCATCAGGCCGTATCTCCGATCTCAGCAAGGAACTGGTAGAGCTGCGCAGTGAAAAGCTGAAGTCGCTCGCCACCGCCCAACGATCTCTCTGTCTGGTGGAGCAGGGACAGGATCAGACGGCTGCCCGTAATCTGGTGAATGCCCTGAGCCCTTCTTTTGAAGGTCATGTGGCCCTGCTGCTGCCCAAGGAGGAGAACAGCTGGTTTTTCATTGCAGGGTCCGAGACGGAGGACATGCGGAAGCTGGCGGCATCTCTCAGAGAGATCTTTGGGGCCAGAGGCGGCGGTTCCTCTGCCATGATCCAGGGAACCATAACCGGAGAAGAAGAGGCTGTGAAAGATCACTTATTAAATTGGCGTTAAAAAGTGCCGGTTTTTGAAATTGAGGCCCCGGTTTTCAGAAATGTTTTGTCGCTGAACAGTTTTTTGTGCAATAAAAACAAAAAAACAGCGGTAACAGAAAAAGAATTTTGGTAAAAAACTTGACTTTTTCTATCTCTGTGTGATAAGGTGTTATGGTCTTATCTGAAATGTTACTGACCTTTTTTAAGGAAGAGGTGATATTTCAGAGTATGAGCAGAAACGACACAGGAGGAACTGATCAATGAGTCAGGGTACGGTTAAATGGTTCAACCCCGAGAAGGGTTACGGCTTTATCGCCGATGCAAATGGCGGCGATGATGTTTTTGTACACTTCTCTGCTATTCAGGTAGACGGATTCAAGACTCTTAACGAAGGACAGAAGGTCTCTTACGATGTAGAAGATGACCCCAAGAACCCCGCTAAGAAGCGCGCTGCCAATGTTACCGTCATCGAGTAACACCAACCCCTATTTATATACAAATAGAAAGAATACCCCGGCGCCGGGCCTCGGCACCGGGGTGTTCTTTGCGTATGATAAGTTCGGCAGAGAGGGTATTCGAGTGTTAAGTACGGCTAAGAGGGTGTTTGACCGTATTATAGCGGAGTGTTATAATCCCGTCATACTATATCATTGGGCTTGTTGTACGCTGCAGACGCAGATCAAGAGAGCCCTGTCTGAGGAGGACAGCCATGGATTACCGTGAGTATCTGAACAAGCTTGTTAAGGAAGCAGAAGCTATCACCCGTACCGTTACCGAGCAGGCAAAGGAAGCTGCCGGGAAGGCCAAGGATATGCTGGAGATCAAGAAGGCCGAGATCGAGAGAGATAAGGCCTTTACTTCTCTCGGACGCATCATGTACCAGATCGAAAAAGGTACTCTGAAGCGGGAGGACAGTATCATTGCCGCTGCCGTCAAGAGGATCGAGGACCAGGAAACTCTCATCGAAACCCTGAAGGCTGCCAATAAGGAAGCTGCCAAGGAGGCCGAGGAAGAGGCCGCCAAGGAAGCTGCCCAGGAAGAGGCTGCTGAAGTGAAGACGGATGAGATCATCGAAGCCGTAGCCAGAGAGGCTGCAGAGACTGCTGTGGAACCTGAGGAGGAAAAGGCTGAGTAAGCCTTTACAAGCAGGTAGCATGGCAAAGCAAGGTTACTGGGTATGTCTGGCGGAGCCCCATAAGTCTGTACTGGAGATTCTGGAGGAGAAGGAACTGACTAAGTTTCAGGAAGTAGAAGGAGGATATCGGAAGGTGGGCTATGCCTCCTCTAAAGATGATGCTTTGGACCTTTGTCAGAGGATCTTGGAAGAAGCATATGCACTTCTGGAAAAGGAAGCCGCCGAAGACGCTCACCTCCTGCCCGGGCAGTGGGATGCTCCTGCACTAAAAAAAGCCATACTGCGGTTATTTCCGTAAACTACGAAAAAATGAGAAAATGAAAGGAGGGATCCATGAGCATATTGCTGGCCATGTTAGGGGTCATAGGCACCATATTGAAATGGATCCTTCTGATCGTTTTAGGAATCATCGCTTTGGTGATTCTGCTGCTTATCATTATCTTTTCTGTTCCCGTGGGCTATGACGTTCGGGGAGAGAAACCGGAGGAGGACTTCGGTTCACTTCAGCTACGGGCGAAAATCAGCTGGCTGCTGCATCTGGTAAGGGTCCCTGTGACCTTTCAAAGCAAAGAACTGAAGTGGATGGTCAAGGTGGCCTGGTTTAACGTGGCATCCTCGGATTCCTCCACGGCGGATTCCGATGAAGACGCCGCTGCTGATGTGGAGCAAAAGGCTGATGGAGACGCCGGTGCTGCTGCGGGGACAATCGAAGAGCCTCAGGGCGATGTCAAAGCCGAGGCCGATAAAAAGGTCGATGCCGTCGATACCGATATTGGCAAAAAGACCGGTACTGACGAAGACGCTGATGTTTTTAAATCGGACGATGTAAATATCGGTGCCCCTGTCGATCAAAGAGATGATTCAAACATCGGCGCTGACGCTCATGTCTCTGCTGACACCCATGCCGAGACAGATGACGGCCTCCCTGCGGAGTCAGAAGGCGAGACCATGAAACGAAAGTCCATGCTGCAAAGAGGCCTGGACATGATCTTCATGAAACCGGAAGAACTGCTGGCAGAGTGGAAGCAGGAGCGCCGGGAGGCCGCTGCAAACCGGGAAAAAGAGCAGCTGGCAAAGAAGGAGGCCTCAGAGAAGCGGCGTCTGGAAAAAGAAGCTCAAAGAAAAGAGAAGGAAGAGGCCCGGGCCAGAGCGGCAGAGGAAAAAGCTGCAAAGGTCAGGGAAAAAACGGAGCAGTCAAAAGAGAAAGAGCAGGCAAAGGCTGAAGTAAAAGCCCTGAAAGCCAAAAAACGAGCCGAGTTTCTGGAAAATCTTCCGGATTACATGGAAAAATTCTGGGATATTTTCGAAGCGGTATTGGATGCTCCCGGCGAGATAGAGAATATCCTGGAAGAGAAAATCGGCCCCTCCTGGGATAAATTCCAAAAATACAAGCGCATGTTCGACCGGTATCCCCGGAAGGCAGAGACCCTGAAGGCGCTTTTGATGGTGCCTCTTCGTATGCTCAAGCCCTTTGTGCCCCGCCAGTATGAGGGGACGCTGGACTTTGGAACCGGAGATCCTGCAGATACGGCAAAGATACTGGGTCTGTATTATTCTCTGATGCCTTTGGTGTTCCCCCGGCAGGACCGGAGACATCACTGGGAAGCAACGGCCAACCTGCAGGAAAAGACACTGATCTTTGATGTCAGAATCAAAGGACATTTTTCGATTAATTCCGTGGTGGTATGGCCTCTGGCAAGGGCACTGTTTAATAAGGATATCCTCCGGCTGATGAGATTTGCCTGGAGGCTGTATAAAAACATCAAGAAGGAAAAAGAACAACAAGAAGGAGAGTAACCCATGGCTACTACAAAGGATTCCCTGCAGGAGCTGATGAACCAGATGGAGGGCTTTATTTCCACCAAAACTGTGGTGGGAGAGCCTATCGTTATGAATGATTTGACCATCCTGCCGTTGGTGGACGTAAGTCTCGGAGTAGGCGGCGGCTCCAGAGAGAAGGAAAAATACGGAAGTCTGGGAGGAGCTATGGGTGCCAAGATGTCCCCCAGTGCCGCTTTGGTGGTGAAGGACGGAAATGTGCGTATGATCGGCATCCGCACCCAGGACACCGTATCCCGTGTTCTGGACATGGTTCCGGATCTGGTGGACAAGTTCACAGGCAAGAACAAGCAAGACGACGAGACTGCCCTTAGGGCCGTGAAAGAGCAGGAGAAGGAAGAATAAGCATCAGGCGGCAGGATTTTGCCCTGTCTGCATAGAATTATGATCGGAAAAATCTTAAACGGCCTGATATATGACGGTACCGGCCGTGAACCCTTTGTGGGTTCTCTGGAAATCCGGGAGGGCCGCATCAGCCGCATTACCGAAGGACCGGAACCGACCGGGCGGGATTCTGTCGGCATTTCGGAAGGAACTCTCGCCGGAACCTCCGCCGGCACGGAGGTGCTGGATGCTGCCGGCATGGCAGTCACTCCAGGCTTTGTGGATATTCACCGGCACCATGATCTGGCCATCCTGTATGATCCAAGCTTCGGAGAGGTGGAGATCGCCCAGGGCATCACTACAGTCGTGGGAGGCAACTGCGGATTGGGAGCCTTTCCCAATCATCCTGCTTTTATGAAGCAGCAGCTGGACTATATCCAGCCGGTTATGGGTAAGATTTCGGAAGGCTGTGATATTCACAGCTTCGGCGGTTACCTGGATGCGCTGGAGGACATGAAGCTGCCTGTTTCCCACGGTATGCTGGTAGGCGCAGGGGCTGTCACTATGGCGGTGAAGGGCTTTGAGCCCCGGGAGTTTACCTCTGAAGAGAGGTCAAAAGCGGTGGCTCTGGTGGAAGAGGCCATGGAGCGAGGCGCTCTGGGATTGTCCTTTGGCATTATGTATGTGCCGGAGTGTTATCTGTCTCGGGAGGACCGGGTGGCTTTGGCTGCTGCCTGCGGAGGCAGGGGAGGCATGGTGTGCACCCATATCCGGGGAGAAGGCGACAGTCTGGTTCCTTCCGTCAGAGAAGTTATTGAGATCTGCCGGGAAGCCCGGGTCCCTTTGAACATCAGCCACTTTAAAGTCACCGGTGTGAGGAACTGGGGCAAGGGAATCAGCGCAGCCATTGCTCTCATTGAGCAGACAAGGGAGGAGGGACAGCAGGTCACCTGCGATGCCTATCCCTATACAGGTGGCGCCACCACGGCCCTGTCCCTTATTCCCCCCAGTGTGATAGAGGGGCATCCTGTTTCCTACCTGGGGACCCCTGAAGGAGTCCGCAGGCTGCGGGAGGAGATCTACCGTCCTCAGAAGAACTGGGACAACATGGTGGAGTCCATCGGCTGGGAACGGGTGGTCATCGGTTCTGTAACTCTGGAGAAAAACCGGGTCTATTCCGGCAAGGATGTGGCCTCCATCGCCCGGGAGCTGGGGCAGGAGGATCCCTGCGCATGGTTCGGAGAGCTGGTGGCAGAAGAAGAAGGTAAAGTGGGCATCATCATTATGAGCATGTCCCCGGAGGATGTAGACCGGGTGCTGCAGCTGCCCTACAGCTGTCTGATTTCAGACAGTCTCTACGGGGGAGGGGATAATCCTCATCCCAGACTCTATGGAGCTTTTCCCAGGTTTATCCGGGAATATGTCATGGAAAGACAGGTACTCACCCTGCAGGAGGCTATCCGGAAGATGACATGGGCTCCGGCTATGCGCATGGGAATTGAAGGCAAGGGAAAGCTGGCTGCAGGCATGGATGCGGATATTAATATTTTCGATCCTGCCTCCATCAAAGATAAGGCGACCTTTACCTGTTCAAAACAGCTGTCGGAGGGCATTGCCTATACGCTGATAGGAGGAGAAATCGCTGCCGTGAATTCCCGGCTGCAGCCGGGCAGATACGGAAGAGTGCTCCGAAGGAAATAAGAATAATTATGAAAAAGAACGTCCCCGGACCTGCTCTCTGTGATCAAGTCGATCGCAGGAAGGCAGCTCCGGGGACGTTCTATATGTGAAATCAGAATCAGACGACCCTCAGAATCAGACGACCTGGAAAAGAAAGAATTTCAGGTAATCCGTCTCATCCACATTCCAGAGAATGGGATGGTCCGGGCCCTGCTGGCGGCCTTCGATCTGCCGAAGAGACACGCCGGCATCGGCAGCTGCCGAGCGGAGCATGGCCTTGAAGTGAGCTTCATCGGCAAAGTGGGAGCAGGAGCAGGTAGCCAGATATCCCCCTCGGGGCAGCAGCTTCATGGCCCGGAGGTTGATCTCCTTGTAGCCCCTGAGGGCATTGTCCATGGTGCGGCGGCTCTTGGTAAAGGCGGGAGGATCCAGAATGATCATATCATAGGGATGGCCTTTTCCTTCCAGAGAGGGAAGCAGGTCAAAGACATCGGCAACCACAAAATCCATGCGGTCCGTGAGACCATTCAGGTCAGCATTGGCACGGGCCATTTCGATGGCGGAGGCGGAAATGTCCACGGCGGTCACATGGGCGGCGCCTCCCAGGGCAGCATTCAGAGCAAAGCTGCCGGTGTGGGTGAAGCAGTCCAGAACCCGCAGCCCTTTGGCCATGCGGGCCACCGCCAGACGGTTGTATTTCTGGTCCAGGAAGAAGCCGGTCTTCTGACCGTTTTCCACATCCACCCGGTAGCGTACACCGTTTTCCATGATCTCCGTTACCGGGGAGTCGGGGATGTCTTCCCCCTCCAGAGGAAACCAGCCCTTATTCTGGGGAAGGCCCTCTCTATCCCGAAGGGCTGCGTCGTTGCGTTCATAGACTCCTCGGATGGTCTGACCGTCTTCCCGGAGGATCTGTACCAGGGCAGGAAACAGCAGAGATTTCAGTCTTTCCATGCCCACCGAGAGGGTCTGGGTGACCAGAAGATCATTAAACCGGTCCACGGTAAGCCCCGGGAACTGATCGGCCTCCCCGAAGATCAGACGGCAGCAGCTGATATCCTCCTGCATAACGGTCTTTCGGTATTCCCAGGCATATTTCAGACGGCGGAGCCAGAAATCCTCTCCGAAGGTGTCGTTGGCATTTCGGGAGATGAGGCGGATGCGGATCTTGGAGCTTTCGCTGATAAAGCCGGTTCCCAGGTAGCGGCCTTTGGTGGAGAGGACATCCACCAGACCTCCGTTTTCGGGAACAGGGGCGGAGCTCTCGTCAATGTTCAGAATCTCGGCATCGTACACCCAGGGATGTCCCTTGACCAGGGATGCTTCGGCTTTTTTGGTCACTGTGAACCCGGCGTAGGGTCTTTCCTGCTTCATGTGTTCCTCGTTTCTTTCTGATCCCGGCTGTCTTCGGAAGCCGTAATGACTTTCCGAAAGGAGTTGTCGGATTGATTCCCGAAATCAGCTTGAAGTTAAATCTTAAGATTTGCCACCGGTTGTGGAAAACGTTACCTATTGTAACATATATGTTGTGTTTCGGCATCCTTTTCCGCTCCGGAACAGCACACCAAGACCCCTTTGCTGTGGGGAATTGTCTGCAAAATTTCTTGCAAATGGAGCAGCAGGGTGCTAAAATGGCACCACGTGGAGCAAAGTGGAGCTTTGTGGAGTCTATGTGGAGAGGAGGGAGACATACATGTTCTACGGTGAGTATCAGCACAATGTTGACGAAAAAGGCCGCATTATCATACCGGCAAAATTCAGAGAACAGCTGGGTGAGATCTTTTACGTAACCATTGATCTGTGGGGGCAGAGCGAAGAGACTTGCCTGTATGTTTATCCCGAAGCAGACTTCAAGGCCCTGTGCGAAAAGCTCAGGACCATGGGAAGTACAGACCAGGACACCCGTAAGCTTTTACGTCGGTTCTATTCGCGGGTACAGGACACCTCAACAGATAAACAGGGCCGTATCGTGCTGATGCAGGAACTGAGAGACCATGCCGGACTGGAGAAAGAGATCGTGCTGGTAGGTCAGGACAACCACATTGAAATTTGGGACCGCGACAAATGGACGGCCTACAACAACGATGATTCATTTTATAATTCGGGTAAGCTGGCTGAAGGATTAAGAGCCGGTGGAGTCTGATTAAACTGTGGTGAGTGTGACAGAACATGGAGTTCGTACATGTACCCGTTTTATTTAATGAAACCATCGAGGGTCTGAACATCGAGCCTTCCGGAACGTATGTAGACGGTACGTTCGGCGGAGGAGGTCATGCCGACGGAGTGATCAGCCGTTTAAACGGGAACGGCAGATTTGTCGGCATCGATCAGGACGCGGATGCCATTGAAAATGGCCGTACCAGACTGAGCGCTTATACAAACAAAAATGCTCAGCTGGTACGGGATAATTTTCGAAACATTAAAGCCGTCATGAGCGCCTTGCAGATCGAAAGGGTAAATGGTATACTGATTGACATTGGTGTATCATCCCACCAGCTTGATGAGGGGGAGCGGGGCTTCTCCTACATGCAGGACGCAAAACTGGATATGCGCATGGATCAGCGCCGGGAACTTACCGCCGGTATGATCGTGAATACTTACTCGGAGCAGGAGCTGCTTCGAGTTATTCGTGACTTCGGAGAAGAGAGATGGGCCGCCCGCATCGCTTCCTTTATTGTCAGCGAGAGGGAAAAGGCTCCTCTGGAAACCACCGGTCAGCTGGTGGAAGTGATTCGCAAGGCCATTCCCGCCAAGGCGAGAAAAGATGGTCCCCATCCGGCGAAGCGCACCTTTCAGGCTCTTCGCATCGAAGTCAATGATGAGCTGGGTATTCTGGAAGATTCCATTCGGGATATGGTGGATCTTCTGATTCCCGGCGGAAGACTGTGTGTCATTACCTTCCATTCTCTGGAAGATCGGATCGTCAAGCAAACATTTAAGAATCTGGAAAATCCCTGTACCTGTCCGGTGGAGTCTCCCATCTGCATCTGCGGAAAGAAGCCCCTGGTCAACATCGTTACGAGAAAACCCATTGAGCCCTCGGACCGGGAGCTGGAGATGAACCCCCGCAGCCGAAGCGCGAAACTCCGTATTGTGGAAAAGCTGGAGACTCCCCTTATGAAGAGCCCGGCTTTCCGGTAGATCCAAGAGAATATGCCTAAAAGATCACGCACTTCATCCCGAGGCCCGGCATCTCAGCGGGAGCCCCGGGACCTTTTCAATGATAACAGTTTCCTGGAGCTGGCCCCTGAGAGATATGGCGGAGGCAGCAGGAAGAACCGGGAAAAAGAAAACAAACGCAAAAGGCGGCCCGGGAGGACTTCTTCCTCCGCAAGGACCGGCGAAACAGAGATGCGGGCCCGCACCGCCGGCAGAAAGGTAGATTGGAACAGTGTCTGGAATAAGGTCTACTTTTTCTTCTGCGCAGGGCTGCTGGTGACCGGAGCGCTTCTGATCCTGATACAGTACATGAGAGTATTCAGTAAAAATACAGAAGTATCGGACCTCAGGGAACAGCTTGCTGCTGCTGAGGATTCCAATGCCGTGCTGGCTGCCGAGGCCGGCGGAGAAACTATGAATAATGACGCCCTCTATACCTATGCCCTGGGCTCTTTGGGCATGGTGGAAGCGGGTGAAAATGAGATTATTAAGATCGTGGTGACCAACCAGAGCTTTACGACCAGCAACCTGCCCACCCAGGATCCTACGCAAAGCAAGGTGCGCTACCACTGGTTTGATTGAGGACGGCAATATGAGTCAAAGAAAAAATCGCTATTCCATGCTGGGAAGAGAAATGTTCTTCCTCATTGTGATGGTGGTCCTGATGATCGCCCTCATGGGACGTGTGGCATATATTAAGATCGTTCACGGAAGTGACTACCAGGCTGCGGCGGAGGCTCAGCAGCTGGATTCCACTGACGTTACCATTCCGGCGCTCAGGGGCCCCATTCTGGATAAAAACGGCAATATTCTGGCAGAAAGTACCCGAATTTATAACGTCATTCTGGACTGCCAGGTACTCATCGAATCCTCAGAGGCAAAGCAGAAGAGTACAGTAGAGCAGCTGGTTTCGGCTTTGGGTCTGGGATCGGAAGACCAGGTGCGCCGATACATGACATCTGAATATGCGGACTACCGCTACCTGAAATTCGATCCCGGCAAGGGCATCTCCACGGAGAAGATGCAGATCATTCAGGCAGGTATCAACGAAGGCTCCGTGGTGGGCGTTTGGTTTGAAGAGGCAGAATCCCGCATTTATTACAATGGATCTCTGGCAGCCCATGTGCTGGGATTCAACGGCGTCTACGGTGTAGAACAGTATTATGACGAGTATCTGCAGGGCACCAGCGGCAGAAAGATGGTGGTGGCCGGCTCCGGCGTCAGTTATGTTGAAGAATACATTGAGGCGCAGGACGGATGCACCCTCACCCTGACCATTGATTCCAAGGTCCAGGGTATCATTGAGCAGTTTATGGCCACCGGTGTGGAGGTGACCAACGCTGTGCAGGGAGCTGCCATCCTGATGAAGTGTTCTACCGGTGAGATCACCGCCATGTGCGAGGTCCCCACCTACGATCTGAATGATGTGACCACCCTGATCGGTACCAGTGAGAAATGGCTGGAGAATAATCCCGATAAATCGGATCCCGATTATTATGCCAATGTGTGGAACTCCTTCCTGATCTCCTCCACCTTTGAGCCCGGTTCCTGCTTCAAGCCTATGTTTATGGCAGCGGCGCTGAATGAAGGCATCGTCACCATCAATAGTCCTTTTGTGTGCAACGGTTACTATACCGTGTACGATGCGGAGGTGGGCTGCGCAGGCGGAGAGTGGCACGGCCTGGAGATCCCCAGTGATATCATTGCCAATTCCTGTAACGTGGGAATGACACAAATCTCACTGCTGTTCCCCCGAGCTGACTGGCTTCTTTATCAGGAGGCCTACGGTCTGGGCAACCTGACCGGTATTGATATTGCCGGTGAGGCAGGAGATAATCGTTCCCTGATCTATGTCAGTGCGGAAGAAGCGGAGCGTCTGGGCACCGGAAATGCCATCGGATTCTTCGAGAAAGCAACCACAGCCTTCGGTCAGGGCTTCCGAATGACTCCCATGCAGCTGATCTGCGCCATGAACTCCGTCATTAACGGAGGAGAGTATCTCAGACCCTATGTGGTGAGTCAGATCACCGATGCCAACGGCAATGTGATCGCTTCCCAGACTAAGGAAGTACTGCGCTACACCATTGACTCCTGGATCAGCCATGAGCTGCGGACCTACATGAGACGAGTGGTCCGGGAAGGTACCGGTATGAATGCTCTGGTACCCGGATACGACATCGGAGGAAAGACGGGAACCGCAGAGAAAACAGACGAAAACGGCGGTTACGCAGAAGGCAAGTACGTGGTTTCCTTCATCTCTTTTACCCCGGTGGAGGATCCTGAGTACGTGTTGCTGGTAATCCTGGATGAAACGGATAAGAATGTATCCTCCCAGTCTGCTCATCTGGCAGGTATGATCTGGGAAGCTATTCTTCCCGAATTGGGACTGTATCCGGATCCTACTCTGAATCAGGAAGCAGTGTCTCCCAGTCTGTACGATCTGACCATCAGTACCTATCAGGGAATTTCTCCCTTTGACCTGGAGGCTGAACGGGCCCAGGCAGGAGAAGGAGCATCCGATTCCGAATAATAAACCATGAAAAGTGCGGACGAAAGCCCGCACTTTTTAGCAGAAGGAGTAATCATTATGACCATTGGGGAATTGTTAAAAGGCATGACATACACTGTGATCCGGGAAGGAGCCGAATATTGGCAGGAGAGGGAGATCACCTCTCTGATCTATGACTCCCGGAAGGTGGTTCCCGGCTGCGCCTTTGCCTGCGAGCGGGGTACAGTATATGACGGAGTGGACTTTTTGAACATGGCGGCAGAGAAGGGGGCCTTGCTGGCGGTTATGGACAAGGAGCCTGCTCAGCTGCCGGAGGGCCTGACCATGCTCATGGTGCCCGATGTCATGGAGGCGGAGTCCTGCATGGCAGCAAATTTCTTCTCCGGCGTTTTCACTCATGAAGAAGAAGGAAAAGAGTCGGAGAAGATCCGCATGATCGGTATGACCGGCACCAACGGAAAGACCACCACCAGCACTCTGATGCATCACATTTTCATGGAAAACGGCATCTGCTGCGGTCTTGTGGGAACCAATGAAAACCGGTTAGGAGACCGGAAAGAGCCTGCCACCCATACCACTCCCTACCCCTTTGATCTGTATCCCCTCTTTGACCGCATGAAGCGCGCAGGCGCAAAGGCTGTGGTCATGGAAGTTTCTTCCCATGCCCTGGCTCAGCACCGGGTCTCCCGGGTACGCTATGATCTGGGTATGTTTACCAACCTGACAGAGGACCATCTGGATTTTCATAAGACCATGAAGGCCTATCTGGAGGCCAAATGCAAACTCTTTTACCAGTCGGAGCGAGGCCTTGTGAACGGAGATGATCCGGCAGCAGCCGTGATCCTGGCCACAAAGGCCTGCCCCTTCTTCACCTACGGTCTGCAGGAGGGCAACGACTATCGCGCTGAAAATATGTCCATGGACGAGAACGGTCTTGTCTATGACTGGACCTTCCGGGGAGAACATCTGGGACAGGTCCGCTATCCGGTCCCCGGCCGTTTTAATATATATAATACTCTTCTGGCAGCTTCTGCCTGTCATCTCTGCGGCATCTCCCCTGAAAGTATCGTGAAGTCTCTGAACCTGGATCATACCATCGTGGACGGAAGATTCGAAACCTTCCGAAGCAGGGACGGGGTCATTGCCGTGGTGGATTATGCCCATACACCGGACGGACTTAAGAACGTGCTGGAAACCGCCCGGGAGTTTGCCCGGGGCAGGATCATTACGGTGGTGGGCTGCGGCGGAGACCGGGATCCGGTGAAGCGTCCCATCATGGGAGAGATCGCCGGAAGACTTTCGGATTACTGCGTACTTACTTCCGACAATCCCCGGACGGAGGACCCGGAGAAGATCATTGACCGGGTGGAGGATGGAACCCGGCCCACGGGCTGTCCCTACATTCGAACAGCTGACCGAAGAGAAGCCATCCGCCTGGCTATCGCCATGGCACGGCCCTCGGACATTGTCATGGTGGCCGGCAAGGGGCACGAAGATTATCAGATCATCGGCCGCACCAAGATCCACCTGGATGACCGGGAGGAAGTCACAGCCAGATTGGCGGAGCGCTGAGCGGCAGAAGGGAGAATACCTTGGAAACCATCTGTTTACAAACCCTGGCCGCCTGGTGCGGGGGAACCCTTCGGGGAGACCCGGGTTATGAGGTCAGAGAACTGGTGCGGGACTCCAGAGAGGCAGGTCCCGGCTGTCTCTTCGTGGCCATAAAAGGAGAGCGGCTGGACGGTCATGATTTTGCCAATGATGTGCTGGCAAAAGGTGCGGCAGTCCTTTCCTCAAAGCCGGCCAGGGAGCTGTGTCCCGGGGGTGTTCCGGAGGGAGCCTCCCTGATCCTGGTGGAGGATACGGTGAAGGCCCTGGGAGCTATCGGCCGCTGCTACAAGCAGAGTATGCCGCCGGAGCTGATGACGGTGGGCATCACCGGCAGCGTGGGAAAGACCTCCTGCAAGGACATGATCGCCGCGGCCCTCAGCGGAGGCAGAAAGACACTGAAGACACTGGGAAATTTCAACAATCATATCGGTGTGCCCCTGACGCTTTTGCGGCTGGACCATGAAGTGCAGGCGGCGGTCATTGAAATGGGCATGAACCATTTCGGCGAGATTGACTACGCTGCTTCTCTGGCCTGCCCGGATATGGGGGTCATCACCAACGTGGGCACGGCCCACATTGAAATGCTGGGGAGTCGGGAAGGGATCCGCCGGGCCAAGCTGGAGATGGTGCCTCATCTGACCCGGGGACCTCTTCTGATCAATGGTGACGACGATATGCTGATGGCTGTCAAGGACAGCCTGGAGGTTCCGGTGGAGACTTTTGGCTTCGGGACCCATAATGACGGAGTGATCCGCCTGGCGGAGCCCACTCCGGAGGCGGGCATGCATATGGTTATGACTTACCGGGGAGAGACCTACGATCTGGTAGTGAATACCCTGGGCAGGCACATGGCCTATAATGTGATCCCCGCCATCATGACGGCGGTGCACTTCGGACTTAGCCGGGAAGAGATCTTAAGGGGCCTGGCTTCCTATGAGGCAACGCCTCACAGGCTTCAGAGAATTCCTCTGGAGCGGTATCTGGTCATTGATGACACCTATAATGCCAACCCCGTATCCATGTGCGCGGCGGTGGATGCCCTGACCTGGATTCCGGGAGAGGCCCGAAGGGTAGCCATCCTGGGGGATATGTTTGAACTGGGTGACTATACCCGGGAGGGGCATCTGTCTGTGGGGCATCACCTGGCAGAGACCGAAGGGGTCCATGTGATCCTCACCGTGGGACAGGCCGCCGCAGCCATTGAAGAAGGATACCGGGAAAAGGGAGGAAAGCAGCCCTGTTTTCACTTTGATACAAAGGAAGACATGCTTAAAAAGATTTTGTCTATTGTCCATGAGAATGATATAATACTCCTCAAGGCTTCCCACGGTATGCAGTTTTCCGATATTCCGGAGAGGCTTTCGTCGTTATGCAAAAATGCATAGCGATAACCAGATTTGAAAAGAGGACAGCGTTCATCATGAATATAGCGCAGATCGCATTGGCCGGACTGAGCGGATTCGGCATCGCCCTGGTACTGGGCTACGCAGGGATCCCCCTGCTGCATAAACTGAAATTCGGTCAGTATATCCGGGAAGAGGGCCCCGAGGCCCATCAGAAGAAAAAGGGCACCCCCACCATGGGCGGTGTGATCTTTCTGCTGGGATTTCTTGCCTCCTGCCTGCTTTTCGGAAAGGAGCCGGGAAAGTACTGGATCGTACCGGTGATGACCTTTGCCTTCGGCCTTGTGGGAGCTGCCGATGACTTTATCAAGATCGTTCTGAAGCACAACGAAGGCCTGAAGCCGGGGCAGAAATTTCTGCTTCAGTTTTTGTGTTCTCTGGGTCTGGCGATCTATCTGTATCTGACGGGACACGCCACCACAGTCACCCTGTATATAACCGGTGTGACCCTGGACCTGAAATGGGGCTACTATGTGCTGGTGGTAGTGGGCATGATGGCCCTGGACAACGGCACCAACTTTACGGACGGTCTGGACGGACTGAGCACCACGGTAACCATGATCATTACGGTGTTCCTGGTATTGGCTTCCGCCATGCTGGGAAGCGGTCTGGAGATCCCGGCTGCTGCCTTTGCAGGCGCACTCATGGGATTTCTGTTCTTTAATGCCTACCCTGCCAGGGTATTTATGGGAGATACCGGTTCTCTGGCTCTGGGAGGCTTTGTGGGAACCATGACTTTCCTCATGGACATTCCGCTGCTGATCCTGCTGTTCGGCATCATTTATGTGGTGGAGGTTCTGTCTGTCATCCTGCAGGTGGGTTATTTCAAGCTGACCCACGGAAAGCGCTTGTTCAAAATGGCGCCCATTCACCATCATTTCGAACTGAAGGGTTGGCATGAGACCCGGGTGGTGGCCATCTTCAGCATCGTCACGGCTTTGATGTGCATACTCTGTCTGGCCATTCTGGCATGAACGGGAATAGAAACGGGGATGCTATGGAGCTTCTGAATAAAAAAGTACTTGTGGTGGGCATGGCCATGAGCGGCATAGGTGCCGCAGAGCTTTGCGCGGAGCACGGGGCTCTGGTCACCCTGAGCGACGGAAAACAGAAAGACCAGCTGAAGGAGCAGCTGTCGCACTTGAAGGCAGCGGCAGAGGCTCCCGGAATCTTCGGGAGAGCGCCCTCTTCAGAGGAAGCCTGCGGCTTCGATCTCATTATCCTGTCTCCCGCCGTTCCGGCAGACCTTCCTTTTCTGGAGGCTGCTCGAAGTGCCGGTGTGACCGTATGGGGAGAGATTGAACTGGCCAGACGCTTCTGCAAGGCGCCCATCGTGGGAATCACCGGTACTAACGGAAAAACTACCACCACTACTCTCATGGGAGAGATCCTGAAGGCATGGAAGCCCGGCTCCCTGGCTGCGGGAAATATCGGTCTGGCCTTTACCTCCGTGGCGGAGTCTGTGCCGGAGGAGGCAGCAGTGGCCCTGGAGCTGTCCAGCTTCCAGCTGGAGACCATCGATGGCTTCAGACCTAAGGTGAGCGCTATTCTGAACTTTACACCGGATCATCTGAACCGGCACTATACCTATGAGAACTATGTGGCAGCCAAATGCCGTATCTATGAATATCAGAGACCGGAGGATGCCCTGGTACTGAACTATGACGATCCCCTGGTTAGAGAAAAGGGAGAGATTCTTGCCCAAAGAGAAGATGCGCCCTCCATCTGCTGGTTCTCTCATGAGGTCAGAACTCCGGAGGGAGTCTGGACTCAGGAGGGGCATATTCTGGCTGAAGTCCGGGGAGAAGTGCTGGACATTGCAGCCATTGAGGATCTGAAGATCATCGGTGCTCATAACGAGGAAAATGTGATGGCGGCTGTGGGCTGTGCTCTGCGCATGGGAGTGCCGGTATCCATCCTCAGGGAGCAGCTTATGAACTTCCGCGGGGTGGCCCACCGCATTGAGAACGTTGGGTCCGTGAGAGGTGTCACCTGGTACAATGATTCCAAGGGAACCAATCCGGATGCTGCCATCAAGGGCCTTCTGGCCATGCGCTCCGAGAAGACCGTGCTCATCGGAGGCGGATATGATAAGGGAACTCCTTATGACGAATGGTGCAGACTGTTTCCCGGAAGGGTCCGGGAGCTGGTGCTCATAGGTCAGACGGCGGAGGATATCAGAGCCTGCGCCCTGAAGTACGGATTCCACGAAGAGGATATCTATATGGCTGCTTCATTTGACGAGGCAATTGAAGAGTGCTTCCGGGCTGCCCGGCCCGGAGACAGCGTGCTGCTGTCTCCTGCCTGCGCCAGCTGGGGCATGTTTGATAATTACGAGCAGCGGGGAGATCTGTTCCGCGAGGCTGCTCAGAGGCTGCAGAGCCGCTAAGATCCTGCCATGCTTCCCATAGAGAAGGGGTACAGGAAGACAGTGAAACAGAAAAGAAAGGAGGGGCGGAATGGCTAAGAAGAAAAAACAACAGGTCCGGGACAGCGAGTATACCCGGGAAAGGGACAGCGTGTACGGCAGCAGCCGGTTCCAGGGCAAATTCCAGTCTCTCTACAGCGGAGACTCTGAAGACCCCTATTTCGGAGAAGGCTTCAGAACCGGAGGAAGAAAGAAAACCAAAAAGGCCAAAGCCACGACGCGTCCCGCTGACAGATATGCAGACCGGTATGCTGACAGAAGCGCTGACAGATTTTCCGATAGATATGGTGACAGTTATGCCGAAAGAAATGCCGACCTGTTTGATGGCAGAAGTTCTGACAGATATGCCGAAAGAAGTGCAGACCGGTATGAAGGAAGAAAAGCAGAGAGAACCAATAACCGGAAAAAGACTTCCGTCAGCCGGGTCTCTGAAGAGAAAAAGCGCAGCATTGCTGCCTCCTTCGGTTTTGTGAGCGAGGAAGAATACTATCCCGAGGGGAAAGACGCAGGAAAACGCAGTGGCAGCGCCGCCGGGGATATTGCCGGAACACTGGCGGGAGGAATATTTTCCTGGACAAAGGAATTTATTCAATTTGCCGGCGGTGACAAGCAGAAAAGGAGAATAACTCTGCCCCAGCGCAACGAGCAGAACTTTACATTGGTCGCCTGCGTCATTGCCTTGCTGGTCATCGGGCTGATCATGGTCACCAGCTCCAGCTATTATGATGCCTATAACACCATGGATGATCCTATGTACTATTTCCGCCGTCAGTTCATCTGGAGTCTGATCGGCATCGTGGCTATGGTGCTGGTGTCCAAGGTGCCCATGACCACGGTGCGCAATCTGGCTCTTCCGGGGTATATTGCGGCTCTGGTCTGCAGTACGTTGGTGTTCTTCATCGGTGTGGAAGTCAATGGTTCCACCAGATGGCTGGGCTTCGGCTCCCTGTCCTTCCAGCCGGCAGAGCTGGCCAAGCTGGCAGTTGCGGTGTATATATCCAAGCTGGCGGATGATTTCCATGACAGAATGGGTGAGTTCGGGACCTTTGCCATGATGCTGATACTGGTCCTGATACCAACGGGACTGGTTGCCTATCAGAACCTCTCTTCAGGCATCATCGTGGCAGCCATCGGCGTCATCATCATGTTCGTGGGAGGCGCAAAGGTCAAGCATTTCCTCATGGTGGTTGGTCCTTTGGCAGGCATAGTGGTGCTGCTTCTGGTGCTGCCCCTGCTGATCAATACAGACAATATGACCGGTCCGCTGGGCGACTTCCTGAGAGAGTTCTCCTACCGCACCGCCCGCATCACTGCATGGATGGATCCTTTCGAGGACGCTATGGGCGACGGATATCAGACGGTGCAAGCCCTGTATGCCGTAGGAAGCGGCGGCTTTTTCGGACGAGGTCTGGGACAGAGCCTTCAGAAGCTGGGTTATATTCCCTTTGCATACAATGACATTATTTTTGCTGTCATCTGTGAGGAGCTGGGCATGTTCGGCGCCATCATTGTGGCGGTCCTGTTTACGGCCTTTGCCTGGAACGGCATCAAAATCTCCCTGAATGCGCCTAACCGGTACTGTTCCTACGTGGCGGTATCTCTGGTTGGTCAGATCTCCCTGCAGGCACTGCTGCACATTGCGGTAAATACTAATTCCATTCCCGCCACGGGTATCGGTCTTCCCTTTATCAGCTACGGAGGTTCCTCCATGGCCTTTTTGATGACGTCCGTGGGAGTTATTCTGAACATCTCCACTTACTCTGCGGAGCAGAAGGAGCCGGCGCAGGTTCCGGGTAAGGAGGCAACGTGAAGCTGAAACTGAAGATTCCTCAGATCCAGCTGAATGAGCATCTGAAGGCCTGGGGACTTTTGCTGGGCATCGCTCTGCTGATCCTGATCATCCTGAACAGTCCGGTGTTCAACCTGAGGACCTATGAGATCCAGGGCACGGAGCGTATCTCCGATGAGGATGTGCTGCACCAGCTGGAGCTGAAGGAAGGGACGAACCTGTTCCGCTATGCCCTGGCCCACCTGAATTCTTCACCTACGGTGGATTCCCGTCTGTCTTCGGTGGATGTCTACTTTAAGTGGCCCTCCCATGTGAAGATCGTGGTGGAGGAGAGCTCTACCATCGGTTATGTGTATTTTCAGGGTATGTACCTGTGTATCGACCGCAAGGGACAGGTGGCCAACACCACCCGGGAACCGGATGAGGATCTGCCCACCATCGTGGGGCTGAAGGTAGGCAGCTTTAATATCGGAGAACGTTTGACAGTGGAAGAGACCGGCAAGTATGATGCGGTGGTCTCCATCGGTACGGCTCTGCGGAAATATGACCTGCAAAATGATGTCTACGAGGTGAATGTGCGGGTTCTGGATGATATCCTTCTGTTCTCCGATAAGCTGGAGATCCACATCGGCTCCATTAAGGATGTGGAGCGCAAGATCTGTGTGGCTGCGGAGGTCATGAGAATGGATTCCATTCCCAAAGGGATTTTGCACATAGAGAACATGGATTCCCAGATTTATGTGGAGCCTTTTGAACTCCCGGCGGAGACGGATGAGTAATGGGGATGAGTTCGGTTCGGACGATCCCCCGGCCGGCGAGGCAAAAAAAACTTGATTTATAGGTAGAAAACCTTTATAGTGTCTGTATCATTATTGTCCCGTAGTGTACATATCTCTGAAATCGAGAATATGATGTGAAATAGAAAAACCGGGAAATTCACGAGGAGGGTTACCCCATGAGCGAATTCGACTATAAGAAGGATGGAATCAACACTGCCAGGATCACGGTGGTCGGCGTGGGCGGCGGCGGAAACAACGCCGTAGAGCGCATGATCGAGGATGGTCTGAGAGGTGCTGAATTCCTGACTATCAATACAGATAAGCAGGTCCTGGCAAAGGGCAAGGCTCCCAGCAAGATCGTCATCGGCGAGAAGCTGACCAGAGGTCTGGGAGCAGGTGCTAACCCCGAAATCGGCGAAAAGGCAGCTCATGAGAGTGAGGAGGATATCCGCAAGACACTGGATGGCTGCGATATGGTCTTCATCACCGCCGGTATGGGCGGCGGCACCGGAACCGGCGCAGCTCCCGTGGTGGCAGGCATTGCCAAGAGCCTGGGCATCCTGACAGTGGGTGTGGTCACCAAGCCCTTCCGTTTTGAAGGAAAGAGAAGAATGCAGAGCGCCATGGAAGGTATCGAGAGACTGGGTCACAATGTGGATACCCTGATCACCATTTCCAATGACCGTCTGCTGGATGTGGCTGACAAGAAGACTTCCATGGTAGAAGCTTTCCGTATGGCCGATGATGTGCTGCGCCAGGGCGTGCAGGGCATCTCCGACCTGATCTACCGTCCCGGTATGATTAATCTGGACTTTGCGGATGTACGCACCATTATGCAGGACAAGGGTCTTGCCCATATGGGTATCGGCCGGGCCAAGGGTGAGGACAAGGGCCGTAAGGCAGCTGAGCAGGCCATTGCTTCTCCTCTCATGGATACTAACATCAACGGCGCCAAGAGCGTGCTGGTGAATGTGTGCGGCGGTCCCGATATGACCCTGTACGAGTTCGATGCTGTTTCCGAATATATCAGTTCTCTGGTGGATGAGGAAGCCCAGATCATCGTGGGTACCACCACCGATGATTCCCTGAAGGATGAGCTGGTGGTCACCGTGATTGCCACGGATTTCGGCCAGGCTCCCGGACGCAAGCCCTTGAAGAATGACGATGAGGATCATGCTGTTGAGTTGACCTCCACTGAATTCCGCACTCCCAAGAGTGCAGCCCCCGCTCCTGCCGAGAACGGCTTCCAGGGCGGCGCATATCGTACTCCTACGCAGCAGCCTCAGAATTATGAAGTGTCTGCAAATACGTCTGATGACGAAGTCCCCATCGATATCGTAGATATCCCCGGCTTCCTTCAGAGAAAGCGCAGAAGCTGATAAGATCCATAAAGCGGTCTGTGAAAGCAGACCGCTTTATTTTCGAAAGGAACAAGCAGAATATATGAGAAAAGTAGTCAAATTCGGCGGCAGCTCTCTGGCAGATGCATGTCAGATGAAGAAGGTCGTCGACATCATCCGGGCAGATGAATCCAGAATGTATGTGGTGCCCTCCGCCCCCGGAAAGCGGTTCAAGGGAGACGTCAAGGTGACGGATATGCTGATCCGCTGCTACGAGATCCAGAAGCGGGATGTAGACGAAGGTCACGCCTATTTCTATCATATTCAGGACCGGTATGATGAGATCATCAGCGGTCTGGGACTGGACTTCTCTCTGGAGGATGAGTACCGGGAGATCCACAGCGCCATTGATGAAGGCATGAGCGAGGAATACCTGGTAAGCCGGGGAGAGTATCTGAACGGTAAGGTGTTGGCAGCCGCCCTGGGCTACCGGTTCATCGACCCGGCGGATTATGTGGTCTTCGATGCCGCCGGCAACTACGATGAGAACCGCACGGTGGAAGCTTTTTACGATGTAGACATTTCCGAGCGCTTTGTGATGCCCGGTTTTTACGGTGCGGCAGAGAACGGCCGCATCAAGACCTTCTCCCGGGGAGGATCCGACATTACCGGATCCATCGTGGCCAAGGCCATGAAGGTGGATGTCTATGAAAACTGGACGGATGTCAGCGGCTTTCTGGCTGCAGACCCCCGGATCATCGAAAATCCCGCCGGAATTCAGGAGATCAGCTATTCCGAGCTGAGAGAGCTTTCCTACATGGGTGCCAGTGTATTCCATGAGGAGGCCATCTTTCCTGCCCGCAGTGAAGGCATTCCCATCAATATCCGGAACACCAACCGGCCGGAGGACGAGGGCTCCTGGATCGTTCCCGATGACAAGATCACCGAGGCCCACAGCTTTATTACGGGGATCACGGGAAAGACGGATTTCACCGCCCTTTCCTTTGAGAAGGATATCGGATCCGACCGTCTGGGCTTCGGCCGTAAGGTACTGCAGGTCTTCGAGGAGTCCAAGGTCATGGTGGAGCACGTTCCCTCCAGTATCGGCACCATGACGGTTCTGGTGGATGATAAGGAGCTGGAAGGCAAGGAGGAGAACATCCTCCGGCGCATCCGCCGGGAGATCGATCCCTACAACATCAAGGTGGAGCACGATCTGGCGCTGGTGGCCATCGTGGGAGAAAGCATGTACGGCGCCGTTGGCGCCGCCGCCGAGATCTTCCGGGTGCTGGCTGCAGCCGGCGTCAATGTGAAGCTTTCCATCCAGGGTATCAACGAAATCTCCTGCGTGGTAGGCGTCGCCGAGGACGACTTCGAAACCTCCATCAAGGCTCTGTACAGCTACGCGGAAGCCTGTAACCGGGCCCGGAAGCTGATCGTCTGAAAATGCTGAAGGATGATACCTAAACGTAACAGAAATGTTACGAATTTTAACAGAAATGTTGCATGCTCCCGTGGATAAACCGGAGAGTTTGTGATAAAATCTGATAGTCAAAGAAACAGGAGGATGGATCCATGGTCTCTAATCAAATCTTACAGTCTACCATCGACGGACTGACTTCGATCACCCAAAAAGAACTGACTGTACTGGAACCGGAAGGGGATCTTCTGGCTACCACAGAGAGCAGCAAGGCTGCCCGGGAGATCGTGCTTCCCGGAGATTTTGAGGACGGCGCCGTGGTGGACGGACATCAGCTCTTTTCCGTATCCGCCGGCGGAGATGTAGAATATATTCTGGCCGTCAAGGGGACGGATGAGGCATCTGCCAGCGTGGGCCGCATTGCGGTGTTCCAGCTGCAGGGACTGATGGTTGCCTACAAGGAGCGCTACGACAAGGATAACTTTGTCAAGAACCTTCTGCTGGACAACCTTCTGCTGGTAGACATCTACATGCGGGCAAAGAAGCTCCACATTGACAACAATGTGGCCAGAGTCATCTATCTTATCGAATCGGATAACGATAAAGACGTCAACGATTCCGTCATCGATATCATCAGAGGCATTTATCCCACCAAGAACCGGGATTTCATCACCGCCATCGACGAGAGAAACATCATTCTCGTGAAGGATGTAACTGCCGACACCTCCAGAATTGCCCTGGAAAAGACCGCCATGACCATCAGCGACATGCTGTCCGCTGAGGCTATGGGACGGGTGCGCATCGCCCTGGGCTCCGTGGTAACGGATCTGAAGGACATTTCCCGCTCCTACAAGGAAGCCAAGATCGCTCTGGAAGTGGGAAAGATCTTCTACGAGGACAAGGGAGTCATCAACTACAACCGTCTGGGCATTGGCCGCCTGATCTATCAGCTGCCCATGTCCCTGTGTAAGATGTATATCGAAGAGATCTTCAAGGATGTGAAGGTGGAGGACTTTGACGAGGAGACCCTGAACACCGTCAGCAAGTTCTTTGAGAACTCTTTGAATATTTCCGAGACCTCCAGACAGCTGTACATCCACAGAAATACTTTGGTCTACCGCCTGGACAAGCTGCAGAAAAACACCGGGCTGGATGTGCGTACCTTTGACGACGCCATTATTTTCAAGATCGCTCTTATGGTAGCGAAATACATGGATTATATGGAGAGTAATGGATTCAGATAATGGGAGTCATTACAAATGATTGAACTTAAGAATGTTACCAAGATCTACGACGGCAACGTGGTAGGTGTGGAAAACCTCAATCTGACCATCGAGGACGGAGAATTCGTCTTCGTGGTGGGTGAGAGCGGCTCCGGCAAGAGTACATTCCTGAAGCTTCTTATGAGAGAACTGAAGCCCGACGAGGGGCAGGTCATCATTGACGGCAAGGACATCACCAAGATGCGCCGTTCCAAGATCGCCGCGCTGCGCCGCTCCATGGGTATCGTGTTTCAGGATTACCGCCTTCTTCCCAGGAGAACGGTGTATGACAATGTGGCCTTTGCGCTGCAGGTCATCGAAACTCCCGGCAAGAAAATCAAAAAGAGCGTGCCGGCAGCTTTGAATCTGGTAGGACTGGTCCACAAGGCCAAAAGCTACCCCAATGAAATTTCCGGCGGTGAGCAGCAGAGAACTGCTATTGCCAGAGCCATCGTGAATAATCCTCCCCTGGTGATCGCCGATGAGCCTACAGGAAACCTGGATCCCCGTAATTCTCAGGAGATCATGGAGGTTCTGGAGGCCATCAACATGAGAGGCACCACGGTCATCATTGCCACACACGATAAGGCCATCGTGAATGCCATGCAGAAGCGGGTGATCCACATGGAGAACGGCATCGTGGTTCGGGATTCCGGAGGAGGATATGACGACCTATGAAAATCACGACCATGTGCCGCTGCGTAGGCGACGGCGTTAAAAATGTAGTTAAGAACGGACTGATGTCTCTGGCATCCGTAGGTACCATTTCCGCCTGTCTGATCATTCTGGGCATCGTGTACTGTCTGGTCATGAACCTGCGCAGCTTTACCGGTGATCTGGATAAAAATGTGGGCATGGTGGCTTTCCTTAAAAGCGGTATTACGGAGGAGGAGGTCAACCAGCTGACCATTCAGCTGAGCCAGAGGAAGGACATTGAATCCTTCCACTATGTTTCTGCCGATGAAGCATGGGCGGATTTCAAGCAGGAGATGCTGGGGGGCGATGAGATTACCGATGAGCTCATGGAGGAGCTGAATGCGGATAATCCTCTGGCCAATGCCTCCAACTTTGAAATCTATCCCGTATCCGCCGGCGATCAAGACGGCATTGCCGACTTTCTGAAGGCTTCTCCCCTGGTGAGAAAAGTGAATTATTCTGCCAATGCAGCTCAGACCCTGGACACCATGACCAAGCTGGTGACCTACGTGGGCTTCGGACTGATCCTGTTTCTGATCTGCATTGCCATTCTGCTCATCTCCAATACCATCCGTATCTCGGTGTATACCAGACGGACAGAGATCAGCATTATGAAATATATCGGCGCAACGGACAGCTTTGTGCGTCTCCCCTTTGTAGTGGAGGGCGTCCTCATCGGTGTTCTGGGCGCTGTGGGTCCTGTTGCCCTGGTGTACTTCGGATATGATGCCCTGGTGCAGCTGATCATGGAGAAGTTCTCCGGCATCATGTCTCTGTTCACCGTTCTGAGCGTGGACAGCATCATGATGGGACTGCTTCCTTTGCTGCTGGGTATCAGTATCGTCGTGGGTGTTTTCGGTTCTGTCATCTCCATCCGAAAGTACCTGAGAGCATAAATCGAGTTTAGATGGATATCGGTCGGGAAGGAGAGTGAGCGAGGAAAGCTATGACGAGAAAGACAAAACGGGTCGTAAGCATGGTCATCTGTGTGATTCTGGCTCTGGCTATGGTGCTGGGTATCGTTCTGCCGGCTTTTGCAGATGATCTTGAGGATCTGCAGGCCCAGGAGCAAGCCCTGCAGGAAGAAAAAGAGACCCAGCAGCTTCTGCTGGATGCCACGGAGGAAGAACTGGCGGAGGCAACGGCCCTTTGGGAGACCGCCACGGCCGAACTCATGGCTCTGGATGCTCAGCTGCTGGAGGTAGGCAAGGTCATCAAAGGACTGGAGGATAATATCGCCGCCAATGAGACCCTGCTGGCAGAAACAGAGGCGGAGCTGGAGACTCAAAGATCTGACCTGAAAGAATATTACGCCCAGTTCAAGGGCCGTATTCAGATGATGTACGAGACCAATGCCACCAGTTACCTGGAGGTGATCCTCTCTTCCAGCAGCATTGCGGATATGTTCAGCAAGCTGGAGTACATCAGCGAGATGGTGAAGTACGACAACAACATCCTGGCCGAGATGGATCGGGTGGAGAAGGCCATCGTGGCCAGCAAGGAGACCATCGAACAGACCAAGACCCAACTGGAGCTGGACAAGGCCCAGAAGGTCATTGAACAGGAGAATCTGGAAGATCTTCTGGCGCTGAAGCAGATCGAGGTGGATAACCTGAACTCCAACAAGCTGGCTGTCATCCTGATGAAGCAGGAGCAGGAGGCTTATCTGGCCTCTTTGGATGACCGGATCTTTGAGACTCAGGTGGCCATTGAGAACGAAGAGTCCCGTCTGGCAGAGGAGAGCCGTCTTCTGGAAGAGCAGAGACAGGCAGCCATCCGGGCAGAAGAATCCCGACGCCAGCAGCTGGCTGAGGAAGAAGAGCGCAGACGGCAGGAGGCTGCCAACAATCAGTCTGAGGAAGATGGGGACACAGAAGAGGAGGACGATGATGAAGAGGAGTACTCCGGTTCCGGAGCTTCCTCTCAGCCTACCGGAGGCGATCTGGACGGCTCCAATGCGGACAGAGCCCTTTCCTACGGCTGGCAGTCCTGGCCCGGCATCGGCTCCGGTGAGCTGTACTGGCCGGTGGATTGTTATCTGATCTCTTCTCTGTACGGGCCTCGCATCCATCCCATCACCGGTGAATACTCTAACCACGGCGGATTGGACATTGCTGCCCAGTACGGTCAGCCCATCTATGCGGCTGCCAGCGGTACGGTGGTAGAGTCCAGCGACGGATGGAACGGCGGCTGGGGCAATTACATAAAGATCGACCATGGCAATGGCATGTCCACCCTGTATGCCCATCAGAGCGAAAGGGCTGTGGAAGTGGGTGAATATGTTTCCATGGGTCAGGTCATCGGATATGTGGGATCTACCGGTATGAGTACCGGACCTCACCTGCACTTTGAGGTTTATGTGGGGGGCGGCAGAGTCGACCCTGAACTTTATCTGTAAATATTGAATCAGCTCCGGGAGCCGGTTCATCCCCTGAAGGCATATCTTCGGGAGATGAACCGGCTCCCGGAGCTTTTCTGCAGACACTTTCTCCTGCACAAATTAAAGCCTCTTCATTTCGTCTCCGTTTTTTATGGTATAATCACTCTATGGAACTGAATGAATATCGGATCAGAAATGATCTGAAGGGTCCTGCAGCCCGGCTTAAACTGCAGGTACATGAGGAGGTTACCTCCACCAATGACCTTTTGAAGGACATGGCCCTGGAGGGAGCCCCCGGAGGCACGGTCCTGCTGGCTGCTGCACAGACAGGCGGAAGAGGCCGCATGGGCCGAAGCTTTTACTCTCCCCCGGGGACAGGTTTGTACATGAGTCTGCTGCTGAGACCCTCCATGAAGGCAGAGCCTGCCCTGGCTGTGACTACTTTGGCGGCTGTGGCCGCCGCCGAGGCAGTAGAGCGGCTGCCGAATGTGAAGGGACAGTGCAGCATCAAGTGGGTCAATGACCTGGAGCTCAGAGGCAGGAAGATCGCCGGCATCCTGACGGAGGGAAGGATCTCTCCCGGAGGTGCCGAAGCGGAGTACCTGATCATGGGCATCGGGTTCAATGTGCGGGAGCCGGAAGAAGGCTTCCCCCGGGCCATCGCAGAGACAGCGGGAGCCATCTATCCTCCCGGTACATCGAAGGCAGACGAAGACTTTGTCCGGGAAAGACTGGCTTCCGGCTTTCTTAATGCCTTTATGGAGCGGTGGACAGCCTTTGAAGAAACAGGAATCCCCGCATATATGGAAGAATACAGGCGCCGCTGCTCGGTGCTTGGAAAGACCGTCACCCTCCTCGGGGCCGACCACCTTCCTCTGCCGGATCAGCCGGCGGTGACGGTGGTGGGCATCGGAGACGGAGCGCAGCTCATAGCAGCATATCCGGATGGCAGCAGAAAATGTCTGTCCTCCGGCGAGATCAGTATACGCGTATAACGCAGAAAGGAAGGATGTATGGCACTGGTTCATGCAAACTTTTTCTCCACTACTCTGGGCATGGAGCGCCAGGTAGAGGTGATCCTTCCCCAGGAGGTGAACGGCATCGGCCTGGCGGGAGTGGAAATGGCAAAGAAGGTCCCGGTCCTGTATCTGCTTCACGGCGGATCTGACGACCAGACCATCTGGCAGAGAAGGACATCCATTGAGAGATATGCCTGTGAGAAGGGGCTGGCTGTGGTCATGGCCTCCACAGATCTGGGGTTCTATTCTGACCAGAAGTACGGCTATGATTATTTCCAGTTTTTCAGTAAGGAGCTTCCTGAGCTGATCTGTGAGTTCTTTCCTCTCATCTCCGATAAGCGGGAGGATACCTTCGTGGCCGGTCTGTCCATGGGGGGCTTCGGCGCTTTGAAGCTGGGCATCAACTGCCCGGAAAGATTCAGCTATGCAGCCAGTCTCTCCGGCATGGTGGACCCTGTATGGGAATATGAAAACCGCTCCGACGCCTATCATCTGAATAACTGGGGTGTCATCGTGGAGCTGAAGGAGTCTGTGAACGATCTTCCTTATATGCTGGAGAAGCAGCTGAAGGCCGGTGCGGAACTGCCCCGTTTCTTCATGTGCTGCGGCACCGAAGACTTCCTCTACAAGCCCAATGTGCTGTTCAAGGAACGTTTCGCCGACAGGATCGATCTTTTATATTATGAAGAGCCCGGTACCCATGAGTGGGGATTCTGGGACAGGAATATCCAGAAGGTCATCGACTGGCTGCCTTTGGACAAATCAAAAACCATGCACGTTTAAGAAGGGAGGACACTGATCATGGCATTAATGGAACTGAAGTTTTATGCCCAGACTCTGGGCATGTGCACCAGCTGTTATGTAATCCTTCCCCAGAGATCCCACGGGGTGGGAGTGGACGGATCCAATGTCACTGCCGACCGCTACCCCGTACTGTATCTGCTCCACGGCGCATCCGATGATCATACCATCTGGCTCCGCCGCACCAACATCGAGCGTTATGTCTCTGCCATGGGCTGGGCCGTGGTGATGCCGGAGGTTCTGCTGTCCCGCTATGAAAATATGGCCCACGGTCCCCGGTATCAGGATTTCATTGTGGATGAGCTGCCTCAGGTGGTAGAACGCTTTTTCCCCATCTCCGGAAAGCGGGAAGACAAGGCTATCTGCGGCCTTTCCATGGGAGGATGGGGCGCCCTTAAGGCCGGCCTTATGTTCCCGGATAAATATGCCCATGTGGGTATTCTCTCCAGCGGCAACCTGCTGTACCGCACCGATGGTGTTCGGGGACCTGCCAGCTCCCGGGGAGAAGGGAGATATCCTCTCAGCATGGCCATCTACAACACCATGGATCAGGCCTCTCTCAGAGACTCTCTGTGGGATCCCTACACCCATGCCCTGACAAATCTGAAAGAGGGGAAGATTATGCCCCGTTTCTTCCATGCTATCGGTGTGGATGACTTTCTCTATGAGCCCTCCTGGAAGACCAAGGAGTGGTTTGAGGCTCATCCGGAGATTTCCTATGAATATCATGAGGGTCCCGGCGCCCATACCTGGGATTTCTGGGATCAGTGGATCCAGGTATTCCTGAAGTTCATGGTGGATCAGGATACCACCATCCCCGGGGAGAAGGAAGCCATCGCTGCCCATCAGGCAGAGCTGGCGGCCAAGGCAGAAGAGGCTGCCCCGGAGGATACTGCAGCCCTGGCAGCCAAGGAGAAAGAGCTTCAGGAGAGTAAGGAGCGTGACCGGGAGAACCGTCTGCGGAGAATCCACGGCCGGGTGATTCCCGGACAGAAGCACTGATATTCACAGTGGTCTCACGGATTGAAAAAGGAGAAAGATCCTATGCAGAGCACATTTGTTATTTCCTCATCCTCTGACGGATTGGAGCTGCATGCTCTTGAGATCCGGCCGGAGGAAGAGGTCCGGGGCGTACTGGTGCTGGTGCACGGTATGGCGGAACACAAGGAGCGATATATTCTTTTCATGGAGTATATGGCATCTCTTGGCTATGCCTGCCTGATCCATGACCATCGGGGGCACGGAGAAAGTGTCAGAGACCCGGAGGACCTGGGCTTTATGTATGCAAACGGAGCAGAGGCCATCGTGGAGGATGTGCAGGATATGGTCCGGGAGGCTGAGAGGCGCTATCCTCAGCTGCCCATCCACATGTTCGGACATTCCATGGGCTCCCTCATCGTACGCTGCTACCTGCAGAAATATGATGACCGCCTCACATCTCTGACCATCAGCGGCTGTGTGGCCCAAAATCCGGCTGCGGACGCCGGAAAATTCATGGCAGCTCTGGTAGGAAAGATCAAAGGAGATCACTACCGTTCTCCCCTGATCACCGCCATGGCTTTCGGTTCCTACAATAAGGCCTTCCCGAGAGCCAAGAGCTCCTATGCCTGGCTGAATTCCGATGAGGAAGCAGTGCAGCAGTACGAGGAGGATCCTCTCTGCGGTTTTGTCTTCACCGCCAACGGCTACGAGAATCTGATGAAGCTGCTGAAGCAGTGCTACCAAAACGGCAGTTATC
This sequence comes from Lachnospiraceae bacterium, assembly GCA_021442595.1. Taxonomy (GTDB): domain Bacteria; phylum Bacillota; class Clostridia; order Lachnospirales; family Bianqueaceae; genus RUG760. Next base: position 3,916 of record JABUST010000148.1, on the reverse strand, counting down.
AAAAGAAGAATCCGGCCCTTCCCATTCTGTTCCTTTCCGGAGCCGATGATCCCTGCTGCATGGGAGAGAAGGGATTCCACGGTGCTGTGGACTATTTGAAAAGCGCAGGATATAAAAACACCGCGGGAGTACTGCTTCCCGGTATGCGCCACGAGATCCTGAATGAGCCCGGCCGCATGAAGGTATATGAGCTGACGGCAGCCCATGTGGGAGCGGCAGGACTAAAATAAAAGAGCACATTTGTATTGTGATCGGCTGAGGAATGTGAGTTAAAAGATATGGTTATCAAAAAGTTTCTGAAGAAATACGGTCTGAATTATATACCGGGTATCTTCTTTCTGGTCCTGTGCGCCAGGATCACGAACCTGGGCCCCGAAGCTTTGGGAAAAGCCATTGATCTTCTGGGAGAGACCCATATAGACAGGGCGGCTGTCATGCACCAGGCATGGGTCATCGTGCTCATTGCCCTGGCGGTGTTCGTCACCCGCTTTATCTGGCGTATGTTCATCATCATGAACGCCCGCCGCATGGAGGTGTTTCTGCGGGAAGAGCTTTTCGTCAAGCTGCAGAACATGCCCATCGGCTTTTTCTACAAGCAGCGCAGCGGTGATCTGATGGCCTATGCCATCAATGATACCAATGCGGTGCGCATGACCTTCGGTCCGGTTCTGGCCCAGGGCATCAACGGTATCGCCACGGCGGTGCTGTCCATTGCCGCCATGGCCAGAACCATCGACGGCAGGCTTACCGTCTTTGCTATTTTACCGGTGGTGGCTGCCATCGTGGCCATCATTCTCATCGGTGATGTGGTTCAGAAAAGATTCCGCAGGGTCCAGGAGCTGTTTTCCCGTCTTTCCGGCTTCGTCAATGAGTCCATCATGGGCTCCCGGGTCATCAAGTCCTTCTCCCGGGAAAAGGAATGGCAGCAGGAGTTTGATACCAGCTCTACCCAGATGCGGGATGCCAACGTGGCTCTGACGGATGCTTCCGCATGGCTGAATCCCATCACCACCATTACCTTTGGCCTTTCCTACTCCATCAGCCTGATCTACGGTGGTCAGCTGGTGCAGCAGGGAACGCTGGGTCTGGGCTCTCTGGTGGCCTTTCTGGGCTATCTGCTGCTGATCCAGCAGCCGGTGGTTTCCCTGGGCCGCATTGTGAATCTGATCCACAGAGGCCTCGCTTCCTACAAGCGTCTGAATGTGATCTTCGAAGCCGAAGGTATTCCCGCTTTTGAAATGCAGGACTATGAGGGCCTGCTGAACGGGGATATCGAGGCCAGAGATCTGACCTTTGCCTACCCCGGAAAGGATAAGCCCGAGCTGGACCATGTGAGCTTCCACATTCATCCCGGCGAGACTCTGGGCATCGCCGGAGTCACCGGCGGCGGAAAGACTACCCTGATCTCTCTGCTGCTGAAATTTTACGAGACTCCCCGGGGACAGCTGCTGCTGAATGGGGTGGACATCAACGATATTCCCGCCAAAGCCATCCGGGAAAAGGTAGGCTATGTGCCTCAGGATGGTTTCTTGTTCTCCACCACCATTGAGGAGAACGTGCGCTTCTATACCCCCGGGGTGGACCTGACTGCCGTGCAGCGGGCCGCAGCCCTGGCCGATATTGACGCAGATATTCAGGCCTTCCCCAAAGGATATGAGACAGAAGTGGGAGAGCGCGGAACCCGACTGTCCGGAGGACAGAAGCAGCGCATCGCTCTGGCCAGAGCTCTGGTGAGAGATCCGGAGGTGCTGATTCTGGACGATACCCTGTCTGCAGTGGACAATGTGACGGAGAAGACCATCGTAGGCAATCTGGAGACGGTGCTGGGAGAGAAGACAGCCATTGTCATCTCCCACAGACTTTCTGCCATCCGGCATGCAGATCAGATCCTGTATCTGGAGGATGGAAAGGTTATCGAGGCCGGTACTCATGATGAACTGATGGCACTGAAGGGCGAGTACGCCGAAGTGTTTGAAAAACAGTCAAAGGAGGCCGCAAAAGATGAGTGAACAGTCTCAGATGAAAAACGTGCCTTCTGTGAAGGATATCACAAAGGTGGAAGATAAGAATTCCAGCTTTGTCCGTCTGGCTCTTCTGATGAAACCCTATGTGGGCAAGCTGCTGATCTGCATGGCGGCGGTCCTCATCGTTAATCTGTCGGAATTGCTGAAGCCCTTTGTGGCGGAGATTGTCATTGATCGGTTCCTGGTGGGACACGAGGAGCAGCATGGTCTGTACTCCATTACGGGTATGGGCATCCTGTATTTCCTGGTGGCTGCCCTGGGCGCCGCCTTCTCCATGACCCAGGTCAGGCTGATCGCCCGAATCTCCCAGAGTATTCTGAATGATATGCGCCGGAGAGTCTTTGACAAGATCCTCCATATGAACATGAAGACTTTGGACAGCTACGGCACCGGACGTCTCATCACCCGGGCCACCAACGATGTGGAGACGGTAAATGAGTTTTATTCCGATGTGTTCCTGAACCTGTTCAAGGATGTGTTCCTGCTGCTGGGTATCGTGGTGGTCATGCTGATCATGGATGCCAGGCTGGCCCTGGTGGCCTTTTCCGGTATTCCGGTCATCGCAGCTTTGACCGTTTCCATGAAGAAGGTCATTAAGGCCAACTTCAAGAAGATGAAACAGATCGTGGGGCATATCAACGGCTTCTTCTCCGAGAATATGTCCGGCATGCGCATTGTCCAGGCTTTTAAGAAAGAAGAGGACAAGCTCCGGGAGTTCCGGGAGCTGAATGCAGCCTACTATAAAACCACCTTTACTCAGGTGCTGCTGAACTCTTTCCTGCGCCCGGTCATGGAGATCATTAACTCCCTCATCATTGCCCTGCTGGTGGCTTACGGCTACAACCGGATCTCCGGGGGCATGCTGGAGGTGGGTGTGCTCTATGCCTTTACCAACTATGTGAAACAGTTCTTCAATCCCATCAATGATCTGGCAGAGAAATATACCACCATTGAGGGAGCCCTGGTGTCCACCGACCGTATCTATGAGGTCCTGGATGAGAAGGGCATCGAGGATATGGAAGCCGGCTCTCACCGGGGACAGGTGAAGGGCGTGGTGGAATTCAAGGATGTATGGTTTGCCTATAACGGAGAGGACTGGGTCCTGAAGGGAGTCAGCTTCAAGGTGGAAAAGGGGCAGCGGGTGGCCTTCGTGGGACATACCGGCGCAGGCAAGACCACCATCATCAACCTGATCAGCCGCTACTATTCTGTCAACAAGGGGCAGATCCTGGTGGACGGAGTTCCTGTGGAGGAATGGAATTTGGAGGATCTGCGCCGTGGTGTATCCACTGTGATGCAGGATGTGTTCCTGTTTACCGGGGATGTGGCCGACAACATGGATATGCATGCGGAATTGTCGGAGCAGCGTATGGAAGAGGCCCTGAAGATTGCGGCGGCAGAACCCTTTGTGGAGGATATGGGAGGCATTCACATCCCCGTGTCTGAGCAGGGATTGAATTTTTCCACCGGTCAGCGGCAGCTTTTGTCCTTCGCTCGGGCCATTGCCCATGAACCGGCAATCCTGGTGCTGGATGAGGCCACGGCTCACATTGATACCAACACGGAGGAGCTGGTACAGCAATCCATTGAGAATATCTCTCAGGGGCGCACCTCCATCTTCATTGCTCACCGCCTCTCTACCATTCGAGGCTGTGACCGGATCTTCGTCCTGTCCGGGGGTGTGATCGCCGAGCAGGGAAACCACGAGGAGCTGCTGAAGCAGCAGGGCATCTACTACGGTCTGGTGGCTGCTCAGATGAAGGACGAGTAAGTGATATTTTCTTCCGGCAGCTCATACACTTAAGGATGAGCTGCATGTGAAGAGAACAGGAAAGCAGACAGCAAGGGGCATTAACCCAAATAGAATAAGCCCGCAGCAGGATATCCTGCTG
>JABUST010000182.1 GCA_021442595.1 Lachnospiraceae bacterium | reverse complement strand
CCTTCCAGGAGACCACCCGTGTCCTTACCGATGCCGCCATCAAGGGTAAGGTGGATCCGCTGGAGGGTCTGAAGGAGAATGTTATCATCGGTAAACTGATTCCTGCAGGAACCGGTATGGATGACTACCAGAGAGCAGAGTACAAGCTCAACGGTCAGCCGGCCTTCGTGGAGGAAGAGGAGGTCATCTCCCCCTATCCCGACGACGATGATGACGCTTTTGAGGATGAAGGTCCCGCCTTCAACGTGGGAGCCATGCTGGACAACCTGCTGGCTGCTAAGGAACAGGAAGAAAAGGAATAAAATCCTGCGTCCCGTCACAATTAAATATTGACATGCAAAAACTCCGGTGATAGAATACCGAAGTCTGCGTAAAACGCGGGCCCTGTGCGCATGCACGGAGCCCGCCTTTTATGCGCAAAAATCTAAATAGGAGGTGCCATTATGCCTACTTTCAATCAGTTGGTAAGAAAAGGAAGACAGGATTCCGTGAAGAAGTCCGGTGCACCCGCTCTGCAGAAGGGCTGGAACACACTTCAGAAGAAGGCTACCAATACTTCTTCTCCCCAGAAGCGTGGTGTCTGCACTGTTGTAAAGACTGACACACCTAAGAAGCCTAACTCCGCTCTTCGTAAGATTGCTCGTGTACGTCTGAGCAACGGCGTCGAAGTTACCGCTTATATCCCCGGCGAAGGCCACAACCTTCAGGAGCACTCTGTGGTCCTGATTCGCGGCGGCCGTGTCAAGGATATGCCCGGTGTGCGTTACCACATTGTACGTGGTGTCCTGGATACAGCCGGCGTTGCAAACCGCCGTCAGGGACGTTCCAAGTACGGCGCAAAGCGTCCGAAGAAGTAATTGTAGGAAAATCGGTACCAATCAATATAGGGCAGGCCCTTTTGATTGGTGCGAGACACGTAGGGACATGCAGCAGGGTGCTGCATAAGTGAGTACCTATGATCTAATTATTATTAATTAAGGAGGGAAGAATCGTGCCTAGAAGAGGACATATTGCCCATCGCGATGTATTACCGGATCCGGTATACGGCTCAAAGGTCGTTACCAAGCTGGTAAACAGCATTATGCTGGATGGTAAGAAGGGCGTTGCTCAGAAGATCGTCTACGGTGCCTTCGATCGCATTGCCGAGAAGACAGGAAAGAACCCCGTAGAAGTCTTTGAGACCGCTATGAACAATATCATGCCGGTTCTTGAAATCAAAGCAAGACGTGTTGGTGGTGCAACTTACCAGGTACCTATGGAAGTTCGCCCCGAGCGTCGTCAGACCCTTGGCCTTCGCTGGCTGACCCAATATTCTCGCGCTCGTAACGAGAAGACCATGGAAGAGCGTCTGGCAAACGAACTCATGGATGCTGCCAATAACACCGGCGCATCTGTTAAGAAGAGAGAAGATACCCACAGAATGGCAGAGGCCAACAAGGCTTTCGCCCATTTCCGTTTCTAATTCAGGAGGGTAAGTTTTGGACAGAGAATATTCCTTAGCGAATACTAGAAACATCGGTATCATGGCTCACATCGATGCTGGAAAAACTACCCTGACTGAGCGTATTCTGTTCTACACCGGTAAGAGCCATAAGATCGGTGAAACACATGACGGAACCGCTACGATGGACTGGATGGAGCAGGAACAGGAGCGTGGTATTACCATCACCTCCGCTGCTACCACCTGTTTCTGGAAGGGTAACCGTGTCAATATCATTGATACCCCCGGTCACGTTGACTTCACAGTAGAAGTTGAGCGTTCCCTGCGCGTACTGGACGGCGCCATCGGCGTCTTCAGCGCAAAGGGAGGCGTTGAGCCCCAGTCTGAGAACGTCTGGCGTCAGGCTGACGGATATCACGTTCCCCGTATGGCCTTCATCAACAAGATGGATGTCATCGGCGCGGACTATCAGAATGCAATCCAGATGATGAGAGACAGACTGAATGCCAACGCAGTTGCCCTTCAGCTTCCCATCGGAAAGGAAGACACGTACAAAGGCCTCGTCGACCTGATGGAGATGAAGGCTTACTATTACAATGATGACGAAGGTACGGATATCACCGTCACCGACATCCCCGCAGACATGCAGGCAGAGGCTGAGGAAGCCCATGCTGCTATGGTGGAAGCCATCTGCGATCTGGACGAAGAGCTGATGATGATGTACCTGGACGGCGAAGAGCCCTCCGTAGAAGACATGAAGCGCGCGCTGCGCAAGGGTGTCTGCGAAGTAAAGATCTTCCCCGTTTTCTGCGGTACCGCATACCGCAACAAAGGTATCCAGAAGCTGCTGGATGCTGTCATCGACTACATGCCCGCTCCTGTGGACATTCCTCCTATTGAGGGAACCTCCATGGACGGGGAAGAGAAGGACGTACGTCATAGCTCTGACGAGGAGCCCTTCTCCGCACTGGCATTCAAGATCATGACCGACCCCTTCGTGGGTAAGCTGGCATTCTTCCGTGTTTATTCCGGAACCGCCAACGCAGGATCTTATGTGCTGAACTCCACCAAGAACAAGAAGGAGCGTCTGGGACGTATCCTTCAGATGCATGCCAACAAGCGCGAGGAGATCGAGAAGGTCTTCTCCGGCGATATCGCTGCAGCCGTCGGCCTGAAGGTCACCACCACCGGTGACACTCTCTGCGATGAGAATGCTCCCATCATCCTTGAGTCCATGGTCTTTCCCGAGCCCGTTATCTCCGTGGCTATCGAGCCCAAGACCAAGGCCGGTCAGGAAAAGATGGGTATCGCTCTTTCCAAGCTGGCAGAAGAAGATCCCACCTTCCGTACTCATACGGATAAGGATTCCGGTCAGACCATCATTTCCGGAATGGGTGAACTGCATCTGGAGATCATTGTTGATCGTCTGCTCCGCGAGTTCAAGGTAGAGGCAAACGTAGGCGCCCCTCAGGTCGCTTACAAAGAAGCAATCACCAAGGCTGTGGATATCGATTCCAAGTACGCCCGTCAGTCCGGCGGACGCGGACAGTACGGACACTGTAAGGTCAAGTTCTCTCCCATGGATCCCAACCAGGAGAAAACCTATGAGTTCGTCAACTCCGTGGTGGGCGGTGTCATTCCCAAGGAATACATTCCCGCTATCGACGAAGGTATCCAGGAAGCCATGCAGACAGGTGTTCTGGCAGGGTTCCCTGTCCTTGGCCTGAAGGCTGAGGTCTATCACGGTTCCTACCATGAGGTGGACTCTTCCGAAATGGCTTTCCATATCGCCGGTTCTATGGCAGTCAAGGAAGCTATGAAGAAGGGTGAGCCCACACTGCTGGAGCCCATCATGCGTGTAGACGTAACGGTTCCCGAGGATTACATGGGAGACGTAATCGGCGACATGCAGGCCCGTCGCGGTCGTCTGAGCGGTATGGAAGGCGTAAACGGAAGTCAGGTCATTCACGGCTTCGTGCCTCTGGCACAGATGTTCGGGTACGCTACCGACCTTCGCTCCAAGACCCAGGGTCGCGGAGTTTACTCCATGTTCTTTGATCACTACGAGGCTGTTCCCAAGAACATCCGCGATGAGCTGATCAAAGAAAGGTAATATTCAACAAAAATGTCTTGAAAAAGAACGGTGCATTTCCTATAATAGGAACGATGTTGCCGCAAAAACTATCCAGGAGGAATTTCAAATGGCAAAACAGAAATTTGAGAGAAATAAGCCTCATGTCAACATTGGTACTATCGGCCACGTTGACCACGGCAAGACTACTCTGACCGCTGCTATCACCAAGACTCTGGCTGAGGCCGGACTGAGCGAGGCAGTTGCATTCGATCAGATCGATAAGGCTCCCGAAGAGAGAGCACGTGGAATCACCATCAACTCCGCACACGTTGAGTATGAGACCGCTAACCGTCACTATGCACATGTTGACTGCCCCGGCCATGCTGACTACGTTAAGAACATGATCACCGGTGCTGCACAGATGGATGGTACCATCCTCGTTGTTGCTGCTACTGATGGTGTTATGGCTCAGACCCGTGAGCACGTTCTGCTTGCTCGTCAGGTAGGCGTTCCCTATATCGTAGTATTCATGAACAAGTGCGACGCAGTTGATGATGATGAACTGCTTGAGCTGGTTGAGATGGACGTTCGTGATCTGCTGAACGAGTACGAGTTCCCCGGAGATGACACTCCTGTCATCAGAGGATCCGCTTACAACGCTCTGCATGCAGAAGACGAAGGCACCGATCCCGACGGAACCTGGAGAAAGGCCATCATGGAACTGATGGAGGCTGTTGACTCCTATATTCCCGAGCCCGAGCGTGACGTTGACAAGCCCTTCCTGATGCCCGTTGAGGATGTATTCACCATCACCGGTCGCGGTACTGTTGCTACCGGTCGTGTTGAGCGTGGCGTCCTGAAGGTATCCGACAGCGTAGAGCTGGTTGGTCTGAAGTCTGAGGTTAAGTCCTATGTCGTTACCGGTGTTGAGATGTTCCACAAGCTGCTGGATCAGGCTCAGGCTGGTGACAACATCGGTGCTCTGCTTCGTGGTATCACCCGTACCGAGATCCAGCGCGGACAGGTTCTGTGCAAGCCCGGTTCTGTTAAGCCCCATGCTCACTTCAAGGGACAGGTTTACGTTCTGAAGAAGGAAGAGGGTGGCCGTCATACTCCCTTCGTTACCGATTACAGACCTCAGTTCTACTTCCGTACCACTGACGTTACCGGTGTCATCAAGCTTCCCGAGGGAACCGAGATGTGCATGCCCGGAGATAACGTTGAGATGGAAGTTCAGCTGATCTACCCCGTTGCTATGGAGATCGGTCTGCGTTTCGCTATCCGTGAGGGTGGCCGTACCGTAGGCGCCGGTTCTGTAACCGCTATCATCGAGTAATCTCTGCTCAAATAACCGAGAGGGTGTCCGCAAGGGCACCCTTTCATTTTGGAAAGAATAGGAACATAAAAGGAACACACATGAAATTTATATCCTGGAACGTGAATGGCCTCCGTGCCTGTATGACAAAGGGTTTCCCGGAATTCTTTAAAGAAGCCGATGCAGACTTCTTCTGTCTTCAGGAGACCAAGCTTCAGGAGGGGCAGATCAATTTTGCCCCGGAGGGCTATCACTGCTACTGGAACTATGCCGAGAAGAAGGGATACAGCGGAACCGCTATCTTTACCAAGCATCTTCCTATCTCCGTAAAGTACGGACTTGGCATAGTGGAGCATGACCACGAGGGCAGGGTCATCACTCTGGAGTATGAGGATTTCTATCTGATCACCGTCTATGTGCCCAACTCTCAGGACGATCTTCGGCGTCTGGATTATCGTATGACGTGGGAAGATGCCTTCTATTCATATATTACAGAGCTGAAGAGCCGGAAGGAAGTCATTTACTGCGGAGATCTGAATGTGGCTCACCGTCCGGTAGATCTGAAGAATCCTTCCTCCAATCATCACAATGCCGGTTTCACGGATGAAGAGAGAGGGAAGATCAGCCGCATTCTGGAAACGGGATGGATAGACAGCTTCAGGTATTTCTACCCGGATGCCGTGGAGCAGTATTCCTGGTGGAGTTACCGGTTTAATGCCAGAGCAAGAAACGCAGGGTGGCGCATTGATTATTTCATCTGCAGCCAAGGACTGAGGGAACGGTTGAAGAGCGCCGGGATCCTGTGTGATATCCTGGGCTCCGATCACTGCCCGGTGGAGCTCCGGATAGATTGAAAGATAATTGTGCAAAATGCACAAGAAATATATGCAAAATTCTCTGAAATTTCTACACAGGAAAAATCCTGTTGAAAAGGTTTTTCTTGCCTGAAATCCGGGGATTGTGATAGAATATTCAGGCGTGACATTGAGAACGATGATCCGGGAGGTTGCACCGAGCTTAAAGACTGCGGTGGTAATTCACGGGGAGCGAATGTCTGGTTCACGAAACTGACGGCAAGTCACTGTACAATTAAAAAAACGTGAGGTCGAAGCCCTGCTTTTGCTTGTTTACAGGGTGGAAACGCACGGGTGTGTGTACAGTCACAATGCTGCAAACGCGCCGGCTTCGGAGAAGCTCCGAAACGGCATAAATGCGCAAAGGAGGCTGTTTTTTTATGGCAGAAAAGAAAGCAACAAAGATCCGCATCACACTGAAGGCTTATGACCATCAGGTCATCGACCAGGCTGCACAGAAGATCGTGGAGACCGTAGAACGCAACGGAGCAAAGGTAAGTGGTCCTATCCCGCTTCCCACCCACAAGGAAGTCGTTACCATCCTTCGTGCTGTTCACAAGTACAAGGACGCTCGCGAGCAGTTCGAGCAGAGAACTCACAAGAGACTGATCGATGTTCTGGAGCCCAACAAGAAGGTACTTGAAGCTCTGAGCAAGCTGGAACTTCCCGCCGGCGTAGATATTCAGGTCGCTGCTAAGAACTGATAAGGTATTCAAACAAGCGTTTTCTAACGAAACAGTTGGTTAATTGGTTGACATATAGATGCCAGCTTAATGACCTAGGATGAACCGCGAGAGCGGGTCCGCTGTAGATTATTAGGAGGTACCACCATGAAGAAAGCCATTCTGGCTAAGAAGATCGGTATGACTCAGATCTTCGATCAGGAGACCGGCGAGATGATCCCCGTAACGGTCCTGGAAGCAGGTCCCTGCAGTGTTCTGCAGGTCAAGACCGTAGAGAATGATGGCTACAGCGCCATCAAGGTCGGCTTTGGTGAGATTCGCGAGAAGCTCGTCAATAAGCCTGATCAGGGACAGTTCAAGAAGGCAGGCGTTGCCGTTAAGAGAACTGTTCGCGAGTTCCGCATTGAGAATGCAGAGAGCTACGAGGTAGCTGCTGAAATCAAGGCAGACGTGTTCGAGGTTGGCGACAGAGTTGACGTCGCCGGCATTTCCAAGGGTAAAGGTTACCAGGGTGCTATCCATCGGTTCGGCTTCAGCCGCGGACCCATGGAGCACGGTTCCAAATATCACCGCCATGCAGGTTCTATGGGAGCTTCCTCTGATCCGGCGCGTGTATTCAAGGGCAAGAAACTTCCCGGACATATGGGAAATGTTCATGTTACTGTCCAGAACCTTGAGGTCGTACGTGTTGACGCAGAGCGCAACCTGCTGCTGATCAAGGGTTCTGTTCCCGGACCCAAGAAGGCTGTTGTTACCGTTATCAACAGCGTAAAGGCTTAACGATCGAGAGATCACATTTCGCCGATGAGATATCGGCTGAAGGAGGAATCAACACATGGCAAAAGTTGCTGTTTATAAGATGGACGGCACTGAGACCGGCAGCCTTGAGCTCAAGGACAGCGTTTTCGGTGCAGAAGTCAAAGTAGCTCTTATGCATGAGGCTGTTGTTGCCTATCTTGCTAACCGCAGACAGGGAACTCAGAGTGCAAAGACTCGTGCTGAAGTAAATGGTGGCGGCAAGAAGCCCTACCGTCAGAAGGGCACCGGCCGTGCCCGTCAGGGCTCCATTCGCGCTCCTCAGTGGGTCGGCGGTGGTGTCGTATTCGCACCCAAACCCCGCGACTACGCTAAGAAGATGAACAAGAAGGCTCGCCGCGGCGCTATCCGCAGTGCTCTGACCACCCGCGTACAGGAGAACAAGCTTCTGGTTCTTGAGAGCCTGGCTCTTGAAGAAGTAAAGACCAAGAACATGCAGAAGGTTATGGATCAGTTTGATCTGAGCAAGGCTCTGATCGTTCTGGCTGACACAGACACCAACGCATTTCTCTCCGCTCGCAACATTCCCGACGTCAAGACCATCCCCGCTGAGCAGGTAAATGTGTACGACGTTCTGAAGTATGAGAATCTGGTAGCAAGCAAGGCTGCCATCGAGAAGATTGAAGAGGTATTTGCGTAATGGCTGATATCAAGTATTATGACGTAATCCTCAAGCCCGTGATCACCGAAAAGTCCATGGAGCTTCTGAGTGAGAAGAAATACACCTTCCTCGTTAACCCCGATGCCAACAAGATCATGATCCGTGAGGCTGTTGAGAAAATGTTTGACGGCGCCAAGGTCAAGAAGGTCAACACCATGAACCAGCGCGGCAAGAACAAGCGCCGCGGTTACACTGTTGGTCGTACCGATGCCGTTAAGAAGGCCATCGTTACCCTGACTGAGGACAGTAAGGACATCGAGTTCTTTGAAGGTATCTGATCCAAGGGGATACAGATCCGGTAATTCCATTTTTAAAATGAAGTGTACCGAAAGGAGAAAAAGTAATGGCTATCAAAACATATAAGCCTTATACAGCTTCTCGGAGAAACATGACGACTTCCGCTTTTGCTGAGATCACCAAGAGCACCCCTGAGAAGTCTCTGACAGTGCGTGTTAAGAACACTGCCGGCCGTAACAGCTACGGCAAGATCACCGTTCGTCATCACGGCGGCGGTGCCAAGAAGCTCTACAGAATCATTGATTTCAAGAGAAACAAGGACAACATCCCCGCTAAGGTTGCTGCCATTGAATACGATCCCAACCGCAGCGCCAACATCGCTCTTCTGTTCTATGCAGATGGTGAGAAGCGCTACATCCTCGCTCCTGAGGGTCTGAAGGTTGGACAGACTGTTGTCAGCGGAGACGCTGTTGAGATCCGTGTAGGAAACTGCCTGGCTCTTCGCAACATCCCCACCGGCACCAACATCCACAACATTGAAATGAAGCCCGGCAAGGGCGGCCAGATGGTTCGCGCAGCAGGAACTGCAGCACAGCTGATGGCTAAGGAAGGTAAATTCGCTACCCTCCGCCTTCCCTCCGGTGAAATGAGAATGGTTCCCATCGACTGCCGCGCTACCATCGGTCTCGTAGGAAACGGAGATCACGAGCTGATCAAGATCGGTAAGGCCGGTCGTACCCGTAACATGGGTATCCGTCCCACCGTCCGCGGTTCTGCCATGAACCCCAATGACCATCCCCACGGTGGTGGTGAGGGTAAGGCACCCGTCGGTCGTCCCAGTCCTATGACGCCCTGGGGCAAGCCTGCTATGGGTCTTAAGACTCGCGGCAAGAAGCATTCTGACAAGTACATCGTTCGCAGCCGTGCGAAGAACAGCAAGTAAGGAGGGTTAAGAAATGTCCCGTTCTTTAAAGAAAGGTCCGTTCGCGGATGCATCTTTGTTAAAGAAGGTTGATGCACTGAACGCATCCGGCGACAAGCAGGTCATCAAGACCTGGTCCCGCCGCTCTACAATTTTCCCGTCTTTCGTCGGCCATACTTTTGCAGTACATGATGGAAGAAAGCATGTTCCGGTATATGTGACCGAGGACATGGTCGGCCATAAGCTTGGCGAATTTGTTGTGACCCGTACCTATCGCGGCCACGGCAAGGACGAAAAGAAAGGCTCCGTACGTTGATCGTTCGGAATAAGGAGGAATTAAAATGGCATTAGGACATAGAAGCCAGATCAAGAGAGAGCGTAATGCTCAGAAGGACCTGCGCCCCAGAGCAAAGGTCTCCTTCGTCCGCATCTCTCCCACCAAGGCTAAGATCGTGCTGGACACCATCAAAGGCAAGGATGTTGCAGTTGCTTCTGCTATTCTCGCCGCTACTCCTAACGAGGGCGCAAGAATCATCAGCAAGGTACTGGATTCTGCAGTAGCTAACGCTGAGTATGCAGCTTCCGAGCGTGATATGGACATCGATACTTCCAAGCTGTATGTGCAGGAAGCATTCGCTAACCAGGGCACCACTCTGAAGCGTATCCGTCCCCGTTCTCAGGGCCGCGCAGACCGCATCCTGAAGAAGACCAGCCACATCACGATCATTCTCAACGAGAGATAAGGAGGAGACTCATGGGTCAGAAAGTAAATCCGCATGGACTGAGAGTCGGTGTTATCAAGGGTTGGGATACCAAGTGGTATGCCGATTCCAAAGAATTCGGAGATCTCCTGGTTGAGGATCATCAGATCCGCACTTACCTGAAGGAAAAGCTCTATCAGGCAGGTATCTCTAAGATCGAAATCGAGCGTGCTGCCGGCCGCATCAAGGTGATCATCAACACCGCAAAGCCCGGTATCATCATCGGTAAGGAAGCTGCAGGCGTCAAGGCTCTGAAGGAAGAGCTTCAGGCCATGACCGATGCAAAGGTTTCCCTGAATATTGTTGAAGTTAAGCGTCCCGAGAAGGATGCACAGCTTGTTGCCGAGAATATTGCCAAGCAGCTGGAGGAGCGTGTTTCCTTCCGCCGCGCTATGAAGAAGGCTATGAGCGGAGTTATGAAGGCAGGTGCTAAGGGCATCAAGACCTCCCTTGGCGGACGTGTCGGCGGCGCAGAAATTGCCCGTGACGAGTCCTACAACGAAGGTGTTCTTCCTCTGCAGACCCTGCGTGCAAACATTGACTACGGTTTTGCAGAAGCCAATACCGCTTACGGAAAGCTCGGTGTAAAGGTATGGATCAACCATGGTGAAGTCCTTCCCAACCGCGCCAGAAAAGAAGGGAGCGAAAACTAATGTTAATGCCGAAGAGAGTTATGCATCGTAAGCAGTTCCGCGGTTCCATGGCCGGTAAGGTCATGCGCGGCAACAGAATCACTTACGGTGAGTATGGCCTTGTAGCCAATTCCCCTGCATGGATCAATTCCAAACAGATTGAGGCAGCCCGTGTTGCCATGACCCGTTACGTCAAGCGTGGCGGTCAGGTGTGGATCAAGATCTTCCCTGACAAGCCTGTTACTGCAAAGCCTGCTGAGACCCGAATGGGTTCCGGTAAGGGAAGTGTAGAGTACTGGGTAGCTGTTGTTAAGCCCGGTCGTGTTCTCTTTGAGATCGCCGGTGTTGACGAAGCTGTTGCTCGCGAGGCTCTTCGTCTCGCTATGCACAAGCTCCCCTGCAAGTGCAAGATCATGTCCAAGGCCGACCTGGATGCAGTTGTCGACGCCAAGATGTGATCGTTAGTATATAGAGGATGGTGAACACAAGTGAAGAAAACAGAATTCTTTAACGATATGAAGGTTAAGAGCTCTGAAGAACTGCAGAAGGAACTGACCGCTGCTAAGAAAGAGCTTTTCAATCTCCGTTTCCAGAATGCCACCAATCAGCTGAACAACACGGCAAGAATCCACGAGGTTCGCAAGAATATTGCTCGTATTCAGACCCTGTTGACTGAGAAAGCTAACCAGTAAGGATAACAGGAGGATCAGATTTTGGAAAGAAATCTTCGTAAGACCTTAATTGGTCTCGTCTCCAGCGACAAGATGGATAAGACCGTCGTTGTCAGCGTGGTCAACAATGTAAAGCATCCGATCTACGGAAAGATCATCAAGAGAACCTACACCCTGAAGGCTCATGATGAGAATAATGAGTGCCATGTTGGCGATCGCGTCATGGTCATGGAGACCCGCCCCCTGTCCAAGGACAAGAGATGGCGTGTTGTTGAGATCGTCGAGAAAGCTAAGTAATTTAGGAGGAAACAAGGCATGTTACAGACTGAATCCAGAATGGTCGTTGCCGACAATACCGGTGCCAAGGAACTCCTTGTCATCCGTGCTCTCGGCGGCTCCACTCGTAAATATGCCGGCGTGGGTGATATCGTAGTTTGCTCTGTTAAGGAAGCAACACCCGGCGGAGTTGTAAAGAAAGGTGATGTGGTCAAGGCAGTCGTTGTACGTACCAAGAAACCCACTCGCCGTAAGGATGGCAGCTACATCCGTTTCGATGAGAACGCTGCTGTTATCATCAAGGATGACCTGAATCCCACCGGAACCCGTATTTTCGGGCCCGTAGCCAGAGAGCTTCGAGAGAAGAAGTTCATGAAGATCCTCTCTCTTGCTCCTGAAGTACTGTAATAGGAGGTGTCACAATGAGCGCAATGAAGATCAAAAAGGGTGACACTGTTAGAGTTATCACCGGCAAGGACAAAGGCAAAGAAGGAAAGGTCCTGGTGACCGACGCTGCCTCCAGCCGTGTAATCGTTGAAGGCATCAACATGATCACCAAGCACCAGAAGCCCAACGGAATGGCTCAGGGCGGTATCATCCATCAGGAAGCTCCGATCCATGTTTCAAACGTTATGCTGGTTCATGACGGAAAGCCCACCCGTGTTGGTATCAAGACCGAGACCAAGGATGGCAAGGTCGTTCGCACCCGTTTTGCTAAGAACGGCGGCGATCTGATCGACTGATTAGGAGGAACAACTGATGAGTAGCCGAATGAAAGAAAACTACAAAAACAACATCGTTCCTGCACTTGTAAAGAAGTTCAACTATCAGAACCCCATGGAGGTTCCCAAGCTGGATAAGATCGTCATCAACATGGGTGTCGGCGAAGCTAAGGAAAATCCCAAGGCTCTGGAAGGTGCTGTGAATGATCTGACCATCATCTCCGGACAGAAGCCCATCATTACAAAGGCTAAGAAGTCTATCGCAAACTTCAAGCTGCGTGAGGGTATGTCCATCGGATGCAAGGTCACCCTGCGTGGCGACAAGATGTACGATTTTGCAGATCGTCTCATCTCCCTTGCACTTCCTCGTGTTCGTGACTTCCGCGGAGTCAGCGCTGACTCCTTCGACGGTCGCGGCAACTACGCTCTTGGCATCAAGGAGCAGCTGATCTTCCCTGAGATCAGTTACGACAAGATCGACAAGGTTCGTGGTATGGACATTATTTTCGTTACCACCGCAAACACTGATGAGGAAGCAAAGGAACTGCTTGCTCAGATGGGTATGCCCTTTGTAAAGTAAGGCATCAACTAGGAGGAATAAGTTCACATGGCAAAGACATCCATGAAGATCAAACAGCAGCGTACCCCTAAGTTCTCCACCAGAGCTTACACCCGCTGCAAGATCTGCGGCCGTCCGCATTCCGTTCTTCGCAAGTACGGCATCTGCCGTATCTGCTTCCGCGAATTAGCTTACAAGGGCCAGATTCCGGGCGTTAAAAAGGCCAGCTGGTAAGGCTAGGTTATCTTAAGTAAATGAGGAGGTAAATCCAAATGGCTATGAGTGATCCCATTGCCGATATGCTGACCCGCATCCGCAACGCTAACATCGCTAAGCATGACACGGTTGATGTTCCCTTCTCCAAGGAGAAAGCAGCAATCGTTGACATCCTTCTGAAGGAAGGTTATATCAAGAAGCAGGAAGTAGTTGCTGAAGGCAATTTTAAGACCATTCGCATTACCCTTAAATACGGTAAGGACAAGAACGATAAGGTCATTACCGGTATCAAGAGAATCTCGAAGCCCGGTCTTCGAGTATACGCTGGAAAAGATGAACTGCCCAAGGTTCTTGGCGGTTTCGGTACTGCGATCATTTCCACGAATAAGGGTGTTCTCACCGACAAGGAAGCTCGTAAAGAGGGCGTCGGCGGTGAAGTCATCTGCTTCGTATGGTAATGTCGCACGAGTATAGGAGGTAACAAGCATGTCTCGAATCGGAAGAATGCCTGTTGAAATTCCTGCCGGTGTTGAAGTCAAGATTGACGGCAACAATGTAACCGTAAAGGGACCCAAGGGAACGCTTACCAAGAGCTTCCCGGCAGAAATTTCTATCAAACAGGAAAACGGCGTGATCAATGTGACACGCCCCAATGATGAAAAGAAGAACAGAGCGCTTCATGGCCTGACCAGAGCGCTGCTTCAGAATATGGTCGTCGGTGTGACCGCAGGCTACGAAAAGAAGCTTGAGTTTGTCGGCGTTGGCTACAGAGCAGCAAAGTCCGGAAAGACTCTTACCCTGTCTCTTGGCTATTCCCATCCCGTGATCATGGAAGATCCGGAAGGAATCACTACCGAAGTACCGGATCAGACCCATGTTATCGTTCGCGGTATTGATAAGGAGCTGGTTGGACAGCATGCTGCCAACATCCGTATCAAACGTGCTCCCGAACCTTATCACGGCAAGGGTGTTAAGTACGAGAACGAAGTCATTCGTCGTAAAGTCGGTAAGACCGGTAAATAAGGTTAGGGGGAAACATTCTAAATGGTTAAGAAAGCTGCAAGCAATCGCGCAACCAAGCACTACAGAATGCGCAAGAACATCAATGGAACTTCCCAGCGTCCTCGCCTTAGCGTTTTCCGCAGCGACAAGCACATTTACGCACAGATCATTGACGACACTACCGCTACCACCCTTGTTGCTGCTTCCACAGTAGAGAAAGAGGTTGCTGCTAAGGTAGAGTTCACCAACACCATCGAAGCTGCTCAGGCAGTCGGTGAAGCTGTGGCAAAGCGTGCCATCGAGAAGGGTATCACCACCGTCGTTTTCGATCGTGGCGGCTACCTGTATCACGGAAAAGTCCAGGCGTTGGCTGATGCTGCCAGAGAAGCCGGATTACAGTTTTAATCACGGAGGCGCATGAATGAAGAACAATAGAATCGATGCAGGCAACCTTGGGGAGCTTGAATCCAAAGTCGTTACCATCAAGCGCGTAACCAAGGTCGTTAAGGGCGGTAAGAACATGAAGTTCACCGCACTGGTGGTCGTTGGAGACCATAACGGCCACGTTGGTTATGGCCTTGGAAAGTCCCGCGAAATTCCCGAAGCTATCCGCAAGGGAGAAGAAGCGGCTAAGAAGAACATGGTATCCGTTCCTATGAACGATGCAAACTCCATTCCCTACAGCACCAAGGGCGTACATGGCAGCGCTTCCATCCTGCTCATGACCGCAGCCGAAGGTACCGGTATCATCGCCGGCGGTCCCGCTCGTGCCGTTCTGGAGCTGGCAGGTATCAAGAATATTCGTACTAAGTCTCTGAGCTCCAACAATAAGAACAATGTTGTTGCTGCTACCGTTGCAGGCCTGAAGGGCATTCAGACTCCCGAGGAGATCGCCCGCAAGCGCGGCAAGAGCATCGCTGAGATCTTAGGTTAAGGAGGAAAGCGAAAATGAGTAAGCTTAAGATCACGCTCGCTAAGTCCACCATTGCAGCTGTTCCGAAGCATCGCAAGACCGTGCAGGCTCTTGGTCTCACCAAGACCGGCCGCAGCGTCATCAAGAATGACGATGCCGCCATCCGCGGTATGATCGCTTCTGTCAGCCACCTGGTCAAAGTAGAAGAAATTGAGGACTAAGGAGACTAAGCATGAACTTAACAGATTTGAAGCCTAATGCAGGCGCAAAGAAAGACGGTTACCGCCCCGGTCGCGGTAATGGTTCCGGAAATGGCAAGACTGCAGGACGCGGCATGAATGGTCAGAAGTCCCGCTCCGGCGGCGGCACCCGCCCCGGTTTTGAGGGTGGCCAGATGCCTCTGTACAGACGTCTTCCCAAGCGCGGAATCGACAAGAAGAACAAGCGTCAGATTGTTGAGATCGTCTCCATCAATGTGGATCGTCTTAACATTTTTGAAGATGGCGCTATCGTAACTGCAGCTGCTCTCAAGGAAGCCGGCATTGTCAGCAACACCAGAGACGGCGTTAAGATTCTGGGCAACGGCGAGCTCACCAAGAAGCTGACCGTCAAGGTCGGCCGCTACAGCGAGTCCGCTAAGGCTAAGATCGAAGCAGCAGGCGGTACTGCTGAATAAGTAACGACCTAACTATCACAGTTAGATCACCTGAGGAATAAGTAACCTGGAGGGAGAAAACTTGTTCAGTACAATCAAAAACATTTTTAAGATCTCCGACCTCCGGAACAGAATCCTGTACACCATGGGCCTTCTGGCCCTGGTGAGACTGGGATCACTGATCCCCTCTCCCCTGATGAATGCTGAGGCCATCAAGAACTACTTCAGTAGTGCTACCGGTGTGCTGGCTCTGTTTGATATCATGTCAGGCAGCGCCTTCAGCCAGATGAACCTCTTTGCCATGGGCATCACGCCTTACATCAACAGCTCCATTATCATCAGTCTGTTGACGGTGGCAATTCCCAAGCTGGAAGAGATCCAGAAGGATGGAGAGTCCGGTCGTAAAAAGATCGCACAGTATACCCGTTATCTGACGATTATCCTCGCTCTTGTTCAGTCCTTCGGAATTTCCTTCGGACTGAGAAGCGCCTTCAACACTCAGTTTGGCACCGCATGGAACGTTATCTGCTCCATGGCCATTCTGACTGCAGGCAGCATGTTCACCATGTGGATCGGCGAGGCAATCACCGAGAAGGGCATCGGCAACGGCATTTCTCTGATCATCATGGTCAACGTGCTCAGCCGTGTACCTTCCATCATTTCCACCATCGGCAGCTATGGCAATATCCTCATGGACATCGTCATCATTGTCGTGATGCTGGCAGTGGCCGCCTTCGTTGTGGTTCTGGAGCTGGCTCAGCTGGAGATCCCCGTGCAGTATGCAAAGCGCATGCAGGGAAGAAAGCAGTATGGCGGAAGTTCCACTTTCATTCCCATCAAGGTCAACATGGCCGGTGTCATCCCGATCATCTTTGCAGTCTCCATCATGAGTATGCCTCAGCTGATCACCGGTTTCTTCAACTCCAATCCTACCGGTTGGTGGGGAACCGTCCTGAAGGCTTTGAGCACCTCTCATCCCGTGGGCGCTGTGATCTACGTTGTCCTGATCATCTTCTTCACCTATTTCTACGCGTCTATCACGTATAATCCCAGAGAGATCTCTGACAATCTGAAGAAGAACGGCGGCTTCATCCCCGGTATCAGACCGGGCGCTCCCACTACCGAGTATCTGGAAAAGAGAAGCAAGGCGGTCATCACCATCGGTGCCATTATGCTGGCAATCATCGCCATCTTCCCCATCATTCTCCAGTTTATTTTCCAGGTAGACAACCTTTCCATCAGCGGATCTTCTATGATGATCGCCATCGGTGTTGCCCTTGAAACTGTGAAACAGATTGAGAGCCAGATGGTAATGCGTCATTACAAGGGATTCCTGTCTGACTAAGGAGAACTCAGTTATGAAGCTTATTCTGCTTGGCGCCCCCGGCGCCGGAAAAGGCACCCAGGCAACCCGCCTGGCAGAACGTTATCAGATCCCGCACATCTCCACCGGTGATATTTTCCGCGCTAACATCAAGGGAAATACACCTCTGGGCATGCAGGCTAAGAGCTATATGGATCAAGGTCAGCTTGTTCCTGATGAGATTACCATCGGAATGCTTATGGACCGCATCCACGAAGCTGATTGTTCGAACGGATACATTTTGGACGGCTTCCCCAGAACCTTGGCCCAGGCTGATGCTCTGGATAGTAAGGAGGAAGTCGACGCGGCTGTAAATGTAGATGTTCCCGATGAGACCATCGTGAAGCGCATGAGCGGAAGAAGGGTCTGCCCCAAGTGCGGTGAACCATATCATACCAAGTACAAGGTCCCTGCTCAGGAAGGCATTTGCGACAGATGCGGCTCCGAGCTGATTATCCGCAAGGATGACGAGCCGGCCACGGTCCTTATGCGTCTTGAGGTCTACCATGACCAGACCGCTCCCCTGATTCAACACTACGGCAATCTGAACAAGCTTGTCAGCGTGGATGGAACTCAGGAGCTGGAAGCAGTCACTCAGGCGATCGTACAGGCACTGGGCGAGTGATCGCCTTTGCCGGGAGGTTTGAATGTCCAAGAATGACGTAATTGAAGTTGAAGGTACTGTTGTTGAAAAGCTGCCCAACGCCATGTTCAACGTAAAGCTGGACAATGGTGTTGAGATTCTGGCACACATCAGCGGTAAACTGAGACAGAACTACATCAAAATTTTACCGGGAGATAAGGTCAAGATGGAGCTTTCTCCCTATGACTTAACAAAGGGCCGTATCGTCTGGAGAGCCAAGTAAGCTCAGGACGATCCGGGAAAGGAGCGAAAAATGAAAGTTCGTTCATCAGTAAAGCCTATGTGTGAGAAGTGCAAGGTTATCCGTCGCCATGGTAAGGTGATGGTCATCTGCATCAATCCCAAGCATAAGCAGAAACAAGGTTGATTAGGAGGATAAACCATGGCACGTATTTCAGGCGTTGATCTGCCCAATGAAAAGCGAGTCGAATATGGTCTGACCTACATCTATGGCATCGGCCACACCAGCGCTGTCCGCATTCTGAAGGAAGCCGGCGTAGATCCCGACACTCGCTGCCGTGATCTGACTGACGAAGAAGTAGGTAAGATCCGTAACGTGATCGATGAGACCCAGTTGGTAGAAGGTGACCTTCGTCGTGAGGTCGCTCTGAACATCAAGCGTCTTACCGAGATCAGCTGCTACAGAGGAATTCGTCACAGAAGAAGTCTTCCTGTCCGTGGTCAGAATACGAAGAACAATGCGCGTACCCGCAAAGGTCCTCGTCGTACGATCGCTAATAAGAAGAAGTAATTTAGGAGGAGTTTAACGTGGCACCTAAGAAAGCTGTAAAAAAGGCAACTGCAGCCAATCGCCGCCGCACTCGCAAGAATGTGGACAAGGGCGTGGCTCATATCCAGTCTTCATTCAATAACACCATCGTAACCATGACCGATACTCAGGGTAATGCTCTGAGCTGGGCAAGTGCAGGTGGACTCGGATTCCGCGGTTCTCGTAAGAACACTCCCTATGCAGCTCAGATGGCAGCAGAGACTGCCGCTAAGGCTGCAATGGATCACGGTCTGAAGACCGTAGAAGTAAACGTGAAGGGTCCCGGTGCCGGCCGTGAGGCTGCCATCCGTGCCCTGCAGGCTGCCGGCCTGGAAGTTACCGCCATCCATGACGTAACTCCCGTTCCTCATAACGGATGCCGCCCGCCCAAGCGCAGAAGAGTCTAATAGGAGGTTACACAACTAATGGCTAGAGATAATACCCCTATCCTGAAGAGATGCAGAAGCCTTGACCTGGATCCCACCTATCTCGGAATTGACAAGAAGTCTACCCGTCAGAAGATCCGCGGCACCAAGAAGAAGTCCGAATATGGCATCCAGCTGCAGGAGAAGCAGAAGGCAAAGTTCATCTACGGTGTGCTCGAGAAGCCCTTCCGCAACTACTTTGACAAGGCAAGCCGTATGAAGGGTCAGAGCGGTGAGAACCTGCTCATCATCCTTGAGTCCCGTCTTGACAACGTCATCTTCCGTCTGGGCTTTGCCCGTACCCGCAAGGAAGCCCGTCAGATCGTGGATCATAAGCATGTCAGCGTGAACGGCAAGACCGTTAACATTCCTTCCTACCTTGTGAAGGCCGGTGACGTTGTTGAGATCCGCGAGAAGTACAAGAGCGCACAGCGTTATAAGGACGTCTTGAATGCTGTTGCAGGTCGTGCAGTTCCCGAGTGGCTGACCGCAGATGCAGAGAACCTGAAAGGTACTGTCAATGCTATGCCTAAGCGCGAGCAGATCGATGTACCTGTCAATGAAATGGCTATCGTCGAGTTGTACAATAAGTAATATACACCCAGACATAGAGAATGAAGGAGGTTTCCTGTGTTTGAATTTGAGAAACCACGTATTGATGTAATGGACCTCAGTGACGACGGTACTTACGGAAAGTTCGTAGTAGAGCCCCTCGAGAGAGGATACGGCACTACCCTTGGAAATTCTCTGCGCAGAATCATGCTGTCCTCCCTTCCCGGAGCAGCCATCTCCACCATCAAGATCGATGGTGTTCTGCATGAGTTTTCTACGATCCCGGGCGTAAAGGAAGACGTATCTGAGATCATCCTGAACCTCAAGAAAGTCGCTATCAAGTCTCACACCGACAGAAACGAGCCCAAGGACGCATATATTGAGTTCGACGGTGAAGGTATCGTACGCGCACGTGACATCAAGATGGATTCTGACTATGAAGTCATGAACCCCAACCAGATCATCGCTACTCTCAGCGGTGGTCCCGAGTCCAAGCTCGCCATCGATATGACTATTACCAAGGGCCGCGGTTATGTGGGCGCCGACAAGAACAAGACCGAGAACACTCACATCGGAGTGATCCCGATCGACTGCCTGTATTCTCCGGTCGTACGTGTCAACTTTAAGGTAGAGAACACCCGTGTCGGTCAGATCACTGACTACGATAAGCTCACCCTGGAAGTCTGGACTGACGGAACCACAAAGCCTGACGATGCAGTCAGCCTGGCTGCCAAAGTCCTGAACGACCATCTGGCACTGTTCATCGATCTTTCCGAAACCGGAAAGACCACGGATGTGCTGGTGGAGAAGGAGGAGGAGCCTGTAGGAAAGACCCTGGAGACAACCATCGAAGAGCTGGATCTCTCTGTCCGTTCTTACAACTGCCTCAAGAGAGCCAACATCAACACGGTTGAGGATCTTACCAATAAGACCGAAGAAGAAATGATGAAAGTCCGTAATCTGGGACGCAAGTCCCTGGATGAAGTACTTGGCAAGCTGGCCGATATGGGCCTGTCCCTTAAGATCGCCAAAGAAGAGAAGGAATAAAGCTTGCTTTGAACTGAGGATCTGAGCCGGATCTTCAGTTACGGCTTTGACCTTTCGGCAAAGTTCTGCTATACTGTATAAGTTCGCGCAGCTGCAGAGGAACCTCCAAGCAGCTGCACCGGAACTTATATCATAGCAAAGCATGCAGGCCACCGCCCCGGAGATCTGTCAAATGGATATTCTTTTGCAGATACCGCTGCGGAGACTGAAAGGAAGAGACCGGGAATACTGTCAAATCTTTGAAGGCAGTATTTTGTTTTCGCCTTCCCGCCATGACTATACAGGCAGGTGCAGTAAAGACATTTGTCTCATAGCCGGGAACAGGGAAGCGCACCATAGGAGGAATATAAAATGGCTGAGTACAGAAAGCTTGGAAGAACTTCTTCCCAGCGTAAGGCGCTGCTGCGCAATCAGGTCACCAATCTGCTCTACTACGGAAAGATCACCACTACTACCACCAAAGCTAAGGAGATCCGCCGTGAGGCAGAGAAGCTGATCACCCTTGCAATCAAGGAAAAGGACAACTACGAGACCGTTACCGTTACCGTAAAGGTTCCCCGCAAGGACAAGAACGGCAAGCGCGTTAAGGAAGTTGTGGACGGCAAGAAAGTCACTGTATACGACGAAGTCGAGAAGACCATCAAGAAGGATTCCGCTTCCCGTCTGAATGCAAGACGCGAGATGCTGAGAGTCTTCTATCCCATCACCGAAGTTCCCGCTGACGGCGTTAAGGTCCGCAGCCTGAGCAAGAAGGTTGACATGGTCGCTAAGATGTTCGATGAGATCGCTCCCAAGTACGAGAACCGCAAGGGCGGATACACCCGTATCGTCAAGGTGGGTCCCCGTAAGGGCGACGGTGCAGAAGTCGCCATCATCGAGTTGGTATAAGGATTTTTCCAGGCAGGTCAGACTTCATCTGACCTGCTTTTCCTTTATGGAGAGACTTACAAGTTAAGGAATCAGGACATTCCAGGAGAATCATTTCTCCAAGAGAAGCAGGTTTGAGATTTCTCCACAAAGGAAAGGCAGATCGGAAAACTGCTGTTTATCCATACGGAAAGGCAGATCGGAAAACTGCTGTTTATCCATACGGAAAGACAGATCGGACAACAGCAGGTCATTCATTTAGGAAGGAGGCGCCCATGGCAGCTATGAATCGTAATTCCATCCCGGATACTATCAACGAGCAGGACATGATCCTTGCCCGGAATCTGACGTATATCTATAAAGACGAAGCCGATGAAGAGATGAAGCCGGAAGAGACGGCCGGAAAGAAAAAAGAAGGATTCTTCGAAAAATCTGAAGATAATGCCGGCGAAACAGCCGGAGGTCAGAGCGCAGAAACATTCAAAGGTCAGTTCCAGGAGACATCAGGAAAAACTAATGGCGAGACCACCGCTCTCAGGGGTGTCAACCTCAGCATATCCAAAGGAGAATTCGTTGCGGTTCTGGGAACCAACGGCTCAGGAAAATCCACCTTTGCCCGGCATATCAATGCTCTCCATGTGCCCACGGAGGGTGTTATGCTGGTGGAAGGCATGGATACAAAAGAAGAAGCCAACGTATGGCTGATCCGCCAGAAGGCCGGTATGATCTTCCAGAATCCTGATAACCAGATGGTGGCTTCCATCGTAGAGGAAGACGTGGCCTTCGGTCCGGAGAATCTGGGTATGGAGCCGGAAAAGATCCGTATGAATGTTAAGGAAGCTCTGGAGGCAGTGGAGATGAGCGCCTTCCGAAATGCCACCCCTTCCAAGTTATCCGGCGGACAGAAGCAGCGCATTGCCATTGCCGGCATCCTGGCCA
This sequence comes from Lachnospiraceae bacterium, assembly GCA_021442595.1. Lineage (GTDB taxonomy): Bacteria > Bacillota > Clostridia > Lachnospirales > Bianqueaceae > RUG760. The sequence goes on along the minus strand of JABUST010000182.1, from coordinate 32,477 downwards.
TGCGGCCGGAGTGCATCATCCTGGATGAGCCCACCGCCATGCTGGACCCCCGGGGAAGAACAGAAGTGGTAAAGACTCTGCAGAAACTGAATCAAGAAGAACATATGACCGTGGTCTACATCACCCATTACATGGAGGAAGCCGTGCTGGCGGACCGGGTGGTCGTCATGGACCGGGGGCAGGTGGTCATGGAGGGTACGCCCCGGGAGATCTTCTTTCAGGTTGAGCTCATGAAGCAGGTGGGACTGGATGTGCCCGCCATGACGGAGCTGGCCTGGAGACTGAACCGACAGGGTATGAACCTGGACCCTGCCATCCTGACCGTAGAGGAAATGGTGAACGCACTATGCCCATCCAACTAAAAGATATCAGTTATATTTATGACCGGGGAACTCCCGGGGAAAAGCGGGCCCTGGACCATGTGGACCTGACATTCCCTGACGGTGAGTTCATCGGCATTATCGGGCACACAGGCTCCGGTAAATCTACCATGATCCAGATGCTGAACGGACTTATCCGGCCCACGGAGGGAACCGTTATTCTGAACGGCACTGATATTTTCAAGGAGCCGGAGGATGAGCAGGTCAGGGAGTATCTGAAGACCAGATTCGGGGAGGACAGCAGGGAATTCCTGAAGAAAAAGCTGACCGGCAAAGACAGAAAGGCGGCAAAAGCATTCTTCATGCTCCAGGTCCGCAGAAAGGTTGGTCTGGTCTTTCAATATCCCGAGCATCAGCTCTTTGAAATGACCATTGAGAAGGATATTGCCTTCGGTCCCGGGAATCTGGGCCTGGAGGAAGATGAAATCAGGCGCCGGGTGCTTCGCAGTCTGGAAATGGTGGGACTGGACGAAAGCTATTTACAGAAGTCTCCCTTTGAGCTATCCGGAGGCCAGAAGCGCCGGGTCGCCATTGCCGGGGTACTGGCCATGGAACCGGAGTTTTTGATTCTGGATGAACCTACGGCGGGTCTGGACCCCCGGGGACGGGACGAGATCCTGGGCAAAATGAAGCAGCTCCAGAAGGAGACCGGTATTACGGTGATCCTGGTATCCCACAGCATGGAGGATGTAGCCAATTATGCGGACCGCATCGTGGCCATGGACAACGGCCATGTGAGGTATGTGGGCACGCCGGCGCAGGTGTTCTCCCACGGGGAGGAACTGAAGGCCATGGGACTGAATATACCTCAGGTCACGGAGCTGCAGCTGCAATTGGAGAAGCTGGGATATGTGTTCCCGGAGACCATTCTGGATATTCCCCACATGGAAGCTTATCTGATGGGTGAGGTGAAGAGAACATGCTGAGAGACATCACCATCGGACAGTATTATGATACGGATTCCCTGATCCACAGACTGGACCCCCGCACCAAGGTGGTGGGAACCTTTCTGTTCATCATCGGACTGTTTTTGGTTAAGAGTATTTTCGGGTTGGTGGCAGCGGCTCTTTCATTGCTGATCATCATCCGGATCACGAAGATTCCATTGAGTTTTATTCTGAGGGGACAGAAGGCCATCGCCATGCTGCTTCTGTTTACCGTGGTTCTGAATATGTTTATGGTGGCAGGAGATGTGCTTGTGGCCATAGGTCCTTTGCATATTACCTTTCAGGGTATGTATATGGCCGTGTTTATGGCAGGGCGGCTTGTTATGCTGATGATCGGCTGCTCCCTGATGACCCTCACCACCACACCCCTGCAGCTGACAGATGCCCTGGAGAGACTGCTCAGGCCATTGAAAAAGATTCATGTGCCGGTGCACGACATCGCCATGATGATGAGCATCGCTCTCCGGTTCATTCCCATCCTCATGGAGGAGACGGACAAGATCATGAAAGCGCAGTCCGCCAGAGGCGCAGATTTTGAGAGCGGCGGGCTGATTCAGAAGGCAAAGTCCCTGATTCCGGTGCTGGTGCCCCTGTTTATATCCGCCTTCCGGCGGGCCGACGAGCTGGCTACTGCCATGGAAGCCAGATGCTATCGGGGCGATGAAGGGCGCACCAAGATGAAAGAGCTGAAATATACGGTCAAGGATCATGTGGCTAAGCTCATCATGACGGCGCTGGCTGCAGGGTTGTTCTGCACCAGGTATCTGCCGGGTGTGCTGAGTACGATTCAGGCCATAGGAAAGATCTTAGGCAGAGGATGAGGTCATGCGCAGAATCAAGTTGACCATTGCCTATGACGGAACTGCCTATGCCGGCTGGCAGAGGCAGGAGAACGGAACCGCAGTGCAGGCAGTCATCGAGGATGTCATTGAAGGTCAGTTCCATGAAAAAGTCCACCTGCAGGGCTCCGGGAGAACGGATGCAGGAGTCCACGCCCGGGGACAGGTAGCGGCCTTCTCTCTGGAACATCCCATTCCGGCGGATAAGCTTCTGCTGGCCTTAAATGCCAACCTGCCGGAGGATATCCGCATACTTAACTGCCGGGAGGCAGATCCTGACTTTCATCCCCAATTTGACGCCAAAAGAAAGACCTATGTCTACCGCATTTTCAACGGAAAGGTGCTGCTTCCCCAGTGGAGGAACACTACCTGGCTGGTGACGGATGGGCTGGAGGAGGCTCCCATGAGGGAGGTCCTCAAAATGCTGGAGGGAGAGCACGACTTCCATGCCTTCCGCAGCAGTAAAGCGGTGAATGCGTCCACGGTGAGGACCGTTTATGAAGCCACATTAAGGGTCATCTCCGAAGAACGGGAGCCAGGGGGAACGCTGTACGAACTCTCGGTGACCGGAAACGGGTTTCTGTACAACATGGTCCGCATTATTGCAGGGACTGTGGTGGAAGCTGGAAGAGGAAAGATCAGCCCCGAGGATGTGAAACGTGCACTGGAGACAGGAGACCGGGAGCTTCTTGGGCCTACAGCTCCGGCTCACGGATTGACTTTGGACCGGGTGGAATATACAGGGCAGGATGAAGCGGAACCGGTGTCTGCAAGCATGCAGTAAAATACCAACGTTTCAAAAGCCGAATCTGAGCTTTCATTGTGTAATATCGGGGAGCCGGTATACATACAGAAATATGGGTCGGGAATCCCGAAGTTTGTGTTGACAGACTCCGAAAACCATCGTATAATACCTTTTGCGCGATTTCTCGAATCGCTTTGTTACTATGGAATTTGATCCACTAGCCCCGGGTCTTGATCCACACAGTGACCAACGAATAAGGAGTGTAAAGTTACATGAGAACTTATATGCCTAGCGGCAAGAATATCGAGAGAAAGTGGTACGTTGTAGATGCAGAAGGCCAGACCCTTGGTCGCCTTGCTTCTCAGGTAGCTGCTGTTCTCCGCGGAAAGAACAAGCCCGAGTTCACTCCCTTCCTGGATATGGGAGATTATGTCATCGTGATCAATGCTGAGAAGATCAAGCTTACCGGAAAGAAGCTTACTGATAAGATCTACTCCACTCATACCGGTCAGCCCGGTGGTCTTCGCGAGATTCCTTACAACCAGCTGCTTGCCACCAAGCCCGAGCTTGCTGTCAAGACTGCTGTCAAGGGAATGCTTCCCAAGAACACCCTCGGTCGTGACATGATGAAGAAGCTGAAGGTCTATGCAGGTCCTGAGCACAATCATCAGGCTCAGCAGCCCATCGAGCTTACTATCAAGGACTAAGAAAGGGAGGAGCATAAACCATGGCTGTAACTCAGTATTACGGAACCGGTAGAAGAAAGTCCAGCGTTGCTCGTGTCTATCTTAGACCCGGTACCGGTGTGATTACCGTTAACAAGAAAGATATCAATGAGTACTTTGGCGGAAATGAGATCCTGAAGGTTATCATCAAGCAGCCTCTGACCACCACCGAGACTCTGGAGAAGTTTGATGTATATGTAAACGTCAACGGCGGCGGACTGTCCGGTCAGGCAGGAGCCATCCGTCACGGTATCGCTCGTGCTCTGCTGAATGTAGATGACGAGTACCGTGCAGCTCTCAAGAAGGCAGGCTTCCTGACTCGTGATCCTCGTATGAAGGAAAGAAAGAAGTACGGTCTCAAGGCTGCTCGTAGAGCACCTCAGTTCAGCAAGCGCTGATTTTCAATTCAAAATGCTCAAAAACCCCGGAAAGTTGATGCTTTCCGGGGTTTTGACGTTTCAACTTCTCTTTACTTGTGGCTCAAATCATCCAAATCGGGACGATGTAATTTTCACTGTCGATTGCGGAAAGCTTCTGACGCATACACAGTATCGCGCCGTTTCCGCGGGGAACAGATGCTTTGTCCAAATGCGTGAAGGCGCTGATCGGCTCATTGCCGGGATTCACAGACCGTTTGATCTTCAGCGGATGAAGTTTGCCGTCGCTCTCAATGACCAAGTCGATTTCATTGCTGTTGCTGTCCCGGTAATACCAGAGCAGACACTCCTTGGCATTGTTGTGGTAGGATTTCATAACTTCAGAAACCACATAATTCTCCAAAATCGTACCGTTGATTGCGCCATTGGCAAGAATCTCCGGCGAAGAGTATCGGGTCAGATAGGTCACCAAGCCCGTATCAAAAAAGTACATCTTAGGCGTCTTTACCGTTCTCTTCAGCGGATTATTGAAGTAAGACCGCAGTTACAAAACGCTGTCCGGATCTATTGTATCCGGAAGTGTCCGGCATAATATTGAGCCTGGGCGGTCCAGAGTTCGTGATATTTGCCGCCCTCAATAGCAACCAGCTCCTCGTGGGTGCCCTGCTGGATGATCTGACCCTCGTGGAAGACGGCAATTTCGTCACAGAACTTACAGGAGGACAGGCGGTGACTGATGTAGACAGCGGTTTTGTCACCGGCGATATCGTTGAACTTGGCGTAAATTTCTGCCTCGGCGATGGGGTCAAGGGCGGCGGTGGGTTCGTCCAGGATGATGAAGGGCGCATCCTTATAGAGGGCTCTTGCGAGGGCAATTTTCTGCGCCTCGCCGCCGGAGATCTCTACTCCATCCTCATCAAGATTCTTGTAGAGCATGGTATTCAGCCCTTTTTCCATCGCAGAAAGCCGATCGCCGAAGCCTGCATCCGCAAGGGCTTTCTGCGCGCGCTCCCGGTCGTAGTTCATGCTGCCTGCCACATTGTTCCCCAGGGGCTGACTGACGAGCTGGAAATCCTGAAACACGACGGAGAAGATGTCCATATAGTCCCGATAATTGTATTTGCGGATGTCGATGCCGTTCAGCAGGATCTGCCCTTCCTGGGGATCATAAAGGCGGCACAGCAGCTTGATAAAGGTTGTCTTTCCGCTGCCGTTTTCCCCCACGATGGCCAGCCGCTTGCCAACCTGAAGCTTCATGCTGAAATGGCGCAGCGCCCAGCGGTCACTGCCGGGATACCGGAAGGATACATCCCTGAATTCCACATTGTAATTGCGATCTGCCCGTTTCTCTGTGGTCAGGCTGCCTTGATACATGGCGCTTCGAATGTCCAGAAAGGCAAAGGTGTTTTCCAGATAGGGGGCGTTGGTTTTCAGAAGTCCCGTTAGCTCGGTCAGCGCATGGATATTGTTTGTCATGGCAGTGGCCGCGCCGACATACTGGGTGATGCTTCCCACATCGAAAGCGCCGCCCCGGGCCTTCAGGCAGGTAAACAGGTAGATCAGTCCTGTCACCAAGGGAATCACACAGGCTCCGAGGCTGGAAACAATACCTATCCTTCCGCGAAAGATTTTGCCGAGGGCACTATCTGCGCCGAACGCGTTGTTCAGGCGAAAGTAGGAGGCGGCAAGTGCGTGCTGATCGCTCATCCGGATATCCACGCTCCGCGCAGTATCCATACAGATAAAGCCGAAGTGACTGAAGAGCCGGTTTCCGAAAGTGGCATCCTCTGCGCATTGTCCCCAGCCCTTCATGGATACAGCGGTCAGCTTCCCGGCAAGTATGCTGCCTGCTGCTATCAGCCCGGCAAACACCAGAGCAAACCCCGGATGATTCAGCACCGTCAGCCATCCGGAACCCTCCGGAACCGGGGATGTAAACAGGCTTACTGTCAAAGAAATTCCGCAGATGAGTCCAATCACGCCGGTGACAAAGCTCATGTATATTTCATCCAATTTCATCAGACCCCAAGAGCCCCAGTTCTCGTCTTGTTGAATCTGTGACCGAAGGTCGTGGGTTTCCTGCTTATCCAGTTCGGAGAAGTCCAAGCTGAACATTTTACGGATGAAAAGAATCTCTTTTCTGCCGTACAGGTCACTCAGAAGGGTCTGGTATCTGCGATACAAAAACGCTTTCCCGATTGCCGCTGCGCCGATACCGAGAACGCTGATGATGACCCATTTCCAGAGCACTTCTGCTTGCCGCCCGGTCGCCAGCTCCTTCAGAATCTGTGCGGAGAAAAACACCGTTACATAAGGAATGACCGCGTTAAAAACACAGTACAGCGTCAGGATCGGAAAGAATCCGGCAGAGACCTTATGGAGTTCTCGTATGCCTCTGAGATGCAGCGATACGCTGTGACGGAACATAACTTTATCTTCCATGTTCAGAACTCCTTTCCTTCCTGATAATACCGGCTCTGCACTTCAAAAAGCCCGGCATATTCACCACCTGCTGCCAGCAGCGTCTCGTGGGTACCTTCCTCCCTGATGCCTCCCTCCGCTACGAAAAGGATGCGGTCGCAAAAGCGTGTGGAGGCCAGCCGGTGGGAGATAAACAGGGAGGTCTTTCCCCGGGTCATCTCATTGTATTTCAAGTAAATATCGTTTTCTGCAATGGGATCCAGGGCTGCCGTAGGCTCATCGAGAAGAAGGATCGGGCCGTTCTTATATACCGCCCTTGCCAGCATCAGCCTCTGGGTCTCGCCGCCGGAAAACAGTACACCGTCCAGATACACCTCTCTGCCCACATGGGTCTGCAAGCCCCTGGGAAGCTTCTCAATCAGGGCGGTCAGTCCGGCCTTTTCCACGCAATCTGCAATTCTCCCGTAGTCGATGCCCTCCGTCTGCGGGGCAATCTCCTCAGCCACCGTTACATCCAGCACAGAGAACTCCTGAAATACCGCGCTGAAGAGATCATAATAGCTTCTGCGGTTAAAAGTGCGAATATCCTGTCCGTTCAGCAGAACACAGCCCTCTGTCGGGTCTAACAACCCGCACAAGAGCTTGACCAGTGTGGTCTTTCCGGCACCGTTCAGTCCCACAATGGCGAGCTTCTCGCCGGGCCGTATGGTCAGGGTCAGATCGTGGAGGGTATCCTGCCCGGCACCGGGATAGCGGTAGGACACATGCTCCATTCTCAGCTCATAGGCATCTGCCGCAGGGATGTTCTCCCCTTCTTCAAACCGGAAGGGCTCGGGATATTCCAAAAAAGTGCGGACCAGGGAGATGTCCAGACATTCTTTGCGAAGCGTACTCAGCTCCTGCAGGATCCCCATGATCCAAGTGGTGAAGGTGGTTACAGCCGTGAAATACAGAAGAAATTCAGAAACGCTCAGCCCTTCACGCAAGGTCAGGCTGATGAGATATACATAAGCAATGCCGTTTCGAGCCATGGTGAGGATCGCCTCCGCCAAATCGGACAAAAGCTCCACCCGTTCACAGCGTAGACTGAAATCCAGATAGAGATCATGTATCTGATCGATAAGCTCGTTCAGCCAGTTCTGCAGTCCGAATATCCGGATATCCTTGGCCAGGGTGACGGATTCGGCCTTTCCCCGCAGATAGGATTTTTTCTGATAATAGCGCTCCTCCTCGTCCCTGTGGGCGTACCGCCAGTTACTGACAGCCCGGGTCACAAGGAAGCCCGCAATACAGGTTCCGATTACCACCAGCAGAAGAACGGCGCTCATGCGGGATAGAATGGTCAGGTAAACGGCGAAGCCGCCGAGATTTTTCAAAAGCACTGTGAGCGTTTCCCAGATGTGCTCTGCAGCTTGATCATTTCCCTTGCAGGTCATGTGCGCCTTTTCACGCAGTTTGATAAAATCTGTTTTTAAGGTGTTGGGGTAGGAGGTCAGATTACACTTCTCAGCGAGCTTGGCGATGATGGCCGTCCGCACGTCGATTCTCGGAAACAGGGTATTCTGCCTGACGTATTCCTTTACACCACTGATGACGAAGAGTGCCGCCGTAAACAGTCCGATGGTTCCAAGCAGTGCGCCCATAGGTGCTTTTTGCTCTACTTTTGACAGAATTCCGGGCGTGACATAGAGTTGCGTAACATTCAGCAGCACCTCCAGCACGGCGGTCAGCAGACAGAAGCCCAGCACCCGCTTTCTCGTTTTCCATGCGATTCCGATCATCCATTCAACATTTTTGAGGGTGCTATACTTCGGCTTTTCTATGTTTTCTCGGTTCAATGGAACCACCATCCTTCTGTGCATAATTAACCTTACAATTTGTCCGAGGGAGTGCGATAACTCAATTGAATTATAACATCAAAATGGCGGATTTTATCCAATAATTGGACGGATAACGCAAAATCAATCCGATTTCATTATATGCTTTCAGAAGCAGGTTCAGTTCAACAGGCATTCTCATTTCAAAATATATTAAAATACCCCGGAAAGTTTGTGCTTTCCGGGGTATTTTTTAATTAGTCGAAGTAGGTAAAATCTATTCTTACTCTCCCTTCAATGTTATTTTGGCATTCTTGAATCCCGTAATCCCCAAAGAGTCTATCTCCAGCATCTCAAAATTTTTACTGATAAATAGAGTGCCTCCGCTTACATATCCATTTTGAGAACTGTCAAATACCGCCTCACCTGTCGCAATTATGTTTCCTTCCGGGCTATACTTTTCACCTCCCTTAAAGGAAAGTTTGATAGTGCTATTATGAATAAAAAGGCTGGGCATCTCAACTTTCACTACATACCGGTTACTAAAAAACAGGAATCGATTTTCTTGAATTGTAACTGAGGCTGTAAATTCTTCTGCGTTTCCATCTGAATAAGTGACCACACCCGACATAGTTTTGGTAGTTTTCGAGGGATAGGGTGCAAAGGCCACCAAGACCAAGATAATCGCAGATACAATAATAAATACAATGGGTTTCTTCATATTCTCACCTCATTAGAAGTTTTCCTGATGCAACGCCACCATATGTATAATTGATCTGACTTGCTGAAACTCCTTCAGATAACAGAAGGATTCCTACTACGCAAAGAAAACTTGTTAATTTACGAAACATAATTGTACCTCCTTGTTTGAAAAAGATAGAGCTTTGGACAACTTCATTATATTGATTCACCTCAAGACATGCAAGTATCTTATCATTTTTAAAATTGTTTTAATAACTGTTTTCTCACATGTTTCTCCAATTGTCCGTTTACGGGTAGATAATAATGGGGACATTAACCAATACTTGGACGGAAAAAGCAAAACCAATCCGATTTCGTTATAAGCTTTCAGAAGCAGACTCAGTTTAGCAAGTGTAAATTTTATGTTTGCTACGAGCAGTGCAACATACAGAAAAGAAACTCCTCGTGAACTGGCGGCTCTGCATGAAACAAACCGCTTTTATTTCTTGATAATCAAGCGAAAATGTATTAAAGTAATCCCGCCTTGAAGGAGGTGATTCTGCCATGGCATACAGTGAGCTTGTTAAAAATTTTAACCGCATCCGGGAGTACATGCGGGATTTCTATGTCTATGGATTTAAGAGCAGGGACGAATACACTCAAAAGAGCGCCCGTTCCTATGATGACGAGCGGAGAAGACTGGAGAGCTGGCTGGGAGACTATATGCAGTTTCGCAAATCGGCAGATGGTAAGACGATGTTCTTATCCATAGACAGCCGCATATCCCGGCACAATCCTTTATACAAAGCATGGAAAACAAAAAGCTTTAGAATCAGAATTGTAAGAAGACATACAGGATACAGAAAGCGAGGAAGGAGGACGGCATGTTAGAGATACACGGAAACATGAATACTGCCCTTTGCTATGCAAAGGTCGTAGAGGAGGGAGCCATCGAGCAGATCCGCAGAATGTGCGACTATGCTTTGACGGAGGGATGCAGGGTCAGGATTATGCCTGACGTTCACGCAGGTAAAGGGTGCACCATCGGCACCACCATGACAGTAACAGACAAGGTCTGTCCCAACATCGTGGGGGTGGACATCGGGTGCGGCATGTATACGGTCAAACTGGAGGAAAGGAATCCGGATTTTGAAAAAGCAGATGAAGCCTGTCACTATATTCCCTCAGGAAGGAATGCGTGGAAAGGAAGAATAGAGCATTTTGATCTGACAGATCTTCGGTGCTACCGGTCTCTGAAGGACACTAAGCATCTGGAGCGCTCTCTGGGGACTCTGGGAGGCGGCAACCACTTCATTGAGATAGATAAGGCCTCTGATGGGACCTGCTATCTGGTGATCCATTCCGGAAGCCGCAACCTGGGGAAGCAGGTGGCTCAGATCTATCAGCAGCTGGCCATCGACCTGCATGCGGGAAAAGAGGAGTATTTTTTTAAAAGAGATGAACTCATTCGCACCTACAAAGCTGCAGGAAGAAGGACCGAAATCAAGGATGCCCTGAAGAAGCTGCAAAAAGAATATGCTTCCGGGGAGCCTGATGTGCCTGAAGATCTGTGCTGGCTCTATGGACAATTTCTGGAGGACTATCTTCACGATGTGGAGATCTGCCAGAGATTTGCCTGCAGAAGCAGGGAGATCATGGCGGAAATCATTCTGGAGAGGACCGGTATGGAGGCGGCAGAAGCATTTCATACGATCCATAACTATATCGATACCAACGAGAGGATCCTTCGGAAGGGGGCCATTGCAGCTCATGCAGGAGAAAAGGTATTGATTCCCATCAACATGCGGGACGGATCGATTATTGCCATTGGGAAAGGAAATCCCGAGTGGAACTATTCTGCACCCCATGGTGCGGGGAGAGTCATGTCCAGAACAGCGGCTGTGCAGACTCTGAGCATGGAGGAATACAAAGCCTCCATGGAAGGCATCTATACCACATCCGTCAACGAGGGTACCCTGGATGAGTCGCCCATGGCATACAAATCCCCGGAGGATATCATGGAGGTGATCAGGGATTCTGTGGATATTGCGGAAGTCATTAAGCCTGTTTTTAACTTCAAAGCAGCAGACCAACCAAGGATTCATTCCTGAAGGATTTTGCGGTTGACATATGCCCGAGGGGTGGTAGAATGAAGTCAGATAAATACAGTCGGATGACGGGTCCAAGAGAGATTATATCCCGAATATAACGCCGAAGGAGCAAGGCCGCTGCCGAAACTCTCAGGCAAAAGAATTGGACTTTGACGACGCTCTGAAGGAAGCAACAGGGAGATAACAGTTATTGAGGTTATCTCCCTGTTCTTTTTTCGCAAAGCTGTCCGGACATGGACAGCAAAAGAGGTGAAAACGGGAAACCGCACAACAATATAAGGAGGGAGTCATGGAACTCAAAACACCACTTTATGACGCGCATGTAAAAGCCGGGGGAAAGATCGTACCCTTCGGCGGATACCTTCTGCCGGTACAGTACGAGACCGGTATCATCAAGGAGCACATGGCTGTAAGAACTCAGGCAGGTCTCTTCGATGTATCCCATATGGGAGAGATCCTCTTTCAGGGACCGGACGCACTGGAAAACCTGCAGCATATGATGACCAACAGCTTCAAAAATATGGTGGACGGACAGGCCAGATACAGCCCCATGTGCAACGAGCAGGGCGGCACCGTGGACGATCTGATCGTGTACAAGAAGGCCGATAACGACTACTTCGTAGTGGTCAATGCCTCCAATAAAGACAAAGACTACGCCTGGATGAAGGCTCATCAGTTTGGGGATGTACAGATTACGGACGTGTCTGCTGACTATGCGCAGATTGCTCTGCAGGGGCCCAAAGCCATTGAGATCCTCCGGAAGCTTACCGCTGAAGAGAATATCCCCTCCAAGTATTACTATGCCACCTTCGACACGGAAGTGGCCGGTATGCCCTGCATCCTCTCCAAAACCGGATATACCGGTGAGGACGGAGTGGAGATCTACCTTCCCAAGGACTACGCCGAGAAGATGTGGGATAGCCTGCTGGAAGCCGGAAAAGAAGAGGGTCTGATTCCCTGCGGTCTGGGCGCCAGAGATACTCTCCGCATGGAGGCTGCCATGCCGCTGTACGGCCATGAGATGGATGATGAAATTTCTCCTCTGGAGACAGGACTGAACTTTGCCGTCAAGATGAAGAAGAGCGATTTCATCGGCAAGAAGGCCATGGAAGAGAAGGGCGAGCCCACCATCTGCCGCGTGGGATTGAAAGTGGTGAAGCGGGGCATCATCCGTGAGCATGAAACCGTTTTCTATCAGGGACAGGAGATCGGACATACCACCTCCGGAACCCATTGTCCTTACCTGGGCTATCCCATTGCCATGGCCCTCATCGACAAGAACTATGCAGACCCGGGCACCATCCTGGAGGTGGAAGTCAGAGGCCGCATGATCGAGGCGGAGGTCGTTGCTCTTCCCTTCTATAAGAGAGGATGAGCATATTATCAAAGCATCCGGAATTTAGGCAAGCGGAGGCTCGGCGGGTGAAAGCACTCCGGGGTCTCCGGTTCTATCCGGCAAGGCAGGAAGCCGGTCCGCATCGGCTTCAATAACTATCAGAATCCAATATTTATCAATAAAAGGAGATCAAAATCATGGAATTCAGAGCAGAGCTTAAGTACAGTCAGGATCACGAGTGGGTAAAGGAAGAGGATGGCGTTGTGACCATCGGCATCTCCGATTTTGCTCAGTCTCAGCTGGGAGACCTGGTCTATGTGAACCTTCCCGAAGTAGGAGATGAAGTGGTCGTAGGCGAGTCCTTCGGCGACGTGGAGTCCGTTAAGGCCGTGTCCGAGGTCCTTTCCCCTGTTACCGGCGTTGTCTGCGAGATCAACGAAGAGATTCTGGACGCTCCCGAGAGCATCAACGAGGCTGCTTTTGATGCATGGTTCATCAAGGTCAAGGACGTTACCGAGTACGATGAGCTGATGAATGCTGAAGAGTACGAGGCTTTCTGCGCCAAGTAAGGCAAAGAGGCAAAGGACCTAATCCATTCAGAAAGGCGGTGTACAAGTATGGGAAGCTATGTTCCCAATACCTTAGAAGAACGTCAGGCAATGCTGGAGGGTATGGGCTTTCAGTCCATGGATGACCTGTTCAAGCATATTCCTGAGGAAGTAAAGATCAAAAACGGCCTGGACATTCCTGAGGGAATGTCCGAGCTGGAAGTCAGCAGAAGGATGAAGAAGATCGCCGGAAAGAACCGGGTCTTTGAGACCATCTTCCGTGGCGCCGGTGCCTACAGGCACTACATTCCCGCCATCGTGAAGACCGTCATCTCTAAGGAGAATCTGCTGACAGCCTATACCCCCTACCAGGCAGAGATCAGCCAGGGCATCCTGCAGTCTATCTTTGAGTATCAGACCATGATCTCCGACCTTACGGGCATGGATGTTTCCAACGCCTGCGTATATGACGGAGCCACTGCAGCTGCAGAGGCCGTGGTCATGTGCCAGGAGAGAAAGCGCTCCAAGACCTTCGTGTCCGCCACGGTCCATCCGGATGTCATGGCGGTCATCAGGACCTACTGCTTCGGCAATGGAGTGGAGATCGTAGAGATCCCCGAGAAGAACGGAGTGACAGATCTGGAATTTCTGGCTGCGAACATCGATGACACCACTGCCGGTGTGCTGATCCAGCATCCCAACTATTACGGAAATCTGGAAGACGCGGCTGCCATCGGTGAGATCACCCATGGAGCCGGCGCCAGATATGTTATGTGCGTGAATCCCATCACTCTGGGCGTGCTGAAATCTCCCAGAGAGTACGGAGCAGACATCGCCGTGGGCGAAGGACAGCCCTTAGGCCTGTCTCTGGGCTTCGGCGGCCCTTATCTGGGCTTCATGACCTGCACAGAGAAGCTTGTACGCAAGCTCCCCGGACGTATCGTGGGCCAGACCAGGGACCATAACGGCAAGGTGGGCTATGTGCTGACCCTGCAGGCCCGTGAGCAGCATATCCGCCGGGAAAAGGCTTCCTCCAACATCTGCTCCAACCAGGCCCTGTGTGCCCTGGCTGCCGGGGTCTACATGGCCTCCGTGGGCAGTGAAGGACTGAAGGAAGTGGCCACCCAGTGTACTTCCAAGGCTCATTATCTGGCCGAGGGACTGAAGAGCATCGGCTTTGCCCTTGAATATGAAAACTTCTTCCACGAGTTCGTGACGATATCTGATAAGGACAGCAGCAAGGTGCTGGAGGCCCTGGAGGCAGAAGGCATCCTGGGCGGCCTTGCCCTGGACGAGAAGCGGATCCTCTGGTGCTGCACCGAGGTCAACACCAAGGACGAGATGGATGCAGTGGTCCGCATTCTGAAGGAGGTGTGATGGTATGTTGATTTTTGAAAAGAGCAGACCCGGCAGAGGCATCTGCGCACTTCCCGGAAACGATGTGCCTGCTGTCCTTCCTTCTCAGAAGGACCTGCGGGAGACCAAGCTGCACCTGCCGGAACTGTCTGAAGTGGAGCTGAGCCGGCACTATACGGAGCTGGCCAAGAAATCCCACGGTGTGAACGATGGATTCTATCCTCTGGGCTCCTGCACCATGAAATACAATCCCCGCATCAACGAGGAGATGGCAGGACTTCCCCAGTTCACGGAGATCCATCCTCTGCAGCCTGCCCATACGGTCCAGGGCTGTCTGGAGGTTCTGAAGACTGCAGAAAGGTATCTGTGCGAGATCACCGGCATGGACGCCATGACTCTGCAGCCTGCAGCCGGCGCCCACGGTGAGTTCACCGGACTTTTGCTCATCAAGGCTTACCATGAGAGCAGAGGCGACAAGGCCCGCACCAAGATCATCGTTCCTGACTCCGCCCACGGCACCAACCCTGCCAGCGCGGCCATGGCCGGTTATTCCGTGGTCAGCATCCCCTCCCGGGAGGATGGCTGCGTAGACCTGGACAAGCTGAGAGAAGCTGTGGGACCGGACACTGCCGGCCTCATGCTGACCAATCCCAACACCGTAGGTCTCTTTGACAAGAATATTCTGGAGATCACGGAGATCATCCATAGCTGCGGTGGCCTTTGCTATTATGACGGCGCTAACCTGAACGCAGTCATGGGCGTGGTGCGCCCCGGAGACATGGGCTTTGATGTCATCCACCTGAACCTGCACAAGACCTTCTCCACCCCCCACGGCGGCGGCGGTCCCGGCAGCGGACCTGTGGGCTGTAAGGCTGAACTGGCTCAGTTCCTGCCCTCCTACCGGGTGGCAGAGGGAGAGGAGCTGAGCCTGTACAAGGCTGAAAACAGCATCGGCGAGGTGAAGAGCTTTTACGGAAACTTCCTGGTGGTGGTTCGGGCCCTCACCTACATGATGACCTTGGGCAAGGAGGGTATTCCTGAGGCCAGCAAGAATGCGGTACTGAACGCCAACTACATGATGAATCAGCTGAAGGATCTGTACACCATGGCTTATGACGAAGTCTGCATGCATGAGTTCGTCATGACGTTGGATCCTCTGAAGAACGAGACCGGCATCTCCGCCATGGACATTGCCAAGGGACTGCTGGACTTCGGGATCCATCCGCCTACCATGTACTTCCCCCTCATCGTTCACGAGGCGCTCATGGTGGAGCCCACCGAGACCGAGTCCAAGGAAACCATGGACTATGCCATCAGCGTATTCCGGGATCTCTATGAGAAGGCTCACCAAGATCCGGAAGCTCTGCACATGGCTCCCGTGACAACTCCCGTGACCCGTATGGACGAGGTGGGAGCTGCCAGAAATCCTGTGCTTCGCTACAAATTTGATTGATTCATGATCCGGGAGCTGCTGTACGCAGAGAGCAGAGTGACGGACCCTTACTATAATCTGGCCATGGAGGAATTTCTCCTGAACCGGTGCGGGGAGGGTCAGAGCATTCTGTATCTCTGGCAAAACCGGAATACCGTGGTGATCGGAAAAAACCAGAACGCATGGAAAGAATGCCGAATAGAGGCAATTCAAAAGGCCGGCGGGTATATTGCCCGCCGGCTTTCCGGCGGAGGGGCGGTTTACCACGACACCGGAAATCTGAATTTTACATTTATTACGGGAAAGCAGGACTATGACGTGACCCGAAATCTAAAGGTCATTTGCCGGGCTGTTTCCCGTTTTGGCATTGAGGCCCGCATCACCGGCCGCAATGATCTGGAGGCAGAAGGGCAGAAGTTTTCCGGGAATGCCTTCCATAAGGGAACGGAGAACTGCTGCCACCACGGTACCCTCATGGTACAGGTAGACCTGTCAAAGCTGTCGGAATATCTGAACGTATCCGGAGATAAGCTGCGCTCCAAGGGTGTGGCCTCCGTGCGTTCCCGGGTGGTGAACCTGGGGAATCTTTCTCCGGATATGACCATAGAAGGTCTGAAGGAGGCCCTGCGGGAGGCCTTCTCTTGTCTGGGGGCTTCCTCGGAAGAGGCTCTCCCCCTTCAAACCATTTCCATTTCCGAAGCCGATGAGGACGTCATCCACGCGCTGGCGGAGAAATACGCGTCCCGGGAATGGGTCTTCGGCAGGAAGATATCCTTTGAAAGCGAAATCGGCACCCGCTTTCCCTGGGGAGAGATTCAGCTCCTCTTGCAGGTTAATGGAGGCGTCATCTGTGACGCTGCCATGTATTCCGATGCTCTCTTCGGGCGGCTGGAGGAGAAGATCCCTCCGGTCCTTAAGGGTGTTTCCTATGAGAAAGAAGTCATGGCAGAAGCACTGCGCCGGATCCATCCCGAGGGGGAGAAAGAGAGCATCATGCTTTCTGACATACTTCAGTATCTGAATTCCATAGAGTTGTGAGGTACATATCATGTTTGATCTGATCGTCATCGGGGCAGGCCCCGGAGGTTATGTGGCTGCCATCAAGGCTGCCAAGCTGGGCCTTAAGACGGCCATCGTGGAAGAGATCCGGGTAGGCGGCACCTGCCTGAACAGAGGATGCATTCCCGCCAAGGCCATGATCCATGCGGCCTCTCTGTACAGAGAAGCCAGGGAAGAGGCCGGACGCTGTGGCATCCACGTGGGTGATGTTTCTTTTGACTATTCGGAGATTACAGTTTACAAGGCAGAGACTACGGAAAAACTGGTGAGCGGCATCGAGCAGCTTTTGAAGGCAGGAGGGATCACCGTCCTGAAGGGAAAAGGAACCTTGCATGCAGACCGAACCGTTCATGTGAAAAACGAAGTCGGCGAAGAGGTCTATGAGGCCAAGAATGTTCTTCTGGCCTCCGGCTCTCAGCCCATCATGCTGCCTCTGCCCGGCATGGATCTGCCGGGAGTTCTTACCAGCGACGGACTCTTTGCCCTGGAAGAAATGCCGGAAAGCCTGGTCATCATAGGCGGTGGTGTCATCAGCTGTGAGTTTGCTCAGGTATATGCGGATCTGGGATGCAGGGTGACGGTGCTGGAGGCACAGCCCCGTTTGATTCCCAACATGGATAAGGAGATCTCCCAGAATCTGAAGATGATTATGAAGAAGCGGGGAGTGGATATCCATACCTCCGCTGCCGTGCAGGGAGTGGAAGCAAGGGACGGCGGTTATGTGTGCCGCTACATGGAGAAGGAGAAGGAATGCGAGGCTGCAGGGCAGTACGTACTCTGCGCTGTAGGCAGAAAGCCCAACACGGAAGGCCTTTTCGCCCCGGATGTTTCCATTCAGATGGAGCGGGGCAGAGTGGTGGTGGACGACCATTTCCGCACGAATATGGAGGGCGTGTATGCCATCGGAGATCTGATCTTCGGCATGCAGCTGGCCCATCTGGCCAGCGCTCAGGGAATAGCGGCAGCGGAGATCCTGGCAGGGGAGGAACCCGGCATTTCGCTGAATACGGTCCCGGGCTGCGTATACACGGATCCGGAGATCGCTTCCGTGGGCATGACGGAGGATGAGGCTGCCGAGGCAGGCATTCCGGTACAGGTGGGCAAGTTTATCATGAGCGCCAACGGCAAGTCCCTGATCACCCACGAGGAGCGTGGCTTCATTAAGGTGGTGGCCCGGGAGGGCAGCCATGAGATCCTGGGAGCCCAGATGATGTGCGCCCGGGCTACGGATATGATCGGTGAATTCGTGACGGCCATTGCCAACCACATGAGCGTGGAGCAGCTGCTGAAGGGAATGCGGGCCCATCCCACCTATAATGAAGGCGTTGGCGAAGCTCTGGAGGAGCTTTGCGGAGGGGCCATCCATACGGTGCCCCGGGTGCGGAAGGGTCGATGACTTTTCAGCGCAGTAGATTACTTGAAAGAGAGGATAGCCCCAAGGCTGTTATCACCATGACCAACGAAGAAACTTATAAATTAATCCTGGACAGCATTCCCTACCGCATCGTTTTCTGCGACACGGATAATATCATTCGTTATCTGAACAAGGAGGCCCGGTATCATTACTACGAGGTCAGAGGTTATGAGGAGCTGGTGGGTAAGAGCATTTTCGACTGCCATTCCCCGGAGACGAAGGCCATGATGCTGAAGGCACTGGAAAAGATCAAGAATCACGGAAATGAGATCTATCTGGGTGTTTCCGTGGAGAACGAGCGGAAGTATCTGAATCCCGTGCGCAATGAAAAGGGAGAGCTGGTAGGATATTTTGAGCGGTTTGAGAGGAACCTTCAAAAGTAATCTTTTTTAGACAAAACAGACGGTTTGTGTAGTTTTTCTCTGTTTTTCCTATGGATACTGTGATACAATCGCGGTAACTTTTCAAGGGAAATGGGGAAAAATATGGATTTGCCGCATCATTGGCTGTTTCACAAAGCAGGGCGCTGTTTCCTGATATTCTGTCTGGTCCTGACCATGGCTGTTCCGGGGAGTATGCCGGTCAGTGCAGATTCAAAGATCGCATCAGAATATGCTAAGGACAGCGACGACAGGGAATGCGCAGAAAAGATGGCCCGCATCATCTGGAATACAGGCAAGAGCCGCGGGATGAGCCCGGAGGCCATTGCCGCGGTACTGGGAGGTCTTACAGAATGGACCGGCCTGGATCCTTCTGCTGTTGAAATGATTACGGGTGAGACCATGAATCCGGAAGGGGAGAGAAAAACTGCTGCTCTGGAGGATCTGAACGCCTATACGGAGAACGTCATCATTGGCCTGCTGAGGGCCATGAACGAGTTGCATCCCGAGGAGCCGTACAAAGGCACTGACGGGCTGTATCCCGGTTTGGGCATCGGCCGGTGGCGGGGACTCCGGGCTCAGGAATTTCTGGAAGCCGCCGATTACATGGTGGATGGGCAGTGGTATCTTCCGGAGTTTAATGCTGTTTTTCTGCTGGGAAGCCCGGCGCCCACGGGAAGCACGGTCTTTGGCAAAGTTCTGGGGGAATGGTCCGGAAAGAACCTGACCCTGGAGGAGGCGGTGACTCTGTTCTGCACCCAATGGATGGGGCTGGAACCGGATGCTGAGCTTGATTCCTATGTGCAGGCAGCCCGTTCCTGGATGGTGCGGTTTTCTGCCTGGGAGTATGACAGCGGGGAGGCTTCGGAAATGGAGCTTCTCATTAAGCGTCTGGATCACCACCGGGTCATCCGGGAATTCACATATGATAATTCCACCTTGGAGCTGGCCATGGTGTCCATCTCTTACCCTGTGGAGGGAATGGGTCTGAACAATAACGGAACCGAGCTGTACCGCACTGTCAGAGATAATATCGGAGACTTCGGCGTTATCTATCAATCCTGCGATAGAGGCGTAGGTACTGCTGTCCGTTGGTCCGGCACAGACGATGATTTCCCCATGGGGAATGTAATCACCCAGTACAACTATATGAAAAATTCCGACCAATGGGAGTTGATTGCCGTTGGTTCTGAAATCAGCCGGGACAATCTGAAGCCCGGGGATATCTTCGTGGTGGTAGGCAATGTGGGCCACATCTGGATGTATGTGGGTCAGGAGGCCATCCGGGCTATTTACGGTGAGAACTTTTTCCCTGCCGGAGCCGATTGTGCCAGCGCCGCGTATATGAAGTGGTCTCCCATGCTGGGTCAGGACTTCGGGTTTTGCATTGAGACCCTGGGTGGATATGCGGAAAATATCGACACAGAAACCGGAACCTGGTTTAATCCTCCACAGTATGTACCCTACTATCAATTCAGACTGGTGTACTCCGACGATTCCGACCTGTACAGAGGGGCTGCCGACGGCGATCCTCTGCGCTGGCCGAGATGAGGTCAGAGGAATATAAGCAGAGAGAACCCGTGAATGGTAAACGGAGCAGATAAACGGAAGACAAATGAATATACAGAAAATCCCCGAAGCCTTGAAAAGGCTTCGGGGATTTTGCTATGGCCGGAAAAGTATAGTCTCCGGAAGAGCTTAAGTCTCCCTTTGGTTTGAACGGAGCAGCTTATTATGAGGAGAGGGCAGGGGAGATAGCTTACTCCTGTACCTCCACCAGAAGGATGTGGAAGTTCAGCTCCTGACCGGCCAGCTCGTGGTTGGCGTCAAAGGTGATGGACTCCTCGGTTTTATCCGTGACCTTGCAGGGGAAGGGACGGCCGCCGGTGGAAAGGTGAATCTGAGCGCCTACCTCCAGCTTCTCGGCCCCGGCCAAAGCAGCCAGGGGAACTGTGAAGATGGCAGCGGGATTAACAGGGCCGTAGGCCTCCTCGGGAGACAGATGGATGTCTACCTCCTGACCCACCTCCATGTCCACAACGGCCTTGTCAAAGCCTGCGATCATCATGCCTGCGCCGCAGAGGAAGTCCAGGGTCTCTCCCCGGTCATAGGAAGAGTCGAACTGGGTGCCGTCGTTCAGGGTGCCCCGGTAATGGACACTTACCAGCTTGCCGGCATTTTTGCCCTCCAGGATGATCTCGGGCTCCCCGCAGCCGGAGCATCCGCCGCATCCGCCGCCGCAGCTGCCGCATCCGCCGCAGCCCTCTTCCTCGGGGATTTCGTCATCATCGGCTTCCTCTTCGTGATCGTGATGGTCACAGTTTACGCCGGAGGACTCCAGTGCACCGCTGAGATAGCAGGCAACAGCTTCGTCTGCATCGCCTGCGGCGCCGGAAAAGACCTGAATGCCTGCATCTGTCAGAGCATCCCGGGCACCCTGTCCCAGTCCGCCGCAGATAAGGACCTCCACGCCCAGATCTGCCAGCAGCTCTGCCAGGGCCTCGTGGCCTGCGCCGTTGTTTCCGGTGATCTCAGTGGATACAATGGCATTGTTTTCTACTTCATACAGCTTGAATTCCCGGGTCTTTCCGAAATGCTGAAAGACGGAACCGTTTTCATAAGTAACTGCGATTTTCATATGCTTGTTGTGACCCGCCCGGGGAAGGCGGGATACGCTCCTTTATTTTAATCATGCTATTATACCACCTTTTCTCCAGGTTAGGAATGAGGAAGAACATAGGAGTTCAGGTTGAAAAAAAAGGCCAAAAGTAGCATAATACACTAGATATACTATGGTTTCGCAAATGAACGCTCCGGGGCCCGGAAGGGCGGGGCAAACATAGAAATTGTGTAAAGAAGAGAGGTCGTCATGGACAGACAGATTTATGATGCTTATGTTGACATTCTGAAAGAGGAACTGGTTCCCGCCATGGGATGCACAGAGCCTATTGCCGTGGCTTACGCCGGAGCCCTTGCCAGGAAGGTGCTGGGTTCTCTGCCTGAAAGGGTGGAGCTGACAGTCAGCGGCAACATTATCAAGAATGTGAAGAGTGTCATCGTGCCTAACACCGGAGGACGCAAGGGGCTGGCAACAGCTGTGGCAGCCGGCATCACTTGCGGTGATGCGGATGCGGAGCTGGAGGTCATCGCCAAGGTGACGGATGCCCAGCTTATTGATCTTAAGGAATATCTGGAAAGAAAGAACATTACCATTGCGGAATCCACTGCCAAGTGTCCCTTCGATCTGCAGGTCAGAGTGTTCGGCAGGGGGGATGAGTCTGCCTTTGTGCGCATCGTGGCCCACCACACCAACGTGGTGCGCATTGAGAAGAACGGGGAGGTGCTGCGGAGCATCGCCTTCTCCGATGAGGCTGTGCAGCCTCCGGAGAACCGGAAGCTGCTGAGCGTAGAAGGGATTGTGGAGTTCGCGCAGGAAGTTGATTTGGTGGATGTGCGGGAGACCCTGCAGAGACAGATCGACTACAACATGCACATTGCCTCTGTGGGACTGGAGGAAAAGTACGGTGCCAGCGTGGGCAAGATCCTGCTGCGCTCCTACGGAAACAGCGTGCAGAACCGGGCCAAGGCCTGGGCTGCTGCAGGCTCCGATGCCCGTATGAACGGCTGCGAGCTGCCGGTGGTCATCAATTCCGGCAGCGGAAACCAGGGCATGACCGCTTCCATTCCCGTTATTATTTATGCCAAGGAATGCAATGTCTCCGAGGATCTGCTGCTTAGGGCTCTTGTGGTGTCCAATCTGGTGACCATCCACTTAAAGACCGGTATCGGCAGCCTTTCCGCTTACTGCGGCGCCACCAGCGCCGGGGTGGGAGCCGGAGCCGGCATCTGCTTCCTTTACGGAGGCGGTGTAAAGGAAATTTCCCATACCATCGTGAACGCCCTTGCCATCAATTCCGGCATGATTTGTGACGGAGCCAAAGCCAGCTGCGCCGCCAAAATCGCCTCTGCGGTGGAGGCCGGTCTGCTGGGATGGCAGATGTATGCTCATGACAGCCAGTTCTATGGCGGCGACGGCATCATTGTCAAGGGTGTGGAGAACACCATCAAGGCCGTCAGCATGGTGGCCAGAGACGGCATGCGGGCCACGGATGATGAGATCATCCATTTGATGGTCCACAGCGAGGAAGCATGATGAGGCCGACTGCACCTGTTAAGGAGAAGGTCGGAGGCCTCAGTTCCTTTGGACTCCATGTGCTGGCCATGGTCTTTATGCTCTGTGACCACAGCTGGGCCACTCTCTTCCCTCAGTGGGAATGGCTGACCTGCATCGGCCGGCTGGCATTTCCCATCTTTGCCTTTATGATTGCCGAGGGCTTCTACTATACCCGAAACCGCTGGAAATATCTGCTGCGGCTGGTGACCTGCGCCATCATATCCGAGATCCCCTTCAATCTCATGATGGGAGGAACGGTCTTCTATCCCATGGACCAGAATGTGCTATGGACCTTTGTGCTGGCTCTGCTTCTCATGATGGGCATAGAGAAGGCCCGGAGTCTGAACCGCATCTGGCTCACGGCCCTGGTGTCCCTGCTGGCCATCGCTCTGGGCTGGATCCTGGGCATGGTGACCATGGTGGATTACTACGGCTTCGGGGTGCTGATGGTATTCGTGTTTTATTTCCTTCGGAGAGACCCGGAGGGGGGAACCAAAAACATTTTTGTTTTTCTGGGTCAGCTGGTTTTGCTGTATCTCATCTGCGAAGAGGGCATTTCCGGCTACACCTATCAGGTGACTGTTTTCGGGCTGGACATCTATTTCGCCCGCCAGACCCTAGCGGTGTTTGCCCTAATCCCCATCTGGCTTTACAAGGGCCGGAAAGGGTATGATGCTCCCTGGTTCCGCAGGTTCTGCTACGGCTTCTATCCGGCTCATATCCTGGTCCTATACGGGATCCTGCAGCTGTACTGGGCGCTGCAATAGACCTGCCGTAACCTGACAGCATGCCGGCAGCATGGAAGATCTGCTCAACATGACCGGGCCTACGGGCTCTATGGAGAATAAATAATGGAACAAACTTCCGTCATCATTCGTCCTGCCTCTCTGGAGGACGCAAAAGCGCTGCAAAGAATCTATGCCTATTATGTGGAGCATACGGTCATCACCTTCGAATATGAGGTGCCTACCGTAAAGGAATTCAGAGACCGTATGGCAAAGATCATGGAGAAATATCCCTATCTGGTGGCGGAGCTGGAGGGAAGGCCTGTGGGATATGCCTACGCCGGGACCTTCAAGACCCGGGCAGCCTATGACTGGGCCGTGGAGACCACCGTATATATAGACCGGGAGCTCCGGGGACGGGGAGCCGGGAGACAGCTGTACGAGGCTCTGGAAGCTGCCCTCAGGGACATGGGCATCGTCAACATGTATGCCTGCATCGGATATCCGGAGCAGGAGGATGAGTACCTTACCCGGACCAGCGCGGAATTTCATGAACACATGGGCTTCACCTTGGTGGGGAGATTTTCCAACTGCGGGTATAAGTTCGGCCGCTGGTATCACATGATCTGGATGGAGAAGATCATCGGCGATCATGTGGATGATCAGCCAACCGTGAGATTTTTGAAGAAAGAGATGAACTAATGGCTAATAAAAAGTACGACGAAAAAGCCATCGCCGTCCTGGAGGGGCTGGAGGCGGTCAGGGTGAGACCCGGTATGTACATCGGATCCACCGGGACCCGGGGACTGAACCACCTGGTCTACGAGATCGTGGACAACTCCGTGGACGAACATCTGGCGGGTTTCGGCAGCACCATCCGGGTCACCCTTCATGACGAAGGATGCACCGTGGAGGACGAAGGACGGGGCATTCCCGTAGGCATGCATGCCAAGGGCATGAGCGCCGCCCGTCTGGTGTTCACCACCCTCCATGCCGGAGGCAAGTTCGACAACGATGTATATAAAGTGGCCGGCGGTCTTCACGGCGTAGGTTCCTCTGTGGTCAATGCCCTCAGCGCCTATTTTGACGTAGAGATTTCCCGGGACGGATATATCTGGCATGACCGGTATGAGAGGGGCATCCCTGTGGAGGAGCTGGTGGATGGACTTTTGCCCAAGCGCAAAAAGATCCCCGCCGCCGTCACCGGTACCAGAATTACCTTTGCCCCGGATCCGGAGATCTTCGAGAAGACCAAATTCGGAGCGGAGGACATTAAGTCCCGGCTCCATGAGACCTGCTATCTGAATCCTGCTCTCACCATCGTATTCAGCGACCTGCGCAAGGGCGCATCGGAAACGGTCACCTTCCACGAACCGGAGGGTCTCACGGGCTTCATCCGTGATCTGACTAAAAACGAGGAGAAGATCGGAGATATTGTGGAGTTCAGCGGCAGCTTTGAGGGCACAGAGGTGAATGTGGCCTTCCAGTACACCACCGAGTTCCACGAGACTGTCCTGGGCTTTACCAACAACATATCCAACCCCGAGGGTGGCACACATCTCACCGGCTTCAAGACCGCCTATACCCAGGTCATGAACTCCTATGCCCGGCAGATCGGTATGCTGAAGGAGAAGGACCAGAGCTTCACAGGAAACGAGATCCGCAGCGGCATGACCGCCGTCATCTCTGTCAAGGTCCATGATCCCCGCTTCGAGGGGCAGACCAAGACCAAGCTGGATAACCCGGAGGTGGCCAAGGCCGTGGCTAAGGTCACCGGAGACAAGATCCAGCTCCACTTTGATAAAAATCTGGGGGACCTGAAGGCTGTGCTGTCCTGTGCCGAGAAGGCCGCCAAGGTCCGAAAGGCTGAGGAAAAAGCCAGAAGCTCCGTCCTCCAGACCAAGAGCAAGTTCTCCTTTGACTCCAACGGCAAGCTGGCCAACTGCGAATCCAAGGACGCCTCTAAGTGCGAGATCTTCATCGTAGAGGGAGATTCCGCCGGGGGCAGCGCCAAGATGGCCAGAGACAGAATGTACCAGGCCATCCTGCCCATCCGGGGCAAGATCCTGAATGTGGAGAAGGCTTCCATGGACAAGATCCTGGCCAATGCGGAGATCAAGACCATGATCTACGCCTTCGGCTGCGGCTTCAGCGAGGGCTACGGCAATGACTTTGACATCTCCAAGCTGCGCTATGACAAGATCATCATCATGGCCGATGCAGACGTGGATGGTGCTCACATTTCCACTCTCTGCCTGACCCTGTTCTACCGCTTCTTCCCGGAACTGATCACCACGGGACATGTCTATCTGGCCATGCCGCCCCTGTACAAGGTCATCCCGGCCAAAGGAAGCAGCCGCGGCAAAGAAAGCAATCTTTCCGGTGGCGACGAGGGAGAATATCTTTATGATGACGCCGCTTTGGAGAAATACAGAAAGAACCACAAGAACTTTACTCTCCAGCGCTACAAAGGTCTGGGAGAGATGGATGCAGAACAGCTGAGGGAGACCACCATGGATCCCCGGACCAGAGTGCTGCAGCGGATTTCCATCAATGATGCCCGGCTGGCCTCCGAGACCACAGGGCTCCTCATGGGCAGCGAGGTGGGGCCCCGCCGAGACTTCATCTTCGGGAGCGCCCTGGAAGCTACGCTGGATGTGTAAAGGATAGGAACATAGAATGGCCAAGAAAAAGAACGAACAGCTGCAGCTGGACCTGGAGCAGACCCGGGAGAGGATCATCGAGGCGGATTTTGTGGAGACCATGCGCAAAAATTACCTGGACTATTCCATGAGCGTCATCGTGTCCAGGGCCGTACCGGATGTCCGGGATGGTCTGAAGCCGGTCCAGCGCAGAATCCTCTACGACATGAGCGAGCTGGGGACTGCTTCCGATAAGCCTTACAGAAAGTCGGCCCGCATCGTGGGAGACACCATGGGTAAGTATCACCCCCACGGAGACTCCTCCATTTACGGCGCCATGACGGTCATGGCTCAGGATTTCAAGGGGAATGTGCCCCTGGTGGACGGCCACGGAAACTTCGGTTCCATAGAAGGAGACGGAGCCGCCGCCATGCGATATACGGAGGCCCGTCTGACCAGATTTACCGAGGATGTGTATCTGGAGGGGCTGAAGGAAGATACCATTGATCTGATCCCCAACTTTGATGCCACGGAGAATGAAGCCTCTGTGCTGCCCTGCAAGCTGCCTATGGCCCTCATCAACGGCAGCGAGGGTATTGCCGTGGGCATGACCACCAGTATCCCCCCCCACAACCTGAGGGAAACCATTGATGCCGCACTGTATTTTGAACAGCACAGGGGGGCTTCCACCGAGGAATTGCTGGAGATACTCAAGGGGCCCGACTTCCCCACAGGAGGCGTTGTGGCCAACCGGGAGGAACTGGCGGACATCTATGAAACCGGTGAAGGCAGGATCCGCATCCGGGGCAAGGTAGAGATCGAAAAAATGAAGGGCGGAAAAAGCGCCTTGGTCATCACGGAGATTCCCTATACTATGGTGGGGCAGGGCATCGAGAAGTTTCTTCTGGATGTGGCTTCTCTGGTGGAGAGCAAGATCCTCACCCAGATCTCCGATATCTCCAACCAATCCTCCCGGGAGGGGATCCGTCTGGTCCTGGAGCTGAAGCACGGAGCCGATGAGGACGCAGAGCGCATCAAGAATATTCTGTACAAGAAGACCAAGCTGGAGGACACCTTCCCGGTTTCCAACCTGGTCATCTCCGACGGGAAGCCCGCCATCATGTCCCTGAAGGATATGCTGGATGCCTTCTGGAATTTCCAGTACGAGGTAACCACCCGTCGGACCAGGCATCTGCTTGGAAAGGCCAGGGCCAGAGCCGAAGTGGTGGACGGCCTGATCCTGGCGGTGGATGTCATCGACACCATCATCGCCGTACTCAGAGGCTCCTCCAACGTGGCCCAAGCAAAGAAATGCCTCATGACCGGCAATACGGAAGGCATCAACATCAAGACCAAGATTGCCAGAAGCCAGGCAGAAAAGTTCCGTTTCAGTGAAGCTCAGGCTACCGCTATTCTGGAAATGCGTCTGTCCAAGCTCATCGGTCTGGAGATCAAAGCCCTCATGAGCGAGCAGAAGGAATTGAAAAAGAAGATCGATCATCTGGAGTTGATGCTGTCGGATGATGGGGTCATGTTCAAATCCATTGCGGATGAGCTGCTCCGCATCCGGGATACCTACGGTACAGACAGAAAGACCCTGATCACCACGGAGGCACCTGCCCAAATCGAGGTGGTGGAGGAGCCGGAGACGGAGGTGGTGGTCCTTATGGATCGCTTCGCCTATGTTCATTCTATTGATGCAGCTGTCTATGAGAAAAACAAAGAGGCCTGCGATACGGAATTCAAGTCCGTCATTCATACCACCAACCGCAGTAAGGTGGTGGCTTTCACGGATACGGGTCATATGTACAGCATTAAGACCTCGGAGATTCCCGCAGGTAAGCTGCGGGATAAAGGGCAGCCTCTGGATAATATCTCCGGCTACGACAGCCGCAGCGAGAATCTGGTGGGACTGTTCCCGGTCAGCGGGGAAGGTCATCTGGTATTCATCACCACAGATGGTCTGGCCAAGGCTGTCCCCTTCAGTGAATTTGACATCAGCCGGAAAATCAGCGATGCCACTAAATTGAAGGAGGGGGCAAGGGTCCTCAGCGTCTTTGTTTTCAATGAGAAGGCCCAGGTGATCCTGCACACCGCAGCAGGCTTCTTCGCCCGGCTGGACCAGGCAGAGATCACTCCCAAGCTCAGAAATACCATGGGAGCGATCCTCATAACTTTGAACGACGGGGATGAGCTGGATATGGCCGTACCTGTGTCCGGCGCATCCTCTCCCTTTGAATATGGAGGAAAGGAATATTCCGCTGACAGGATCAAGCTGCTGAAAAGGAAGACCAAAGGTGTGAAAGCAAGGCTATGATTTTGCGCCGCAAGCACAAGATCATAACCTCGGTTATAAGCTTGGGTTTCCGGCCTGTGCTCATAGCCCGGGATGAAAGCCGATCTATCAAGAGGACTATTCTCCTTCATCAGGCGGGAATTACGACCTGAGGAGCTTTTCCTTTTCCCAAAGGAGGGAAATAAGTTTTTTATTTTCCTCTGCAGAAGGTAAAAACAATGAAGTCGGTGACGTATAATGTCACCAACAAACGAAACAGAAGCTTATGAATAAGGCTGTGGGTTTGAACTCTGAAGAATGGAGGTGGCGACATGATACTGTATCTGCTCTTTGTATTTCTGATGATCGGTATCTTCGGCCGATTGATCAGGATTTGTCTGAAGATGGCCTGGGGCGCAGTCAAAATCTGCTTCCGTCTGATCTTCCTGCCCATCGCACTTGTGGTTATGGTGGTTGCAGGGCTGATTATTCCGGCTCTGGTCATACTGGCGGTGCTGGGTGTCCTCAGCTTTATCATCTGGTAATTTTGAAAGGAGAAAAAAACTATGGATAAGAAATTGTACCGCTCTACCGGCAACAAGATGATCGCAGGTGTATGCGCAGGGGTTGCCAACTACCTCAATGTGGATGTGACAGTGGTCCGTCTGCTGTGGGCTGTGGTTTCCCTGTTCGCCGGAGCCGGCATTCTGGCCTATCTGCTGGCCTGGTTCATCATCCCCGAAGATAATATTATCGAGGGATAAGGAAGGTTACGGATGATGTCATCGATCGGCGGCATCATCATTTGATGGCGTCATCTTATGGATGATGTCTGTTGTTGAGGATATCATCTTATGGTGGTACCCACGCAGAGGACAGATCCTCCTAAAAAGATTGAGAGTGTAATTTGGACGGCAGAGAAAACCCTGCCGTTCTTTTTTGTGCTATAATTCCTTTGATGGGGATGGCGCGGCCATTGACCGATGGCGATCATGACGATGTCTGTTATGCAACTATCGAAAGGTCATGAACATCAGATTCCCATCACCGGAATATCGACCTGAGATCAAAGTACACAGAGCACATTATGGAACAAAACAAATTTTGCAGCCAGGCAGGAATGGGATCCTTCTTTCTCAGCGGACTCTGCTCCGTTTCTACCGGAATCGTGGTGGCGCAGCTGCAAGCCGAATACGGCTTCTCCTATGAACTCATGGGGACCCTGCTGTCACTGTTCAATATCGGAAATCTGGCCGCCGGATTTCTCACGGGCCTTCTTCCTGCGGCCCTGGGCACCCGGGCCACCATTCTCCTTCTGGGAGCAGGTTATGCCGTAGGCTACGCCCTTATGGGGCTCACCGGCGCTGTGGCGGCCCTTCTGGGAGGCTTCCTCATGGTGGGTCTGGCCAAGGGCTGCGCCATCAACACCTGCACCATTCTGGTGGGGGACCATGTCCCGGACAGAACAAAGGGCATGAACCTCATGCATGGCTGCTTTGCCTGCGGCGCCTTCCTGTCCCCTTTCATTTTGCAGCTGGCAGGAAGGATCTCCTCCATGGCGGGCATCTTCGTGCTGGCCACTTTGGGTCTTGTCCTGTGGCTTTTGTTTGCTTTCGTTCCCCTGGAGGACAGCAAGAAGGAAAAACGAAAAGCCATCGACTGGAGCTTTCTTAAGAACAGACATTTCTGGCTGCTTACAGGTCTGATTTTCTGTCAGAACGGTACCGAATCCAGTGTCAGCGGATGGGTGGTCACCTATTTCAAGGACACAGGACTTATCAGTCCCGCTGTCAGCCCCTTTACCGTCAGCATCATGTGGGGCACCATGCTGGCAGTCCGTTTCCTGCTTGCCTTTGTGTTCCCCGTTAAGAACAAACACCGGGTCCTTTTGTTGATGAGTATTGGCTGCTTTGTATTTTACACAGGTATGATGCTGTTCAGCGGACAGATTCTATCGCCCCTGCTGCTCTTTGCCTTTGCATTGAGCATAGCGGGACTGAACCCCACCGCCGTCTCCGATGCGGGCAACATGATGACGCCCGCCGGCATGGGAGTGATGCTGCCGGTGGCCAGTTTGGCCAACATCATCATGCAGGTCATCATTGGCGCGGTATCAGAAAATGTCAGCCTGAGAGCAGGCATGGGTATGATCACCATTCCCTGTCTGGGTATGGTGTGCTTTGCGGCTGCACTTTTATTCAAGGACAGAAAGAAGACAGCATGACGGGAAAGCTGTATATTATCCGCCACGGTCAGACCGACTGGAATATAGAACACAAATTGCAGGGGCAGACGGACATTCCTCTGAGCAACGCCGGCCGGGACATGGCCCGGAAAGCAGGAAAAAACAGCCGGGTCAATATTGACCTGTGCTACAGCTCTCCTCTGCGGCGTGCCCTGGAGACCGCGGAGCTGTATCTGGGAGAGGACCGGGTCCCCATCGTCTCGGACGAGCGGCTCATGGAGATGAGCTTTGGCATTTATGAAGGCATGAAGGATTATTTTACGGTGCAGGATCACCCGGTCACGCCTCTGTTTCAGGATCCGGTCCATTACACCAGGCTGGAAGGGGGCGAAAGCTTTGAGGAGCTCTATGCCCGCTGCGAGAGCTTTCTCAGGGAAGAGCTTCTCCCGGCTCTGGAGGAGGGGAAAAGCGTTCTGGTGTCCGGGCACGGGTGCATGAACTGCGCCCTCATGAGCCTCATTCGGGGGACCCCCCTGAAGGAACACTGGAGCAACCTGACGGGAAATTGCGTGGTGACGGAACTGACGAAGGATGTACAAAGACTGCTGAAGAACGGGAAGGAAGAGCATGGCTGAATTTAAATCGGATTACTATAAAGAAACCAACCGGCAATATCGGGAGAAGCTGGAGAGCCAGAAGGTCCTGCTGCCCCGGTACATGCGGGCCTACATCAACCGCATCGTCAACAGTAAGGCCATCCGGACCTGCCTGGCCTATACCGGAGAGCTGCTGAATTTCATGAAATATATTCGCAGCGCCAATCCTCTGTACAAGGATATGCAGGAGCAGGATATTCCTTTTTCCTGCATTGAGAATCTGACATACATGGACATCGATGAGTATCAGGCCCATCTGGTGGAAAAGAAGGGGGCTGGCGCCGCCGCCCGCAAGCGGACCCTCAGCGCCCTGTCCAGTTATTTTAAGTATGAAGTGACCATTACCAAGGCTCTGAAGGCCAACCCGGTGGAAGCCGCAGAGAAGCCCTCCATTAAGGAAAAGGGCATCAAGCGGCTGAATAAGGACGATGTGTCCGATCTGCTCCATGGCGTGGAGGTGAGCAATTCAGGATCCGACCGGTCCAATGCTTTCACCGTTCGTTCCCAGCTGAGAGACACCGCCATTGTGACCCTTTTTCTGGGTACCGGCATCCGCGTGTCGGAGCTGGTGGGCCTGGATATACAGGATATTGATTTCAAGGTAGGCAACATCACCGTGGTCCGCAAGGGAGGAAATGTGGAGCAGGTGTACTTTAACGAAGATGTGCGGAAGGCTCTGTCGGACTATATCTCTTTAGAGCGGCCCAATTATCTGGAAAAAGGTAAGGAGGAGCCTGCCCTGTTCCTGTCTAACAGAAAGAAACGCATGGCGGTAAGGTCTGTGGAAGAAATGCTCAGGAAGTACGGAGATGCCAACCTGGAGCTTCAGGGAGGACAGACTTTGCACCCCCACACCCTTCGCAGGACCTACGGAACTGCCCTGTATAATGCCACAGGCGACATTCGCCTGGTAGCAGATGCCCTGGGACACAAGAGCGTCAACACCACCCAGCAGCACTATGCGGCCATTGAAGAAGAACACCGGGCCAAAACGGGAGAACTGTATCTGTACGGAAGCCAGCCGGAAGAGGCCGGCGGAAAGGAAGAGAGTCATGAGGACGTAGTCATTCAAAAGAAGGTATGAATCCTGATTTTGAGTGAAACGAACGAAATATTGTGCATAATACACAGCGAAATGCAAATTTTGATATAAATATTATGGAAAGTGACGGAGCATGCTTGCGGATTCTGTGGACCTGCGGTATCATAAGACCATCCAAGAGATAAACAGTTCCAAAGCAAGGAACCAGAT
>JABUST010000117.1 GCA_021442595.1 Lachnospiraceae bacterium | reverse complement strand
CATGGTCTGACTGGCGACCTGCCCCAGAGATTCTCCGGTCACCAGAGCCCCTGCCCCGCAGCGCCTGGCCACCGACTGGGCGATGCGCATCATAAAGCGGCGCATGATGATCGTAAACAGCTCCTCCGGGCAGGAGCGGCGCAGCTCCTCCTGAATGGCGGTGAAGGGGACCACATGGACCACCATGTGACCGCACCAGGGGGTGAGGAGGCGGGCCAGCTCCAGCACCTTTTCCTTGGCTCTGTCGGAGGTAAAGGGATGGGCATGGAAGTACACGGCGCTGAGCTGGATGCCCCGCTTGGCCATCATCCATCCGGCCACAGGGGAATCGATGCCGCCGGAGAGAAGCAAAGTGGCTTTGCCGCCGGTCCCCACCGGCAGTCCTCCCAGACCCTTCACTTCCTTGCCGTACACATACACCCGGCTGCGCAGTTCCACGAAGAGCTTCACCTGGGGATCGTTCACATCCACCTTCCAGCCTTCCACACCGTAAAGAACAGCCTCTCCCACCTTGGCGCCGATCTCCATGGAGTTCATGGGATAGTGCTTATCCGCTCTCCGGGCGATGACCTTGAAGGTACAGGGTCGGTCGAACTCCCGCTTCACATACTCCACAGCCCCGCTGCAGAGAGTCTCGATGCGGTCATCATCCAGCACATCCACAGGGCAGATGCCGATGATGCCGAAGACCTTGGTGAGCCGCTCCGTGATCTCCTCGGTCCACTCCTCCCCTGCCCCCTCGGGAGCCTGGATGAACAGACGGCCCTGCTCCTTGGATATGGAGGGTCGGCCCTTTTCCTTCAGGGCAATGCGAATGTCCTTGATGAGTCGGTTCTCAAACTGAACCCGGTTATTTCCTTTCAGAACGATCTCACCGTATTTGATGAGAATGCCTTTCTGCATATATGTTTCCTCGTCTTTCTGAATAGCTATCAGCTCTGCAAGCACAGGAATATCCTGCCATTTCGGTATTTAAATCTGCCGCTTATCTTCTTCTGTGCATCCTAAGCACAGGCACATTCTTCAGAATGCTGTCCACGCAGGCATCCGCATCGGTCATGTCACTGAAGCGTCCGAAGCTGATTCTGAGAGAATTGTCGATCTGCTCTGCGCTGAGCCCCAGGGCCGCCAGAGGCCGGCTCTTTTCCATAGGTTTATTGGAGGAGCAGGCGCTGCCGGAGCTGACATACACCCCGTCATCCTCCAGGGCGTGGAGCAGCACCTCACTGCGCACCCGGTCAATGCGGACGTTCACTATGTGAGCGGCCCCGTCTTCCGGAGACGGTCCGTTCACTGTAACTCCCTCCAGCTCCGTCAGGAGCCGATGGACCAGATGGAGCTTGATCTCCTGCATTCCTGCGGTAATGGCTTCATGGTCCTTCCACATCTCCTCCGCCGCCTGGCCGAAGCCTGCGATGAAGGGCACATTCTCGGTGCCGGAGCGGAAGCGGTTTTCCTGGCCGCCGCCTGCCAGAAGGGCAGGGATCTGCAGCCCCCGGCGCAAATATAAAAGACCCACACCCTTGGGCCCGTTGATCTTATGGGCGCTGGCGCTGATCATATCGATGCCCCACTTATCCGGGAACAAAGCATATTTGGCAAAGGACTGGGTGGCATCCACATGAAAAAGAGCCTTGGGCGCCTTGTCCTTAATGAGTTTGCCCATCTCTTTCACGGGCTGGATGACGCCGGTCTCATTGTTCACATGGATCGCCGTCACCAGAGCCGTGTCCGGTCTCAGCTTCGCCTCCAAATCCTGCAGCAGGATTCGGCCGGTTTCGTCATTATCGATCTCTTGGATCTCGAAGCCTTCATTAGCCAGGACCTTCAGCACCTCATAGGTGGCCGCATGCTCCCCCCGGGTGGTAAGAATGTGCTTGCCCACGTGGCGCTGCTTATAAACGGCTCCCTTCAGACAGGTATTGGTGCTCTCCGTGGCGCAGGAGGTAAAGAAAACGCTCTCCTCCCCCGTCAGCAGCACCGAAGCGATCTGCCTCCTGGATCTTCGAAGGTACTTCTCCGCCTCCTGGCCCTTCCGGTGCAGAGAAGAGGGGTTTCCCCAATCCTCCTCCAGCACCTGCCGGATGACAGAGATGACGCCGCCGGAGGGTCTCGTAGTGGCGGCGTTGTCTAAATAATGTTCCATTGATTCCTCTTATATATATTTACTGGTCGAAATGCTGTATATACTTACCGGTCGAAATGATACAGGATCATCACCGAGGCCGCCAGGGCTGCGGTTTCTGTCCGCAGGATTCGGCTTCCCAGACCGCAGAGGCGGCAGCCGGCTTCCTTCAGCATCCGCACCTCCGCCTCGGAAAAGCCTCCCTCCGGGCCAATCCACATGGCCACCCGGGCAGGAACGCCCTTCTCCGTCTCATATTCTGTCAGAAGTTTCTTCAGCGACACATCCCTTGCGTTCTCATAAAAGAGAATGGGCAGGTCGTAGGAAGAGACCTCCTGCAGCACCCGGCGGAAGGAATGGACCTCCTCCACCGTGGGGATCAATCCCCGGCCGGACTGCTTGGCCGCCGCCTCGCAGATGCCCTGCCAGCGCTGGACCTTCTGCTGGGCCTTCTTCTCATCCAGATGGATCAGCGAGCGCTCGGAATAAAAGGGCACAAACCGGCTGACGCCCACTTCCACGCCCTTCTGGATGACGGTTTCCATCTTGTCCCCCTTCGGCAGGGACTGATAGACCGTGATCTCCACCTGAGGTTCGGTACTGCTGCGCCTTTGGTCCAGGATCTGACAGATCAGACTGTCCTCTCCCGGAGCGATCTGCATGATGCGGCACTCATAATCCGTGCCGGCGCCGTCGCATACAGAGATCACATCCCCCTCCCCCTTCCTGAGCACATTCACGATATGGTGCACGTCGGAGCGGATGACGATGTAGCTTCCCTGTACATCTTCTCTGGTAATAAAGAACTTCGGCATGGTGTTCCCTCCTCTGCTCTCGCTAAAACACAGATAGCTGCAGATGCCTCTACAGCTATGTCTTCTGCAAAATCAGGATGTTTAGGCCGCTTAGTTTTCTCCTGCATCAGAAAAGAACTCCTGCAGCTTTATTCTCCGAAATCAAAACTTATCGCATTACAGAACGAATGCAGACCCAGCTTCCCTTCTCGGCCACCTCCAGGATGTCAAAGCCGTTGGCTTTCAGGGCCTCTTCCACATCCTCTCTTCTCTCCTTGATGATGCCCGAGGATATGAAGACCCCGTTTTCCTTCAGGGAGGGACGGATCTTAGAGGCCAGGAGAATGATTACATCCGCAATGATGTTGGCCACGATGAGATCTGCCTTCAGATCCTTGTAGGCATCGATCTCTGTCAGGTCTCCGTGGTAGATGGTCAGCTTGTCCGCTACGTCATTCTTTTCAACGTTTTCTTTAGCCACCAGCACGGCGTTGGGATCCAGGTCCGAGCCGATGACCTTTCCTGCTCCCACCTTGGCAGCCACGATGCCCAGAATGCCGCTGCCGCAGCCGATGTCAAATACCGTGGAGCCTGCCTCCACATGGTCCTCCAGCATGGCCATGCACATGGAGGTGGTCTCATGGGTGCCGGTTCCAAAGGCCATTCCGGGGTCAATGTTCAGCCGGATGTCTCCCTCTTCCCCCTCTGCCTCGATCCAGGAGGGCACCACAAAAATATGATGTCCCAGACGGAAGGGCTTGTAGTACTTCTTCCAGGCATTCATCCAGTCTTCTTCAAAGACGGAATCCGTGTCGATGACCCCGGTACCCACAGGCAGGAACTGACTGATGTTGCTCATGGCGGCCCGGATCTTCAGCAGCATATCCTCCAAAGCGGCGGGGGTAGGCAGCACTTCCACAGAGAAGTAGCAGCGCATCAGCACCTCGTCCCGGTTCAGGTCCTTCAAAAGGTCTTCATCAATAAAATCCCAGGCGGTGGGCTCCTTATCCTGGTTCAGAATGTCCTTGGGGTCAAAGATCTCCACACCTCCGCAGCCCAGCTCCAGGAACTCGTAGCTCAGGGCTTCCACAGCCTCGGTGACGGTATGTACGGTTATTTTATGGTATTCCATAGATTTCTCCTGTAAAAACGATGCTCCGACAAGTATACCTTATCGGAGCATAGATTTCACTATTATTTCTTGCGGAAGAGTCCGCTCTTTCCTTCTTTTCCGTTTCCTTCTCCCATGGCCTCGGCAAACTCCCGAAGCTTCTGCTTCTGATTCTCATTCATCTTCTTTGGAATCTCCACATTCACGGTGACATACAAGTCGCCTCGCTGGGAAGCGCTGCGCAGGTAGGGAACACCCTTACCCTTCATGCGGAACCGGGCGCCGGAGGCCGTACCTGAGGGCAGGTCGTACTCCAGAGTACCATCCATAGTCTCCACCTGGAGTTTAGAGCCAAGAGCCAGCTGGGCAAAGGACACATTCATAGTGCGGAAGAGGTCGCAGCCCTTCCGGGAAAAGACGGGATCATCCTGAACATACACGGTCACGTACAGATCACCGTTGGGACCTCCGTTGACACCGGCCTCGCCCTTGCCGCTGAGGCGGATGGACTGACCGTCATCAATGCCGGCAGGAATGGATATCTCATAGGTCTTTTTGATCCTCACCTTGCCGGAGCCGCTGCACTTGGAACAGTGCTCTCGGATAAACTTGCCGTTTCCTCCGCAGGAACTGCAGGTTCTCTGGCTCATGGCAGGACCGAAAAGGCTCTGAATCTGTACCGTCTGAACACCGGAGCCTTTACAGGTGGCACAGGTGTCGATGGGCGTGCCGGGCTTTGCCATGGTGCCGTTACACTCGGGGCAGGTCTCATAGACGGCAACCTCCAGATTTTCCTTAGTGCCGAACACTGCATCCTTGAAGGAAATGTTCAGGCGGCTCTGGATATCCCGGCCCTGACGGGGTGCATTGGGGTTGGTTCTGCGAGAGCCGCCGCCGAAGATATCTCCGAAACCGCCGAAGCCACCGAAGATATCTCCGAAGGAGGAGAAGATATCACTGAAGTCCATGTTCTCGTAGCCGCTGCCGCCGCCCTGCTGGAAGGCAGCATGACCGAACTGGTCATACTTTGCCTTCTTGTCGGGATCACTCAGAACACCGTAGGCCTCAGCTGCTTCCTTGAACTTCTCTTCAGCTTCCTTATCACCCGGATTTACGTCCGGATGATACTTTTTGGCAAGCTGACGGTAGGCCCGCTTGATTTCCTGTTCCGTCGCAGTTTTGCTGACGCCCAGGACCTCATAATAATCTCGTTTATCTGCCATTTTTCCTTAGACTTTCTTAAAATCAGACTTCCTTGAAATCTGCGTCGATGGTGCCGTCATCCTGCTGGGGGCCGCCCTGAGCGCCGGCTCCGCCGAAGCCGCCCTCGAAGCCCTGTCCGCCCATGCCGCCCTGGGGACCGCCGGCCTGGTACAGCTTCTCAGCCATGGACTGCAGTGCCTTAGTGAGAGCCTCGGTCTGGTTCTTCAGTTCTGCGGTCTCGGCCTCAGACATGTTGTTGGCGTTGTTCTTGTACTTCTCCACCAAAGTCTTCAGCTTGCCCAGCTCAGTGTCGATGGCAGACTTGTCGCCTGCATCCACCTTGTCGCCCAGCTCTTCCAGAGACTTCTCCACCTGCATTACCATGGAGTCGGCCTCATTCACAGCGTCGATGGCTTCCTTGCGCTTCTTATCCTCGGCAGCATACTGTTCAGCTTCCTTCACAGCCTTATCGATGTCAGCATCGGACAGGTTGGAGGAGGCGGTGATGGTGATCTTCTGCTCCTTGCCGGTGCCCAGATCCTTAGCGGTAACATTCACGATACCGTTGGCATCGATGTCGAAGGTAACCTCGATCTGAGGAACACCCCGACGTGCAGCGGGGATGCCTTCCAGACGGAACTGTCCCAGAGTCTTGTTGTCTCTGGCCAGAGGACGCTCACCCTGTACGATGTGAATGTCTACTGCGGTCTGGTTGTCTTCTGCGGTGGAGAATACCTGACTCTTCTTAGTGGGAATGGTGGTGTTTCTCTCGATGAGATGAGTAGCCACGCCGCCCAGCGTCTCGATGCTCAGGGTCAGAGGAGTGACATCCAGCAGAAGGATGTCGCCGGAACCGGCTTCACCGGAGAGCTTACCGCCCTGGATGGCTGCGCCGATAGCCACGCACTCATCGGGGTTCAGCGCCTTGGAGGGCTCCTTGCCGGTGAGCTGCTTTACGATGGTCTGCACTGCGGGCATACGGGTGGAGCCGCCTACCAGCAGGACCTTGCCCAGCTGAGAAGCAGAGATGCCTGCATCTCTCAGGGCGTTGGTTACGGGAACCTTGGTGCGCTCCAGCAGGTCTGCGGTCATGCGCTCAAAATCCGTGCGGGTGATGCGAACGGAAAGGTGCTTGGGGCCGTCCTCCGTTGCGGTGATGTAAGGGATGTTCACATCGGTGGTGGTCATGTTGGACAGCTCTTTCTTAGCGGTCTCGGCTGCATCCTTCAGACGCTGCATGGCCATCTTGTCGTTGGTCAGGTCAATGCCCTCTGCCTTCCTGAACTCGGAAACCAGATGGTCGATGATTCGCTGATCCCAGTCATCGCCGCCCAGATGGTTGTCACCGCTGGTAGCCAGAACCTCGATGACGCCTTCACCGATATCGATGATGGATACATCGAAGGTACCGCCGCCCAGATCATAGACCATGATGGTCTGCTCCTGCTCGTTGTCCAGGCCGTAAGCCAGGGCAGCTGCGGTGGGCTCGTTAATGATACGCTTAACATCCAGACCTGCGATCTTGCCGGCGTCCTTGGTGGCCTGACGCTGTGCGTCGTTGAAGTATGCGGGAACGGTAATGACAGCCTCGGAAACGGTCTCACCCAGATAAGCTTCTGCATCCTGCTTCAGCTTGGTCAGGATCATGGCGGAGATTTCCTGAGGAGAATAGCTCTTGCCGTCCACAGTGGTCAGGTCGGCAGTACCCATCTTACGCTTGATGGAGCGGATAGTCTTGTCAGGGTAGCTGACAGCCTGGCGCTTTGCCAGATCGCCTACCAGACGCTCGCCGGTCTTGCTGAAAGATACGATGGAAGGAGTGGTTCTGCTTCCTTCGGGATTGGTGACTACGGTAGGCTGTCCGCCTTCCATAACTGCTACACAGGAATTAGTGGTTCCAAGGTCGATACCGATGATTTTAGACATGATTTGTTCCTCCGTTGATTATTTGTTTCGGACTTCCCCGCTTTTGCGGGTCGCATAAGCGCATCGTTATTTGCGCTTCGTTTATGCGGTCCTGTTGAATGACTGTTTTATGCGCCGATTAGTTGGCAACTTTTACAAGGGAGGCTCTCAGGAGCGCTCCGTTCATGGTGTAGCCCTTTCTCAGCACGGCGACGATCTCATCTTCTTTGAAGTTTTCATCATCTACCCGCATCATGGCTTCGTGGAAGTTGGGGTCAAAGGTCTTGCCCACATCCTCCAGCTGCTCTACACCCATCTGGTTCAGGGCCTTGATCATCTGGTCATAGGTCATCTGCACACCTTTGGCGAAGGGATCCTCCTCCCGGCCCCCGGCAGCGATGGCTCTTTCAAGATTGTCGATCACGGGAAGCATGGCCTCTACCACGCAGCGCTGACCTCTTTCAAAGCTCTGTTCTTTTTCTTTCGTAGTGCGTTTGCGGTAATTGTCGAACTCTGCCATCAGGCGAAGGTGCTGATCCTTGATCTGCTCGTATTTCTCTGCAGCTTCCAGGGCAGCCTTCAGGTTGGGATCCACCTGGGTCTCGGGGGTCTGCTCCTGATTGGTTTCCTGTTCACCAACCTGAGCCTCCTCACGAATCTCTTCCTGAATCTCTTCCGCCGTTTCCGGTGTCATGGGTTCATTCTGTGTCATGTTTATCCTCCTGTATGATCTTCGGGATGTCTCCTGCGAACAGGTCCGGGAAATCCTTCATCAGGTTCTCCAGCGCAGAGACCACCCTGTCATAGTCCATTCTCATGGGACCCACAATGCTGATGGATCCGATGTTCTGGTCGTTGTACCGGTAGTTGGCGGTGACGATGCTGCAGTCATGAAGCTGGGCAGGCACATTCTCCTTACCGATACGTATCTGAAGTCCGCTGCCGGTACTCTTCTCTGTCGAGCTTTCGCCGCTGAGGTACTTCATCTGATCCTTTCCGTTCAGGAAATCCATCAGGGACCTGGCCTTGGCGATATCGCTGAATTCCGGGAAGTTCAGGATGTTGGTGGCGCCTGCGGTGTAGGTATCTACATCATCCGCATACTGAAGGGTGTCGTTAATGGCATCCAGCAGTGAATCCATGGTGCCGGCCTCCAGCCGCAGTTCCTTCTTGATCTTCTGGATCAGGGAGAGGTCCATGGCGCTGAGGGACAATCCGGAAAGCTCCCGGTTCAGCACATCGGAGATGTAGTACAGTTCCTGGGGCTGCAAAGGCTGCTGCAGCGGGATCATATGATTGCGG
This sequence comes from Lachnospiraceae bacterium, assembly GCA_021442595.1. Classification (GTDB taxonomy): domain Bacteria; phylum Bacillota; class Clostridia; order Lachnospirales; family Bianqueaceae; genus RUG760. The sequence goes on along the minus strand of JABUST010000117.1, from coordinate 46,112 downwards.
ACAATGTTTCCGTCCGTGACCACCACCAGAATGGCTGTCTTCTCGTCCAGAGGCATCAACTGAATGTGCTTCAGCTCCACCTTCTTGATCTGAGGCATGGACACCACCGCTGTATACTTGGTCAAGGTGGCCAGAAGATCACCGATTTCCCGAAGAAGAGAATCCAGCTGCATGGTTCTGGACCGTAAAATGTCTCTCACCACAACCAGCTGCTCCTGATCCATCTCCTGACGGTGCATCAGTTCATCTACATATAAGCGGTATCCCTTAGAAGAAGGAACACGGCCGGCGGAGGTATGAGGCTGCTCGATAAGACCCATTTCCTCCAGATCTGACATCTCATTCCGGATGGTAGCGGAACTCAGCTCCGTCAGAAAGTGACGGGAGATGGTTCGGGAGCCTACAGGCTCTGCCGTCTCCAGATAATTCATGATGATGGCTTGCAGGATCTGGAGTTTACGTTCGTTGAGCTGCATAACGTTTCCCCTTTCATCTGCTTCTGTTAGCACTCAACAAAGAGGAGTGCTAACATCTTGCTATAATTTATCACTCCTCTCCCTGATTGTCAAGCAATCAGCCTATGAAAATCTCTCAAAATTATGGAAATACTGTAAATATTTTGTGCGCAGCATTATGTAATAGTGTATACAAAGTTCATTTGCAATGAAAAGCACAAACAGAATTGATTTTACGCCATGTCATATCGACCAATGCTGACGAAGCTTGCGCAGCGGCCAAGCGGAACACCGGCTCCGGAGATGGCGGGAGTGCAGACTCACTCCATGAGAAAATCCGCCAGGATTACATTGGAGACATCGATGCCCTGCTCCGTAAGGGACCAGCGTCCCTCCCGCTCCCGCAGCAGCCCCTCCTTATGATACTTCTCCAGCACCTTCCCGTAGACTTTCTTCATATCTATATGGAAGCTTCTCAGAAAATCCTCCTCACTGACACCTTCATTCATGCGAAAGCCCAGGAACATAAATTCCTCCATGGCCTCTGCACAGCTGAGGGATGTTACACTCTCTCGGATGAGGGCAAGCAGATCACAGCTATCCTCACATTTTCCCAGGACCTGCAGATACTTTTCCATACTACGGGTATTGCTGCAGCGAACATCTCCCGGCAGCAGGGAAGCGGCACCCAGCCCCACTCCATAGTAAGGTCTCCGCTGCCAGTAGCCTGTATTATGCCGGCTCTCCCCTCCGGGGAGGGCGAAATTGGATATCTCATATTGGGCATATCCCCGGTCCTTCAGAAAACGGATGGCATAGTGATACATTTCCCGCTCCGTCTCCTCCTCCGGCAGGGCCAGCTCCTTCTGCCTTTCGTAGAAGGGCGTTCCTTCCTCTATGATCAGCCCGTAACAGGACAGATGCTCCGGCTTCAGGGACGCTGCCTCCTCCAGAGTCTGCTTCCACGTGTCCATGGTCTGGTCCGGAAGACCGAACATCAGGTCCATGCTCACATTCTCGAAGCCTGCCTCCCGGAGGATCTCATAGGACTCCAAGACCGCGTCTCTGCGGTGGATCCGGCCAAGGGTCTGCAGCAGGTCATCATCGAAGGATTGTACTCCCATACTGATCCGGTTGACCCCCGCCTTCTTCCAGGCAGCCGCCTTCTCCCGGGTGATGGTTCCGGGGTTGGCCTCCAGGGTCCACTCGGTTCTTTTTTCTAATATAAATGCTTCGCGGATCGCTTCCCCCAGGGTCTCAAACTGCTCCGGCTTCAGCAGAGAGGGAGTGCCGCCCCCTACAAATACGGATGAGAGGACTCCCCCATTAGATTCTCTGCCCGTCAGGAGAATCTCCTTGTTCAAGGCAGCCAGATAGGACGATATCTCTTCCGATCCGCCCGGATGATTGCAGGGAAAGGACAGAAAATCACAGTAATGGCACTTGCGCACACAGAAGGGAATGTGTACATACAGCATGGGATCTGCATTCCTGTTCATGTCAAAGCTCCTTTCCCGAAGATATAATTAATATGAAAGTCTGTTTGCCGTCAAACAAAAAACTCCCGGGGTCTGTTATAACCCCGGGAGGAGGATCTGTCAATATGCCTTAGTATCAGCACTCCAGCAGCTTCAGGTCGCAGGTCTGTGCAATGGACTTGCGGATCTCCGCTCTCAGAGGCAGCACCGCAGAAGGAGTGACGCTGAGTTCATCCATGCCCATGGCGAGGAATGTGGGAAGCAGAGAAATATCTGCTCCCAGCTCACCGCAGATGCCGATCCAGATACCGTTTTTATGAGCAGCATCCGCTGCCATCTTCAGGGCGCGAAGAACTGCCGGATGATGAGGATCGAAGAACTTGCCCAGATCATTGCACTGACGGTCGCAGGCCAGCGTGTACTGTGTCAGGTCATTGGTTCCTACAGAGAAGAAGTCCACTTCCTTTGCCAGGTCCTCTGCCACAAAGACAGAAGCGGGAGTCTCGATCATCACGCCGATCTCCGTATCCGGATTAAAGGGAATTCCTTCCTCCGTCAGCTCTTTCATCACAGCAGCGCAGGCCCGTTTGCACTCCTTCACTTCCCATACGGAAGTGATCATGGGGAACATGATGGCCACCTTGCCGAAGGCAGAAGCGCGGTACAGAGCCCTGAGCTGGGTGCGGAACACCTCCGGACGATTCAGGCAGATACGGATGGCTCGCAGACCCATGGCCGGATTCTCTTCTTTCTTCAGATCGAAGTAATCCACCTGCTTGTCTGCGCCGATATCCAGTGTTCGAATGATGACCCGCTTGCCGTTCATGCCGGCAGCCACTGCTTTGTAAGCTTCAAACTGCTGGTCCTCGGTGGGATAGTCATTGGAGGCAAGATACAGGAATTCGGAGCGGAAAAGACCGATGCCCTGACCGTCATTCTGAAGCACCGCGTTCAGATCCTCCGGAGAGCCGATGTTGCAATACACATTCACATGCTTTCCGTCCAGGGTCACATCCTCTTTCCCCTTCATTTCCTGCAGCAGCATCTTCATTTCCTGCTGCTTTTCATATTTGGTCTTCAGACCTGCAGCCGTCAGTTCATCGGGATCCAGGAAAACCTGACCGGTCTCACCGTCCATGTATGCCACACGGCCTTCATATTCATTTTTCAGGGCATCTCCCAGTCCGCAGACAGCGGGAATTCCCATGGTGCGGGCCAGAATAGCAGTATGGCTGTTGCCGGATCCGCCCTGAGTAGCAAAGCCCAGAATCTTGGATTTATCCAGCTGCACCGTCTCAGAGGGAGCCAGATCGTCTGCAGCCAGGATCACAGGCTCATCGGAGTCAATGCCTCCTTCTGCAACACCCATCAGATTGTTGAGAATACGGCGGGTCACATCTGTGATATCCGCAGCCCGGGCTTGCATGTAGGCATCATCCATGGCGGCAAACATGGCGGCAAACTGCTCGCCTGCCGTCTGGACTGCAAACTCTGCATTGCACCCTTCGTCCTCCAGGGTGGTGTTGATGCACTCTACGTAATCCTCGTCCTCTACAAACATAGCGTGGGTCTCAAAGAGCACCGCTGCCTCGTCCCCTGCTTCCCGGCGGCATTTTTCAGCCAGTACCTCCAGCTGCGCAATGGACTTTTCCTGAGCCTGTCTGACTCGTTCCTTCTCCGCCTCCACATCATCAACGGAGCGCTGTTCCACAGTGGTATCCACACGTTTGAAAAAATACAGCTTACCGGTGGTCACTCCTCGGGACACACCCTTGCCCTGCATCAGGATCATGATAGACTTCTCCTTTCAATGGAATAGAAAACCCCGGGAAGCGCCGGGCTGCGGCACTCCCCGGGAGGCTCAAATTACAGATTTTCTTTAAAGAAAGCTTCCAGAGCGGCAAAAGCCTCGTTCTCTGCAGGACCTTCTACTTTTACGGTAACAGTGTCACCGCTCTTTACTGCCAGGCTCATGAGCTTCATCAGCTGAGAAGCCTTAGCTTCCTTGTCACCCTTAACTACGGTAACGGTGGTTCCTTCAAATCCCTTGCAAAGCTTAGCCAGCAGTCCGGCGGGACGAGCATGGATGCCAAGGGGATCGGTCACAGCAAAACTAAATTCCTTCATGGTGTATCTCCTTTTAGATTATTTAACCTTGATGATGGGGGTTCCGACTTTTCCGTCTCCGGTGAACAGCTGCTCACAGCAGGGCAGGTCGTCAGAATTGGTAACCAGGATGGCCGATGTAGACGTAACGCCTTCTGCTTTGCTCATTTCATTGAGACTGAAGGTCATAAGGAGTTGGCCGGCTTTCACCTGATCCCCTTCCTTGACCTTAACATCAAAGCCCTTACCGTTCATGGAGACTGTTTCCAGTCCCACATGGATGAGCATTTCCACGCCGTCACCCTCGATACCTACGGCATGCTTGGTGTCAGCCACCGTGCTGATGGTACCGGAGATGGGTGCATATACAGCTTCTGCAGCAGGAATGACGCCGCAGCCGTTGCCCAGAACACCCTCAGAAAAAACGCCGTCGGCAATGTCTGCCAGCGGGATGATCTTTCCCTCGATGGGCTGCAGAATGGTACCGGGAACTTCCTCAACGGGAACACTGGCCGGTACGGAGGATTTCTTCAGAAAGTCAAAAAGTCCCATAATCAGTCTCCTTTTTATTTATTCCAGCTTGCCATGCGGAAATAGGTGTAGGGTCTTCCCTTGATGGACACACTGAGCTGATGAACATTCTCAGGAGAGGTGCATCCGGAAAAACCGCCGTCTCCGATAGCGTGGATATCTGCTCCGGTTTCCTTCATCATCAATGCAACCAGACGGATGGTGTCGGGATCGGCTCCCTCCACCGAACTGTTCAGGAAAGTCATTGCCAAAGTTCCGGGCTTATAGGTATGTACATATTGTACCAGATTTTGGATCATATGAACACTGATTCCGTGACGACTTCCGGGAGCAGGCAGATCGATGCAGTCTGCGCCGGCGTCGATGAGCTGACGGATCACATCCTTTGCATCATATGTGGCCAGAGGATCTCCCAGAACCTTCTCGTTGATGCCGTCTTCCCATTTGCCTGCCCAGACGAAGAGCTGATCTCCGTACTTTTCCTTGACCCACCTGGTGCAGGCGATCACATCGGAAATGGAAGTGCCGCTGCCGGGATTTCCTCCCAGGATAACAAAATCAACACCCATATCCACACACTTCTGGACATGCTCGGGGGTGCAGACCATACCTTCCCGGCGGTACAGAGCTTTCTTTCCGCCATCCTCACTGCCGGCCTTGGGGCAGCCCAGATAAACACCGATGGGACGCTGGCCGCATCTCTCCTTCAATTCCTGATAGCTCAGTCCCTGAAGTCCCCGGTTATTCTCCATATTATCCAGATCAATAGTGTTCAGGAGCACCATATCGGCTCCAAAGGCAAACATCACCTCGGAATTGGTGACGCCTCTGACCAGACCCTCGCTGGCAAACAGCAGGTGCTGACCCATGATGACCCGTCCCTCGGACTTAAAGATGGATTCCTTGAGCTCCATGGGGGTCATTTTTTCAAAATCGCTTTTAGATGCGCTGATCAATCGTACAACGTTACTCACAACTGCCTCCGGATCATGTACTTATTGAAAAAGGGTCTTGATGGACACACCTTGAGGATGCGAGCATCACAACCCTTTTTTATTTGCGGGAGCCCGAAGGCTCCCGTCTTTATGTTGTCTGATAGAGAATTACAGCTCGTCGTTCTTGCGGTTGTAGGTGATGTAGGACAGCACTGCGGAACCAACCAGAGATACGACCATGGCCACGCAGAAGTATGCAAAGCCTTCGCCGATGAACAGGGGGAAGGACAGGATGCCTACAGGGCCACCTGCCAGTGCGGCTGCATTACCGGCAGCTGCGATAGCACCGGAGATGGTAGCGCAGACGACACCACAGTAGAAGGGAGTCTTGTACTTCAGGTTTACACCGTAGATAGCGGGCTCAGTAATGGAGAACACACCGGTAAGACCTGCGGAGAATGCAGTCTCGCGGATCTCCTTGTTCTTGGTCTTAAGAGCTACACCAAGAGCAGCGCCTGCCTGAGACCAGTTGGAAGGTCCGGTGATAGCGTTGATGGTGTTGCGGCCGTACAGGGAAAGGTTGATGGTTCCCAGAGGAACGATACCCCAGTGCAGACCGAAGACCACCAGTACCTGCCACAGACCACCCATGATGAGACCGGTCACGATGGGGCTGAAGTTGTACAGAGCGGTATATCCGTCGCCCAGCCAGGACTGAAGGGTGCTGAAGATGGGTCCGAAAACCAGGAACATCACAGGAACAGTGATGATCAGGGACAGCAGAGGAGTCAGGATGTTGCGGGCAACAGGATGGATGAACTTGGTGCAGAGCTTTTCAACATAGCTCATGAACCAGATGGTAACGATGATGGGGATGATGCCGGAGCCGTATCCCTGAGCAGGAGCGGAAAGCTTCATGCCAAGCAGGAGTAGTCCGTTCTCTCCCTTGATGCCGCCCAGAACCGTGGAGCTGACCATGGTCAGAGCCACAGCAACTGCGATCATGGGGTTGCAGTTGAAGCGCTTAGCAGAGCAGTATGCCAGGTAAACAGGCAGGAAAGAGTAAACGGCATTGTAGATCTCGTTGATAACAATGTAGGTGCCATCGGTAGCCTGCATCCAGCCGAACTGAGTGCAGAGCATAAGCAGAGCGCGGATCATACCGGCGCCGATCAGAACAGGAAGGATGGGAGTAAAGATGCTGGTGACCAGATCGATCACGACATCCATTCCCTTGCTCTTAACCTTCAGGTCATCCTTCTCTACTACATTAAGAGCAGAACCCTGAATACCGGTGTTGGCCTGGATAGCTTCAAATACATCATTGACCTCATTGCCGATGATGACCTGGAACTGACCGCCGCTTACGATAGCGCTGGCGACACCTTTGATCTTGCCGGCTTCTTCCTTGCTGGCCTTATCCATGTCCACCAGCTTGAAGCGCAGACGGGTTGCACAGTGAGTCAGGGAAGCAATGTTCTCTTTGCCGCCGACTTTCTCGACAATCGCAAGAGCGAGTTCATTTGCTTTTTCTTGTGTCATGCTTTTCTCCTCATCATTCTGACAGGCGTATCGCTGCTGTCGTTATTTAAAATCAGAAGGTAAACACCATTAAACACTTATGCAACACTGCACCATGTCGGGCCAAAGTGTTTACCTTTCTGTTTCACAAAATATCACACACGCTTTCCATTGTCAACACATTTTTCTTTATTTTCAACAGAAAATAAGTCTCCCGGGAAGCTAAACACTTATGCAACACTTCCGGGAGTTCATAGCAACAAAATCGATCGAAAGGATGTGATCCGGGTGTTTTCACCCGGAAAAGCGGTAAAAAAGTTTACTTTATCCCCTCCGTATATTGAAAAACAGCGAAGCTCAAGTTGTACGTCCGATCTGAAGATCCACCGGGATCTGAATATTTGGGTTCTCCGGCTCTTCTCCGCACATAAGCTTCCAGAGCATATCACAAGCTGACCGGGCCAGATTGGGAACGTTCTGACGAACACTGGTAATAGACGGATTCAGGCAGCGGGAAAGATGAATAGCGTCATATCCTACAATGCTTACATCCTCCGGTACCCGGACACCGATACTCTGCAGTGCCACCAGAGCGCCGCAGGCTCTCCAGTCACTGCAGGCAAAAATGCTGTCGAAAGGCACTCCCTTAGTCCAAAGATAGGAGACCATATCTCTGGCTGAATCAAAGGAAGTTTTGCTGGTATCCGCCATGAAGACCTTCTCCTGGGGAATCTTAATGCCCTGGGACTCAAACTCATACAGAAAACCCTGCAGCCTGGGGGAAATATCCGGGTTAATAAAACGGTTGAACAATACGATGGGATCCTTGCAGCCCCGTCTTAACAGCTCCTGCGCTGCCAGCTGGCCTCCCACGAATTCATCGGAACGGACAGTATAGCGGCGGCTTTCATTGTCCAGAGGAAAGCTGGCCAGATACACATTGGGAACACCGGCATCTGTCAAATCCAGCCTTGTTGTTCCGATGACTATGATACCGGCAACCCCACTGCTCTGAAGTGATTTGAGCAAGGCAGCATTCTTCCTGGAATCCGATCCCAACAAATGAATGGCCGTGCGAAGGTTCTTCTCCGTAAAGTAATCCGTAATCACCGGCAGCATTGCTGCAAAGTATTCATTGGAAATATCGGTAATCAAAACAGCAATGGCGCTGGCCGGCATCCCGGACATACTATCCTCTGTTTTGAAATAACCTTCACGCCGCATGGTTTCAAGCACAAGCGTTCTGGTTTTTTCACTGAAATCTCCGCTTCCATTGGCAATGCGGGACACAGTGGCGGGAGAAACACCGCACATTTTTGCGATAGTTCGCAGGGAAACTCTTTTACCGGATGACATTGGTCCATCTCCTTAAGCAATTCATACTTTCAGTATAGCATATCCCTCCCCGGGATGTAAACATGTTAAATAAACATTTTGCTTCGTCCTTATTGACAAACCGTCCTATGAATGATACTCTCAATCTGAGATATAAACTGTCCATCCTGCCGAGATCGAGGGATTGGATCTATCTCCGGATATATCCTTTCTCCGGTCTCAGCTCACAAATCATCAAATGCCGTTCATCGGCAGAAGGAGCGCTCCCATGAAAATTGCCATCGGAAATGATCATGTCGCCGTGGACATGAAAAACGAGATCAAAGCTTACCTTGAGGCCAAGGGAATCGAAGTCATTAATGTAGGAACCGATTCTTCCGACAGATTCAACTATCCTGTTTCCGGATATAAAGTAGCCAAGATGGTAGCCGGCGGCGAGGTAGATCTGGGTGTTCTGATCTGCGGTACCGGCGTAGGCATTTCCCTCTCTGCCAACAAGGTCAAAGGCATCCGGGCCTGCGTGTGCTCCGATCCCTATACCGCAAAGCTTTCCAGACAGCACAACAACACCAACATCATTGCTTTCGGCGCCCGGGTCATCGGTGTGGAAACTGCCAAGATGATCGTGGATGAGTGGTTGAACGCCTCCTACGAGGGAGGTCGTCATCAGGTTCGCGTGGACATGATCTCCGAGATTGAAAACACCCAGCATCTGAACGCCGCTGAATAAGGAGCACTCAATGGAAAAGATTCTTTGCGCCAGCATGATGTGCGCCGATTTCGGCAACCTGAGAGAAAGCGTCCACCAGCTGGAAGAAGCCGGCATAGATGTATTTCACTGTGACATCATGGACGGAACCTTCGTTCCCAACTTCACCATGGGTGTCACGGATGTCAAGGCCATTGCTGCAGCTGCCACCAAACCAGTGGACTGCCACCTGATGATCGATAATCCCGCCAACAAGGTGGAGTGGTTCATTAAAGCCGGTGCCAGCATCATCTATATTCATCCCGAATCCGAACGCTACGTGGTCAAGACCCTTGCCCACATCAAGGAACTGGGAGCTTCTGCCGGCATCGCCATAAATCCCGACACATCCATCCCCTCCATCGAGGAGATCCTGAATCTGTGCGATTATGTTATGGTAATGACCGTTAATCCCGGATTCTCCGGTCAGAAATTCGTTCAGTTTACCAGAGACAAGATCGCCCGCCTGGCAAAGCTGAAAGAAAAATACGGTTTCAAAATTATGGTAGACGGTGCCTGCAGCCCGCAGGTCATCGACGATCTGTCCAAGCTGGGAGCCGACGGTTTCGTCCTGGGAACCAGCGCACTCTTCCGTGAAGGCGGCACCTATGCGCAGCACATTGCCGCCCTTCGCTAACCAAAAGGAGGTAAAGTCATGAAAATGCCCGAGGGTTTCCTTTGGGGCGGCGCCACCGCTGCCAACCAATGTGAAGGCGCCTTTAACGAGGACGGCCGGGGACTGTCCACCGTGGATGTGATCCCCTTCGGTCCCGACCGCATGCCTGTCAGCAGAGGCCAGCGCATCATGCTGGACTGCGAGGAAGGCTACCAGTATCCTGCCCACACTGCCATCGACATGTATCATCATTACAAAGAGGATATTGCTCTCTTTGCCGAGATGGGCTTCAAGTGCTACCGCTTCTCCATGGCCTGGACCCGCATCCTTCCGAATGGCGATGATGACGTTCCCAATGAGGCAGGACTGAAGTTTTATGAGGACCTGATCGATGAGTGCCTAAAATACGGAATCGAGCCTCTTGTAACCATCTGCCACTTCGATACTCCCATCGCCCTCATCAAAAAGTACGGCGGCTGGAAAGACCGCCGCATGATCGATGCTTTCCTTAAGTACTGCACCGTCATCTTCACTCGCTTTAAAGGCAAGGTCAAGTATTGGCTCACCTTCAATGAGATCAACATGCTGCTGCACATGCCCTTTATGGGCGCCGGTCTGTACTTCACCGAGGGAGAAGACGCCGAGTCCATTAAGTACAATGCAGCCCATTATGAGATCGTCGCCTCCGCCAAGGCCGTCAAGCTGGCCCACGAGCTCATGCCCGGCTCCATGGTGGGATGCATGCTGGCAGCAGGTCAGTACAATCCCTGGAGCTGCAACCCCGTTGATGTCTTTGCCGCCATGGAAGCCGACAAGGACAACTATTTCTTCATTGATGCCCAGGCCAGAGGCGCTTATCCCGTATGGGCATGGAAGCGCATGGAGCGGGCCGGCGTAAAGCTGGACTGCACCCCTGAGGATCTGGCAGTCATGAAGGAAGGCGCTGTTGACTTCATCTCCTTCAGCTACTATTGCAGCCGCTGCATGTCCGGAGTTCCGGAAATTGTGGAAAAGCACAAGAAGCCCGGAAACGCAGCCATCTCCTCCCTGAAGAATCCTTACCTGGAGGCCTCTGAGTGGGGCTGGCAGATTGATCCTCTGGGACTGCGGGTGACCATGAATACCCTCTATGACCGATATCAGAAACCCCTGTTCATCGTCGAGAACGGCATGGGCGCCGCAGATACGGTAGAAGAAGACGGTTCCATCCACGATCCCTATCGTGTCGCTTACATGCGCAGCCACATCGAAGCCATGCTGGCCGCTGTAAATGAAGACGGCATTCCTCTTCTTGGCTATACCATGTGGGGTCCCATCGACATCGTATCCGCTTCCACCGGCGAGATGCGCAAGCGCTACGGCTTCATCTATGTGGATAAACAGAATGACGGAACCGGTACCATGAAGCGCATGAAGAAGGACAGCTTCTACTGGTATCAGAAAGTCATTGCCACCAACGGCGAAGATCTGGCCTGAGTTGTTTACTAAGGGCCGGTTCATTTTCTGATGATAGATTTCTTAACTTAAGGTCGATTCTTCGACATTAACCAAAACATCCCCGACTGCTAAGCAGTCGGGGATGTTTCTGTATTAGTGAAGTTTAAATCGTATGAATGCTCCCTCATGGCCGAGTTGGCTCTGAGGATCCCTGCCTTCCGGCACATGGTTACTCTGCAATATCTCCCGCCAGAGCGAAGATGAAGCTTCTGGTCTCCTCCCGGTTTTCGGTTCCGTTGACGATGCCAAGATATCCGTCCACATAGATCAGTACATTGTCCAGAAGCTCTTCTTTCCCTGCAATGTGCAAAAGATAGGGAACGTCCCGGACTCTTTCCGCCGTTCTGCCGTTGTCATTGGCAATATCAAAGGACAGGTTCATGACGCCGGGAATGACTTCATCCTCCTCTGTGAGGCTGAAAGCCCGGTTTAAAGCCTCCAGCTCCTCCTGAGAGAAGAGCTCCGTCAGAGGCATCAGGTATCTGGCTTTGGCGTCCTGCTCCAGAGACTCTATATCTCCCACCATCACATCCACCTGGCCGGCTGCCGTGGCTCCCGCCAGCTTCTGCGCAGTAGAATTCTTCTGTTCCGCCTGATCCTGAGAATATCCGGAATAGAACCAATACACATAGAACTCCCTTCCGTCCTCCACGAAGGAAGGATATTTGGCGGTGATGTCCTCCTTCAGGGTATCCACCAGATCCTGGTCGATGGCCTCACTGTGAATACCGATGCCCACCACCTTGTCCGCGGGGCGGTTCCATGTGGCTCTTCCCACCAGATCCAGCACCAGAACAGCCACACCGATGAATATCAGCGCCTTCACACCGTATATTTGGATCAGGTAGACTACCTTCTCCTTAAAATTCATTTTCTGAAAGGCTTCTTTGGCTCTTAAGCTGTCTGTATCCATTCTTCCTCCCTCAACTGCTGCAACTCTCCTGCTTACCTTCCCTGAACTGCTGCATAGCTCCTATCGAACTTGCTATGCCTCCACAAAATCCTTCCGGTAGTCACCGAATTCTCCCCGGATGACATCCTTCAGATAAGCGCATTCCATCAACTTCGTATCTCCCAGATGGGCATAGGTCTCCTTTCGAAGACTCCCTTTGGGAACGTAGATCTTCTTAAAGCCCAGCCGGGCGGTCTCCCTCACCATCATATCCAGAGAAGGCACCTTCTTCAGTTCCCCCGTCAGACCCACATCACCGATGAACACTGTGGTGTTGGCAATGGTCCGCTTGAGGGCAGATGAAACCAGGGACATGATGACTGCCAGATTTACGGACTGCTGATTCAGCTTCAGTCCTCCTGTGGATTTGATGACTACATTCTGGTCATAGAGGGCAATGCCCCCTCGCTGCTCCAGGATGGAGATCAAAGTTCCCATCTGATCCCTGCTGAGACACTCGGATATCCGGGAGGGATAAGGGGTATAGCTGTGGGAAATCAAACTCTCGATCTCCAGGATCATGGGCCTGGTCCCCTCTTTCAGCACAGAAAGAGCACTGCCATGGACCTGGGCAAATTCACTGCGCTCCGTCATAAAGAAACGGGAGGGATTATCAATGGGCTCCAGACCTTTTTCTTCCATAGTAAAGAAGCCCATCTCCCCGGTGGAACCGAAGCGGTTTTTACTGGAGGAAAGAACTCTCAGCTCCTCCACCGGATCCGCTTCCATAAAGAGCACCGTATCCACCATGTGCTCCAGGGAGCGGACACCTGCCAGCTCATCCTCCTTGGTGAGCTGCCCTGCCATCATGACTGCCCTGGGTCTCACAGGATCCTTGGCGATTTTCATGACCGCATTGGTGCACTCCATGATCTGGGTGGGAGTTCCTGGCCGGGATGTGAACTCGTCCAGGAAAAAGGTCTGGATGCTGTCCAGAATCACCAGATCCGGATCCATGGTCCCTACAGCTGTCAGCACCTCGTTCATATGGGCCGTGGCATAGACCCAGATATGCTCATCGATGGTATGAAGAATGCGCTCTGCTCTGGATCTGAGCTGGCTCTCACTCTCCTCTCCGGAGACATAAAGCACCGTGCATCCGTTGAGAGCAATGTTCTGGGCCATCTGCAGCATGAGGGTGGACTTACCGGCTCCCGGTTTCGCAGCGATGATGGTCACGGAATCCCGAACGATGCCGCCTCCCAGCACCCTGTCCATCTCGGCCATGCCGGTGCTGATCCTGTCATCTCTGCGGCTCTGCACCTGTCTGAGCTGCTGCAGCTGCCCCTCCAGCCTGGTCTTTCCCGGCTTTCCGTGAACCGCAGCCGGTGCAGTCGTCTCTTCTCTCTCCTCCATCACATTCCAGGACTTGCAGGCAGGGCACTGCCCCATCCACTTGCTCTGGACTGCACCGCAGGAGGTACAAACATAAACCGTCTTAGCCTTTGCCATGATATTCGTTATACGTATTCGTTATTCTTTTACTTCCTTCAGAGCGATCTTATCCTCTTCCACTGTCACCAGGACTGAGGCCCCGGCATGGATGGTTCCCGCCAGGATGGCATCCGCCATCAGATCCTCCAGATCCGACTGGAGCAGGCGGCGCAGCGGTCTGGCGCCGTAGGCAGGATCGTAACCCTTCCGGCAGAAATATTCTTTAGCCTCGGGGGAAAGCACCATGCGGATCTGCTGAGACTCCTGAAGCTGCTTGGACACAGCCCGGAACATGAGCTCTGCGATGTCCGCGATCTCTTCCTTCGTCAGAGAGTGGAAGACGATCATATCGTCGATTCGGTTCAAAAACTCGGGACGGAAGGTGCGCTTGACCTCCTCCATCACATGGTCCTTCATCTGGCGGTAGTCTGCCGCAGCCGTATCTCCCGCCCGGAAGCCCAGATGCTTATTGCTCTGGATGCTGCGGGCACCTGTATTGGAAGTCATAATGATGACCGTGTTCTTGAAGTCCACCTTCCGGCCCTTGGAGTCGGTGATATGTCCTTCATCCAGAACCTGCAGCAGAATATTGAACACATCAGGATGAGCCTTTTCGATCTCATCAAACAGGATAACGGAATAGGGCTTTTTCCGGATCTTCTCGCTGAGTTGACCGCCCTCCTCGTATCCCACATATCCGGGTGCGGATCCGATAAACTTGGAGACGGAATACTTTTCCATGTACTCGGACATATCCACTCGGATCAGGGCATCCTCCTGAGCGAACATGACCTCAGCCACCGCCTTGGACAGCTCTGTCTTTCCCACACCGGTGGGACCCAGCAGCAGGAAGGAACCGATGGGACGCTTGGGATCCTTGAGTCCCAGACGACCGCGGCGAATGGCCTTGGACACGGCGGCCACCGCCTCATTCTGTCCGATGACTCTCTCATGGATCCGATCCTCCATATGAGCCAGACGATCTGCATCGGACTCTGCCAGCTTGCTGAGAGGAATTCCAGTCCAGAGGGACACCACATCCTCCACATCAGCAGCAGTGATGGCTTTTTCTTTCATTCTTCCGGCGCGTTTATTATCTGCAGTCTCAGCCTTCAGCTGAAGCTCCAGGGCCTTCTCCTTCTCCCGGATGGCAGCTGCTCCGGCCAGATCTCCCCGGAGAATGGCCTCTTCCTTCTGCTTTTGCAGATCCCCGGCAGACACAGCTCCTTCAGCGCTGCGGGCTTCATCTTGCTCCCTGAACAGCCGCAGGCGGGCTCTGGAACCGGCTTCATCCAAAAGATCGATGGCCTTATCCGGCATATACCGATCGGAGATATACCGATGGGACAGACGGACCGCTGCCTCCAGAGCTTTCTCTGTGTAGGTGACTCCGTGATGCCGGGCATAGCGGTCTGCAATGCCCTTAAGAATAGTCAGGGTCTGGGCCTCGTCCGGCTCTTCCACCAGCACCTGCTGGAATCGTCTGGCCAGAGCTCCGTCCTTCTCAATATGCTTGGAATACTCACCCACGGTGGTGGCGCCGATCATCTGCATCTCCCCTCTGGATAAAGCGGGCTTCAGAATGTTGGCGGCATCCATAGCGCCTTCGGAATTACCGGCGCCGATGAGGGTATGCATCTCGTCCATGAACAGGATCAGATTCCCGTCGGACTTGATCTCCTCCATGAGCTTTTTCAGTCTGTCTTCAAACTCACCCCGGAACTTGGTGCCGGCCACCAGAGCAGCCATATCCAGCGCCAGGATCCGCTTGTTTTTCAAAATCTCCGGAACCTCACCCTTTCCGATGCGCTGGGCAAGAGCTTCCACGATGGCGGTCTTGCCTACGCCGCTCTCTCCCACCAATGCAGGGTTGTTCTTGGTGCGGCGGCACAGGATCTGCATAACTCTTTGGATCTCTTCCTCCCGGCCGATGACCGGGTCTGCCTTTTTCAGGTTTTCAGGGGAAGTCAGATCTTTAGCAAAGCGCTCGGTCATGGAACGCTTATCCGGATCCGCAAACTCATCGGCGGGACCTCCCTGGGGCATGACAGGTTCCCTTTCTTCAGGAATACCCAGTTCATGCCGAATCTGATGATACAGATTCCCCAGTTCAACGCCCATGAAGGCCAGGAGCTTGGTGCCCATGAGGTTGGGATCATCCAGCAAAGCCAAAAGGATGTGTTCGGTACCCATCTCCGTATTATTCATACGGCTGCACCATTCCTCGGACCGGCGGCGCAGCAGCTCCATTTGAGGCGCAGCTTTCACCTGCTCCGGCCCCTCCGGGGAAGAGGCCGCTTCCATATTCATGCGGCGCAGAAACTCGCTTACCTCCTCCGCCGTAACCTTTACAGAGCGCAATACCTCCCGGGCATAGTTCTCCTCCATGCTCACCAGAGCATAGACCACATGCTCGGAGCCTGCGTAGCCGTGACCCAGTTCAAAGGCCAGCTGTTTTGCCAGCTCAAAGGCTTTCTCTGCCAGCTTAGTATATTTCATAGGATCTCCTTTCGGGATCGTGTCGTTTATTGATTTGATACATCATCCGGTTTTCTCGGAACCATCCATTTGGATCATCCGCATGATTCAGTTTTTGTTTCCCGGGAAGCTTTCGGATATGCCTCCAATAGTCCTTTATGTATTTCCCTGCGGATACAGAATATCCTTCAGGAAGGCGCCTGTATAGGAACCCTCCACTTGGGATACCTCCTCGGGGGTGCCGAAGGCGATGACCTTACCGCCCTTGTCTCCTCCCTCGGGACCCAGATCGATGATGTAATCTGCCGTCTTGATGACATCCAGATTATGTTCGATGACCAGCACGGAATTTCCGGCCTCCACCAGCCGCTGCAGCATATCCAGCAGCTTGTTTACATCCTCGAAGTGCAGACCCGTGGTGGGCTCATCCAGAATGTAGAAGGTCTTACCCGTACTCTTTCTGGATAGCTCCGTGGCCAGCTTGATGCGCTGAGCCTCGCCGCCGGAAAGCTCCGTGGAAGGCTGTCCCAGCTTAATATAAGACAGACCCACCTCATGCATGGTCTTGATCTTATTGCGGATCCGGGGCACATTCTCAAAGAAGGTCATGGCTTCTTCCACCGTCATATCCAGCACATCCGCAATGGATTTGCCTTTATAATGGACCTCCAGAGTCTCCCTGTTGTACCGCTTTCCGTGGCAGACCTGACAGGGCACATACACATCCGGAAGGAAATGCATCTCGATCTTCAAAATGCCATCACCGTTACAGGATTCACATCGGCCTCCCTTAACGTTAAAGGAGAATCGTCCTTTGCTGAAACCGTGCATCTTGGCATCCTGGGTGGAAGCAAACAGATCCCTGATCAAATCAAAGACACCGGTATAGGTGGCAGGGTTGGACCTGGGAGTTCTTCCGATAGGACTCTGGTCGATCACGATGACCTTATCCAGATGCTCCAGTCCCGTAAGGGAATCGTAATGACCCGGCTTCTCCTTGGCCCGGTTCAGATCTCTGGCCATGGCCTTGTAGAGGATCTCATTGACGAAGGTACTCTTGCCGCTGCCGGAGACTCCGGTGACGCAGGTAAACACCCCAACAGGTACGTCAAAATCGGTACCTTCCAGGTTATTCTTGAAGCAGCCCCGGAGACGGATCCACCGATCATCAGGAGTCCTGCGCTTCTCGGGGACCGGGATCTTCTTCCGGCCGCTGAGATAGTCTCCTGTGATGGACTCCTTGCAGTTACAGATGTCCTCCACCGTGCCCTGACATACCAGCCGTCCTCCGTGGATGCCGGCGCCGGGGCCGATGTCCACGATGTGATCCGCCAGCCGCATGGTCTCCTCGTCGTGCTCCACCACCACCAGAGTATTGCCCAGATCTCTGAGCCGCAGCAGGGCAGACAGCAGCTTGGAATTATCCCGCTGGTGCAGTCCGATGCTGGGCTCATCCAGAATATACAGCACTCCCATAAGGCCGGAGCCGATCTGGGTGGCCAGACGGATGCGCTGAGCCTCGCCGCCGGATAGCGTCCCGGCCGCTCTTCCCAAAGTCAGATAATCCAGACCCACGTTATTCAGAAAGTTCAGTCTTGCCCGGATCTCCCTCAGCAGCTGGTTGGCGATGAGCATCTCCCGATCCGTCAGATAGAGCTGATCGAAGAAAGCTTTGGCCTTCTTGATGGACATGGAGGTAATCTCGGAAATGTTCAAACCTCCCACCAGTACAGACAGAGAATCCTTCTTCAGCCGGCTTCCCTGACAGGTGGGACAGGGAGTATGGGACATAAAGCTCTCATATTCACCCCGGAAGCTCTCCGGTGTTTCATCGTACCGGCGCCTGAGGGTGGGCAGAATACCCTCGAATTTCATATCGTAATCTCTGCTTCCGTACCGTCCCTCATAGGAGATGCGAAAAACATGATCATCTCCCTCGTGCATGATGATGCGGCGGAACTTCTCCGGAAGCTCGTTCCAGGGAGTATCCAGGGAGAAGCCGTGAAAGCGAGCCAGTTCCCGGATGACCTTACCGCCGTAGCTATCTGAATTTGAAATGGACCCAAAGCCCGGGGCGGCAATGGCCCCCTCATTCAGAGACAGAGTAGGATTGGGAACCAGCAGTTCTATATCGAATTCGGACTTAACACCCAGACCCAGACAGTCGGGACAGGCACCGAAGGGATTGTTAAAAGAGAACGATCTGGGCTGCGGCTCAGCCACGGAAATTCCGCAGAAAGGACAGGCAAAGTTCTCGCTGAACACATCCTTACCCTTCTCTCCCTTATCCACATAGAGCAGGCCCTCGGAAAGCTTCAGCACCGTCTCTATGGAATCCGTCAGACGACCTTCGATGCCTTCCTTCACCACCAGGCGGTCTACCACCACTTCGATGGTGTGCTTGATATTCTTCTCCAGCTCAATGTCTTCATCTAAAGAGCGCAGCTCTCCGTCCACATAGGCCCGGACGAAGCCGTCCTTCTGCATCTTCTCCAGCAGCTTCTCGTGACGGCCCTTCCTTCCCTGAATCACAGGAGCCAGCAGCTGGATCCGGGACCCGGCAGGATAGGACATGACGGTATCCACCATCTGATCCACGCTCTGCTTTTCAATGACCCGCCCGCAGGAGGGGCAGTGGACCACACCGATGCGGGCGTAGAGAAGCCGGAGGTAGTCATAGATCTCAGTGACGGTAGCCACGGTGGATCTGGGGTTTTTGGAGGTGGTCTTCTGGTCAATGGCAATAGCGGGAGAAAGTCCCTCAATACTCTCCACATTCGGCTTTTCCATCTGGCCCAGGAACATGCGGGCATAGGAGGAAAGGGACTCCATGTAGCGCCGCTGACCCTCGGCGAAGATGGTATCAAAGGCCAGAGAGGACTTGCCGCTGCCGGAGAGTCCCGTCAGCACCACCAGCTTGTCTCTGGGGATGGTCACATTCAGATCCTTCAGGTTGTTCTCATTAGCTCCCCGGATCCGGATCATGTTTTCTTTATCGCTCATGTTTCAACTCTTCCAGGGCGGTCTTCAGTTCCATCACCTGGTCTCTGAGGATGGCTGCAGTCTCGAATTCCAGCTCCGCAGCTGCCTTGTACATTGCTTTCTTCAGTTCTTCTATTCGTTTTTCAAGAGCGGGGATGCTCATGGACTCTGCATCCACCTCCGGTCCGGCCTTACGGCTGTGGTGGTCATCCTCCTGCTTGGTGGCCCGGATGACGTCATGGACCTTCTTCACGATGCTCTGTGGCACAATGCCGTGGGCCTCGTTGTAGGCGCTCTGTATTTCTCTTCTTCGGTTGGTCTCATCCATGGCCCGGCGCATGGAATCCGTAATGTAATCCGCATACAGGACTACACGGCCCTCCACATTTCGGGCGGCTCGGCCGATGGTCTGGATGAGAGCCGTCTCACTGCGCAGGAACCCTTCTTTATCTGCATCCAGGATGGCAATGAAGCTCACCTCCGGAATGTCCAGTCCTTCACGCAGCAGGTTGATGCCCACCAGGACATCATAGACACCCATGCGCAGATCTCTGACGATCTCCAGTCTTTCCAGGGTCACCACATCGGAGTGAAGATAATTCACCTTGATGCCGGCCTCCTTGAGATACCGGGTCAGGTCCTCTGCCATGCGCTTGGTGAGAGTGGTGATGAGGGCCTTCTGCCCTTTGGTGATGACCTTGTTCAGTTCCCCGATGAGATCATCGATCTGTCCCTCTATGGGGTGTACCTCCACCAGAGGATCGATGAGTCCCGTGGGACGAATGATCTGCTCCGCCATAAGCTCCTGATGCTGCTTCTCATAATCCGCCGGTGTGGCAGATACGAAGAGCACCTGATTGATGCGCTGCTCAAATTCACTAAAGCTCAGGGGCCGGTTGTCCTTTGCGGAGGGAAGACGGAAGCCGTAATCCACCAGCACCTGCTTTCGCTGCTGATCTCCGTGGTACATGGCCCTTACCTGAGGAATGGTCATATGGGACTCGTCGATCATCAACAGATAATCATCGCCACGGAAATAGTCTAAAAGGGTCAGAGGAGCACTGCCCGGTTCTCTGCCCTCCATGTGGCGGGAATAATTCTCGATGCCGGAACAGAAACCTGTCTCCCGCATCATTTCAATGTCATAGTGGGTCCTCTCCGAAAGCCGTTGGGTCTCCAGCAGCTTTCCTTCCAGAGAAAGCTCCTTCAGTCTTCCGTCCAGTTCCTCCTCAATGGAAGTAATGGCCCGCCTCATTTTATCGGCGGAGGTCACATAATGAGAAGCGGGATAGATCATAAGATGACTTCGGTTTCCGTAGATCTCTCCGGTGAGTACGTCGTACTCTGTGATGCGGTCCACCTCATCTCCAAAGAACTCCACCCGATAGGCACTTTTGTCATAGGCCGCGGGCATGACCTCCAGCACATCTCCCCGGACCCGGAAGCAGCCTCGTTCCATGACCATGTCATTGCGGTCGTACTGCATCTCGATGAGGCGCTTCAGCGCTTCGTCCCGATCCTTCTCCATACCTACCCGCAGGCTCAGGGCCATGCCGCTGTACTCGGATGGGTCACCCAGACCGTAAATACAGGACACGGAAGCCACCACGATGACATCCCGTCTCTCAAAGAGGGACATGGTGGCGGACTGTCGGAGCCGGTCGATCTCCTCATTAATGGAAGCATCCTTTTCAATGTAAGTGTCGGACTGGGGCACATAGGCCTCCGGCTGATAATAGTCGTAGTAGGAGACGAAGTACTCTACCGCATTGTTGGGGAAGAATTCCTTGAACTCGTTGTACAGCTGGGCAGCAAGGGTCTTGTTGTGGGCCAGAACCAGGGTGGGCTTCTGAAGTCTTTCAATCACCTTGGCCATGGTGAAGGTCTTACCGGAGCCGGTGACGCCCAGAAGGGTCTGGAATCGGTTTCCCTGCTGAAAGCCCTGTACCAGCTGATCAATGGCCTCCGGCTGATCGCCGGTGGGCTGAAAGGGGGACTCCACTTTAAAGGAAGCTGCCATTTCCGTGGAAGGGGCCCACATCTCGCCCGCAGAAGTCTTGGAAAAATCACTGCTTTCCATATTCCGTCCCTCCTTCATGTATTTGATCGGACGGCGTCACCGCCGGTCCTGACTAAAGCCCCGCGAAATCACTTTCGCGGGGACTTCGGTCATAGGTTTACTGCAGGAGGTTCTTAATGCGCGAACATCCTTTCGCAGGAGCTTCCTATCTCGATAGCTCCTTATTTCAAATGCTTTTCTTACAGCAGAGTGCTTTGTCCCTCAGGCTCGGCGCCGTCGGTGGTCAGGGGAGCCAGACCGTTCTTCTCACGGACCTTGTTCTCTACCTCCAGCAACAGCTGGGGATTGTTCTGGAACACTGCCTTGGCATTCTCACGACCCTGTCCCAGGCGCTCGCCGTTATAGTTGTACCAGGCGCCGCTCTTCTGGACGATGTCCTCGGCCACAGCCAGATCCAGCACATCACCGGCATGGGATATACCGGTACCGTACATGATATCGAATTCAGCCTCTTTAAAGGGAGGAGCCACCTTGTTCTTGACCACACGTACACGGGTGCGGTTGCCGATGAAGGCGCCGTTCTGCTTCAGGGTCTCGATCTTGCGCACATCCAGTCTCACAGAGGAGTAGAACTTCAGGGCGCGGCCGCCGGTGGTAGTCTCCGGATTTCCGAACATCACACCCACCTTCTCACGAAGCTGGTTGATGAAGACCACGATACACTTGGCGTTGTTGATGGCTGCAGTCAGCTTCCGCAGAGCCTGAGACATGAGTCTTGCCTGAAGACCCACATGGCTGTCGCCCATCTCTCCGTCGATCTCTGCCTTGGGAACCAGGGCTGCCACAGAGTCCACCACCACGATATCCATGGCTCCGCTGCGGACCATGGTCTCGGCGATCTCCAGAGCCTGCTCACCGTTATCCGGCTGAGAAATGTAAAGGTTATCGATATCTACGCCCAGGTTCTTGGCGTACTTGGGATCCAGTGCATGCTCAGCATCAATGAAGCCGGCGATGCCGCCCTGGCGCTGTACCTCTGCCACCATGTGCAGTGCGATGGTGGTCTTACCGGAAGATTCCGGTCCGTAGACTTCAATGATTCGTCCCTTGGGAATTCCGCCTACGCCCAGAGCCAGGTCAAGGCTCAGGGAACCGGTGGAAATGGTCTCCACATTCATGGTGCTCAGGTTGTCACCCAGCTTCATAACAGCGCCCTGTCCGAAGTCCTTCTGGATCTTACCGATGGCAGCATCCAATGCTTTTTGTCTTTCGTCCTGCATGTTTTTCCTCCTTATGCGGGGTTATCATTATATAAGATCAGTATCGTTTGAAGCATCCCTTCCGGTGCGGTCAAAAATAAATTTTCTTTCTCAATCCTGAAGGACGGCTTTGTTCTTTGTCAGGTAATTCACCACAGAGATTACAGACAGGACTACGCTGGCGTAAAAGCCCACCAGAGACAGAATCCTGAACCATGCCAGATCCCAGGGCATCATCAGCATCACCATGGCTGCCATCTGCACTGTGGTCTTCAGCTTGCCCCAGATGTCTGCGGCAATGACCACTCCCTTGCCTGCAGCCACCAAACGGAAACCGGAAATGACGAACTCCCGTCCGATGAGGATGACCACAGCCCAGGCAGGGACTATGCCGGAGGCGGTAAAGCAGATAAGGGCGGAACCCACCAGCAGTTTATCTGCCAGAGGATCCATGAACTTTCCGAAGTCTGACACCAGATTCATCTTCCTGGCCAGCTTTCCGTCCAGAAGGTCTGTCAGGGACGCCACCGTGAATACGATGGCTGCCAGATAATCCTTCAGGGGAGAAGGAATCAGATTAGTAAGATAAATGAACACGAACACAGGGACCAGCAGCATGCGGCTCATGGTCAGTTGGTTAGGCAGGTTCATTTTCATAGCAGTTCTCCGATCAGGTCATATTCATAGGCTCCGATGACGCGGCAGCGCACCATGTCTCCACTGCGAAGCTCCTGCTCTGAAGTCAGGAAAAGGAATCCGTCGATATCAGGTGCATCCCGGTAGGTGCGGGCGCTGTACACCATGACGCCCTCCTCCTCTTCTTCATCGGGGATCCTGCCTTCCACCAGAACTTCCAGCTCCCGGTCCACCATTTCTCCGGAGATTTCCTGAGAGATCTCCTGCTGCAGAGCCATGAGCTCAGCCTTCCGCTCCTCCTTCACATCCTCGGAAATCTGATCCTTCATGAGGGCGGCGGGAGTGTTCTCCTCCTGAGAGTAAGTGAAGACGCCCAGACGGTCGAAGCGGCTTTCTTCAATGAACTGCTTCATCTCCTCAAACTCTTCCTCCGTCTCTCCCGGGAAACCGGTGATGAGGGTGGTGCGGATGCAGATATCCGGGATCTCCCGGCGCAGAGCACCGATGCGCTCCTTCAGAAGAGCCTTGTCATGGTGACGCAGCATCCGCTTCAGAACCGTATCACTGCAGTGCTGAATGGGCATATCGATGTAGTGGCAGATCTTGGGTTCCTGCTTCATGACGGCGATGAGCTCATCGCTCACATCCTCCGGATAGCAGTACAGCAGGCGGATCCACTCCAGACCGTCGATGCGGCACAGATCCGTCAGCAGCTGAGGCAGCCGATAATCGTCCTGCCTGTCCTTGCCGTACTTGGTCACATCCTGAGCCACCAGCATCAGTTCCTTCACACCCTGCTCTGCCAGCCACCTGGCCTCCTGCAGGATGGTCTCCCGGTCACGGCTGCGGTAGGGGCCCCGGAGCTTGGGAATGATGCAGTAGGTGCAGTGATTGTCGCATCCTACAGCGATCCTGAGATATTCAAAGTACCCGGGAGTGGTGATCTCGCGGCCCGTTACTTCCAGAGGCCGATCCCCCAAAGGACACAGGACCTTCAGCTGACTCTCCTGCTTTTCCAGGAGAGCATCCACGGTTTCGCAGATCTTTTCGTAGCTTCCGGTGCCCACCACGGCGTCCACCTCCGGCAGTTCCGTGAAGATCTCATCCGCATAGCGCTGGGCAAGACAACCGGTGACCACCAGGGCCCGGCAGCATCCGGTCTCCTTATACTCACCCATCTCAATAATGGTATTGATAGACTCTTCCTTTGCATCGTCAATGAAGGCGCAGGTATTGATCACGATGACATCTGCCAGAGCGTCATCCTTTGTGATCTCATAACCATGATCCTTCAGCAGCTTCACCATGATCTCACTGTCGATGGCGTTTTTGTCGCAGCCAAGGGAGACAAAGGAAATTTTCCTGTTCTTTTCCATATTTTCGGTCCTATCTCCGATTGGAAAAACGTTTTCCAAACGGGGATATCTTTAGTCGATCTGTTCGTGTAACTTGTAAGCCTTCAGAGTGTTCTTCAGCAGCATGGCAATGGTCATGGGACCAACACCGCCGGGCACCGGGGTGATAGCAGCGGCCTTGCCCAGGCAGGAGTCGAAGTCTACATCGCCCTTCAGGCCTTCCTCTGTGCGGTTGATACCCACATCTATGACTACTGCCCCTTCTTTGATCATGTCGCCGTTCACGGTTCCGGGTCTACCCACAGCCACCACCAGGATGTCTGCCTGTGAAGTAAATGCTTTCAGATCAGGTGTGCGGGAGTGACATACGGTCACGGTGGCATCCTCTGCCAGCATAAGCAGTGCCTCCGGCTTGCCCACCAGGTTGCTTCTGCCCACGATCACGCAATGCTTGCCCCGAATGGGAAGGCCTTCTCTCTTCATGATCTCAATGACGCCCCAGGGAGTGCAGGGGAAGAAAGCTTCCCATCTGCCTGTGGAGAGCATACCTGCGTTCTCAATGTGGAACCCGTCCACATCTTTATTTGCCAGAACCAGCTGGGTGATCTTCTTCTCGTCCAGATGAGCGGGAAGGGGAAGCTGCAGCAAAATGCCGTCCACCTGAGGATCCGCATTCAGACCCTCAATGACCTTGATGACTTCCTCCTCCGTAGAGTCGGCGCTCATATTGATGGTATCGTGCAGGATGCCCACCTTCTCGCAGGCCTTGGACTTATTTCTCACGTACACCTCGGAGGCGGGGTCGTTGCCCACCAGGATGACTGCCAGCTTGGGAGCCCGTCTTCCGGCCTGCACATAGGTTTTTACTTCATTGCGCACATCGGCTCTCACAGCCTTTGCGATCTCAGAACCGCTGATGATTCTTGTATCCATAACTTATCCTCCTTCAAATCAGAACAGACCGGTAATGTTTCCGTCCGCATCTACATCAATGGCTTCCGCAGCCGGAACCTTGGGCAGACCGGGCATGGTCATGATGTCTCCGGCCAAAGCCACCACAAAACCGGCGCCGGCAGACAGGTTGACCTGTCGGATGGAGATCTTGAAGCCCACAGGTCTTCCCAGCTTCTTGGGATTGTCCGACAGGGAGTACTGTGTCTTGGCGATGCACACCGGAAGATTTCCGTAGCCCATCTCCGTCAGCTTCTTAAGCGTAGTCTTCGTGCCGGCCTCGAAGGTGACTCCGGCAGCCCCGTAGATCTTAGTGGCAATGGTCTTGATCTTCTCTTCCAGACTCATGTCGTCCGGATACAGGGTATGGTACTTGCTTTCTTTATTCTCCAGGGTGTTCAGCACGGCTTCTGCCAGCTCCACACCGCCTTCGCCGCCTTTCTCCCAGACCTTGGAGAGGGCGAATTCACAGCCCATGCCCCGGACGGTCTCCTCCACGTAGGCGACCTCCTCTTCCGTGTCAGTGACAAAGGAGTTCAAGGTCACCACCACAGGCACCTCAAACTGCTGCAGGTTCTTTACATGGGCCTCCAGATTTACAAATCCGGCTTTCAAGGCTTCCATGTTGGGCTTGGAGGTATCCTCCTTCTTCACACCGCCGTTATACTTCAGGGCTCGGATGGTGGCCACCAATACGATGGCATCAGGCTTCAGTCCGCCGATGCGGCACTTGATGTCCAGGAACTTCTCAGCTCCCAGGTCTGCTCCGAAGCCTGCCTCCGTGACCACATAATCCGCCAGCTTCAAAGCGTAGCGGGTGGCCCTGAGGGAATTGCAGCCGTGGGCAATATTGGCGAAGGGTCCGCCATGAATGATGGCAGGAGTGTTTTCCAGAGTCTGCACCAGGTTGGGATTCACCGCATCCTTCAAAAGAGCAGCCATGGCGCCCTGAGCCTTCAGGTCAGCGCAGTACACGGGCTTGCCCTCATAGGTATATCCGATGAGGATCCGGGCGATCCTTTCCTTCAGGTCCATCAGGTCCTTGGCCAGACAGAGGATGGCCATGATCTCGGAAGCCACCGTGATCATGTATCCTGTTTCTCTGGGAACGCCCTGACTCTTGCCCCCCAGACCTATGATGACATTTCTCAGAGCTCTGTCATTCAGGTCCACCACCCGTTTCCAGGTGATGGTGCGGGGATCGATGCCCAGTTCATTTCCCTGCTGCAGGTGATTGTCGATCATGGCAGAGAGGAGATTATGAGCTGTAGTGATGGCATGCAGGTCCCCGGTAAAGTGCAGGTTGATATCCTCCATGGGAACCACCTGGGCATATCCGCCTCCGGCTGCACCGCCCTTGACCCCCATGCAGGGACCCAGGGAAGGCTCCCGAAGGGCAATGATCGCCTTCTTTCCCAACCTGCCGAAGGCCTGACCCAAACCAACCGTGGTAGTGGTCTTGCCTTCTCCTGCGGGGGTGGGATTGATGGCCGTCACCAGGATGAGCTTTCCATCCTGGCGGTCCCGGATCTTTTTCCAGAGGCCATTGGTCAGCTTGGCCTTGTATCGGCCGTAGCATTCCATATCTTCTTCCTCGATACCCAGCTGCTCCGCAATCCGGGTGATGGGAAGCATCTTTGCTTCCTGTGCGATCTCAATGTCTGATTTGTAAGCCATGAAACCTCCCTTGCTGCAGATAAAAGGATTCTCCCTTCCATCCGCTTTCGTTAATCATTCGGTAAGTATGTCTTTCCTGTCTACGCTAAAGCATCACCGATTCATACTCTCCCACTCATCCATGGTCAGCAGGACCTGACGGGGTTTGGAACCAAGGTCCTCCCCCACGACGCCTCTCTCCTCCAGCTCGTCCATAAGGCGGGCTGCCCTGTTGAAGCCGATGCGGAACTCTCTCTGGAGCATACTGATGCTGGCCTTCTGCTTTTCAATGACCTTCACCACAGCCTTCCGGAAGAGCTGTTCATCTTCAGAGATTTCTCCCTCCTTGCCTCCTCCGTTTTCGGAGCTGCCTCCGTTCTCCGAAGGAGTCATGACCGTCAGGTCATAGGTTACTTCTCCGTAGTGATCCTTGATGAAGTTCACCACATTCTCCACCTCCTGATCGGAAGCGAAGGCGCCCTGGATACGGGCAGGCTTGTTGGATCCGTTGGGAGAGAAGAGCATATCGCCCTTGCCCAGCAGCTTCTCAGCGCCAACTCCATCCAGAATGGTTTTGGAATCCACACCGGAGGACACACCGAAGGCCACACGGGAAGGAATATTCGCCTTGATGAGACCGGTAATGACATCCACAGAAGGTCTCTGGGTGGCCACCACCAGGTGCATACCTGCGGCACGGGCCATTTGAGCCAGACGGCAGATGGAAGTCTCCACCTCCTTGCCGGCCACCATCATCAGATCAGCCAGCTCATCGATGATGATGACGATCTGGGGCATCTTCTCCCGTTTCTCATCGGGATGACTATCCACATGAGAATTGTATCCTTTGATGTCACGAACATTAGTCTCCGTGAACTGCTTGTACCGCCTGGTCATCTCCTGCACAGCCCAGTTCAAAGTAGCGCTGGCCTGCTTGGGATCATTCACCACCGGCAGCATCAGATGAGGAATGCCGTTATATACCGACAGCTCCACCACCTTGGGGTCAACCAGGATCATGCGCACCTCATCCGGCTTGGCCTTATACAGCAAAGAAAGGATCAGAGCGTTGATAAATACGGATTTACCGTTTCCCGTGGCGCCGGCGATGAGCATATGGGGCATCTTGGCCACATCCCCCACCCGCACTGTGTTGTCGATATCACGGCCCAGGGCGAAGCTGACCTTGGAGTCTGCCTTCTTGAAAGCATCGTCCTCCAGCACCTCCCGGAGGGTGATCATACGGCGATCCTTGTTGGGAATCTCGATGCCCACCGCGCTCTTTCCGGGAATGGGAGCTTCAATTCGGATGGTCTGTGCCGCCAGGTTCATGGCAATGTCATCTGCCAGATCCGCAATTCTCTTGACCCGAACGCCGGTCTTAGGACGCACCTCAAAGCGGGTAACGCTGGGACCCCGGTTCACATGGATCTCATCCTCGATCTCCACGCCGAACTCCACCAGGACCTTCCGCAGCTTTTCAGCCATCTCCTTCTTTTCCATCTCTTCAGCCAGCCTGGTCTCCCGGGAGGCTGTCTCATATTTAGGACGACTCAGAAGATCAATGGGCGGGAACACATACTTGCCACCGGGACCGGGCTTCTTCACCACGGGCTTGGCATCATTCTCCTTCTGGATCTTCTTAGCAGTCTCGCTGCGCTCCTCGTACCCTTCCGGAAAATCTTCTTCACCGAAGTAATCATCTGTGTTGATCTTGACGCTGCCGATGTTCCTTCTTCCAGCCTCTAAGTCGGAAGAAACCGGCTCTGCGGACTTCTGACTCCCGGTAGAATACTGATCCGTTCCGGCAGTGTCTGCAGAAAGTGTATCCTTTTCAGCTGCGGCAGCATCTGCAGGAGCCTCATTTTTCACAAACCGATTCCAGCCCTCCGCATCATCCGCTGCAGCCTCGGAGTTTGAAGCAAAACTGCTTGCAGCAAATCTGCTCTCATAGGCATTCTCCCCACCTGCATAGGCAGAGGCAGCTGCCTGGGCCTTTTCCGCAGCTTTACGCTCCTCCTCGTAGATCATGTTCTCGGAATTTTCCTGCTCCATGGCCTGGCGCTGGCGCTCCTGATAGCGTCTCTTCTTCTCCAGATAAACGTCATTGGCCACCAAAGGAATGTCGAGCATTTTCGATTCATCCACCAGAGAGCGTCTTCCCACAGCCCGATTCACATCCGAATAGGCTGCGCTGCCGGAAGGAGTAAAGGAAGGTGTGTTGATATTTCCTGCAGGAGGATTTGCCCCGGGAAGAGTGATGCTGGGATAACCGGCTTCTCTGGCTCTTTTCTTGGCTTCCTCCACCTTTTGAGGATCCGCCGGTACCTTCTTGGTATAGTCCAGAGGAACCTCGAACCAGATATCCGCCTCCTTGGCGTAGATACTGGAGATCATCTTCTTAGCCCCGGGATTATCTTTCTCCTCAGGCACCTCCACCTCTCCGGATTCAATGCCTTTTTGCTGAGCGATCTCTGTCAGACTTTTCGTTTCAAAGGTTGTATCATCATATGCAGGCTGAACTGTCCGGGAGCCATAAACACCACTTGCAAAGGAAGCCCCTGCGCCGGCAATTCCTTCGCCGAAAGCGCCATTGGCCGTGGCCTGCTCATCTCCCGGCCAGTACCGCTGGGGTGCGCCCTGTACATAACCCTGAACAGGTCCCTGCCCGTTTCCTTCCTGTCCGCAGCCGACCTCTCCATTTGCCTCAGCCATCTCCCGACGGGATGCTCTCCCCTTTCCGAGGGGAAGAAGCTCACCAATCTTCAGGCGTGAAAGGAAGGATCTGCGAGCGGTCATATTCCCGGCGGCAGCTCCTGCCTGAGCTCCTTCACGGAAAGCTCTTCTATCCTCGGGCTGTTCCTGAATTTCAGCCGGATCCGACATCTCACCGGGAACTCCGTTCACAGGCTCTCCCGTCTCTGAAGTGCCCTCCGGCAGCATCATCTGCCCGTCGTCATCGACTTCCAGAAGCATTTCCCTGTGGTAGGCAGCCTTCTCCTCCGCCCGCAGCTTGGCTTTGGTGATCTTATCATCTGCGAAGGAAACCACCTTCTCCGTGCCGTTCTTGGTCTTGATGCCGAAGACCCGGAGCAGGTCTACCAGCGACTTGCGGGTCAGGGCGATGAGCAGCAGGATCATGGCCAGGATGAGGATCATCATGGTGCCCAGATTTCCCACCAGCTTCATGAGAGCCGTGGCAATGCCGCCGCCCACCACGCCGCCGGTCTTATAGGTAGCGCCGTTGTACATGAGCTTCACGGTGGTCAGGGCCTGGCCGTTGACCATGTGCAGCAGAGCATCCAGCAGCAGCATGAAGGCATAGCCGTACATCAGTCTGCCCCACAGACGCTTAGTCAGCTTGTTGAACAGATAGATGCAGGCGATGATCATGGAATAGGCAGTGATCACATAGGCGCTGAAGCCGAACACCCCCACAAAGAAGCTGTTCATGCCCCGGCCCAGAAGGCCCATGCCGTCCTTCAGATAGATCCCCAGCGTCAAAATGAGCAGAGCGAACACCACCACCCAGCCGATGAGTTCCCGCTTGATCTCGGGACGCATTTCCGTGTGGCTGCTCTGCCGATGATTGGATGTGTTATGTGCTGCGGAGGCAGAAGCGCTCTTTTTAGCGCCTGACCGTGTTCCTGCGGTCTTTTTGGATGTCGATTTGGACGAAGATCCGGATGAAGATTTCTTTCCCTTAGAGTTCTTAGTCTGTGCCACGGTTTTCCCTCCTTTTCCTTGTATATTTTTTCGGGGCTATATATTAGAAAAGATAGCAGTTTATTGTATCACAGAGCGGCCGAAATGTAAATTAGATTCTATGCAGATATTCTTCATATGTCAACCCCCTTGCACAAAAATATACGAAGTTTTTCTTCGTGTCAATTTTCTCTCCGTTTTTGCTACAATATATGCATTCATTTTACCTGCTCATGCATGCCCGAATCCAAAGATCCATCACTTTTTTGCCATACATGCACCTGCAGAAAGTCCCAAAGGAGAACCCTATGAAACCATTAAAGCGCAGTGAAGTCCCGACCCGGGAGACCTGGGATCTGACCCTGCTTTATCCCAACGACGAAGCTTTTCAGGCCGATGTAGAACGGGCCCTCGTTCTGGTGAAGGAAGTGGCGGCCATGAAAGGCACCTTGAACACACCCGAGAACATCGTGAAGGCCGTAGAGACCAACATGAAGGCCGAAGAGATTTTCTACGTATCCAGCACCTACGCCAACCTGGCTACCTCCGTGGACAGCTATGACACCAAGGCTCTGGAGACCGAAGCCCGCATGGGCGCCATCATGGCCCAGTGCGGCGCCGACCTGGCTTTTCTGGAGAGCGAGATCCTCTCCCAGAGCGAAGAGACTATATCCGCTGCCATGAAGCTCACCAAGGGCTGCCGCAACTACCTGAAGGACCTGCTCCGCAAGAAGGCCCATCTGCTGCACCCCGAGACCGAGAAGGTCCTGGCCGCCCTGTCCCAGCCCCTGAGCGCCCCCTACGACGTGTACAACATGAGCAAGCTTGCAGACATGAAGTTCGACTCCTTCACCGTCAACGGCAAGGAATATCCCCTGGGCTATTCCCTCTTCGAGGACGATTACGAATACGAGGTCGATACTGACGTACGCCGCGCAGCGTTCAAGCATTTCTATGACAAACTGCGCCAATATGAAAACACCACTGCTTCCGCTTACAATGCCTACGTGACCCAGGATAAGATCATG
This sequence comes from Lachnospiraceae bacterium, assembly GCA_021442595.1. Lineage (GTDB taxonomy): Bacteria > Bacillota > Clostridia > Lachnospirales > Bianqueaceae > RUG760. The sequence goes on along the minus strand of JABUST010000117.1, from coordinate 14,434 downwards.
GCCGAGCTTCGGGGATATGACACGGTCTTCGACTACCTGCTGGAGAACCAGAAGGTCACCCGGGACATGTATGACCGCCAGATCGACATGATCACCGAGAAGCTGGCTCCCCATATGCGCCGCTACGCAAAATTGCTGCAGAAGGTCCACGGTCTGGAGGAAATGACCTTCGCCGACCTGAAGCTGGCCATCGATCCGGAGTTCGACCCCAGAGTCACCATAGACGAGTCCAAGGATTATGTAAAATCCGCCCTCTCCATCCTGGGAGAGGACTACGCCGAGATGGTGGAGACCGCCTATGAGCAGCGCTGGATCGACTTCGCCAAGAACCAGGGCAAGTGCACCGGCGGCTTCTGTGCCTCCCCCTACGGAAAGAACTCCTACATCCTGCTGAGCTGGAACAACCGCATGGCAGACGTATTCACCATCGCCCATGAGCTGGGACACGCAGGACACTTCAAGGCTTGCAACGCCGCTCAGTCTCTCTATGACACAGCGGTTTCCACCTACCTGGTGGAAGCTCCCTCCACCATGAACGAGCTGCTGCTGGCCCAGCATCTCATGAAGTCCTCCGATGACAAGCGCTTCCGCCGCTGGGTCCTCTCCAGCATGATCGGCCACACCTACTACCACAATTTCGTAACTCATCTGAGAGAAGCCTGGTACCAGCGCGAGGTCTATAAGATCGTCTCCGAGGGCGGCAGCGTAAATGCAGCTGTCCTGAATGACCTGTTCCGGAAGAACCTGGAGCTGTTCTGGGGAGATGCAGTGAAGATCCCCGAGGGCGCCGAGCTCACCTGGATGCGTCAGCCTCACTACTACATGGGTCTCTACTCCTATACCTACAGCGCCGGCCTCACCCTGGCCACCCAGGCTTCCCTGCGGATCGCTAAGGAAGGACAGCCTGCTGTGGATGACTGGAAGAAGCTGCTGGCAGCCGGTTCCACCCTGGATCCCATCGGTCTGGGCAAGCTGGCAGGCATCGACCTGACCACCGAGGAGGCTCTTCAGAATACCATCGATTACATCGGCAGCATTGTGGATGAGATCGTTGCCCTGACGGAAGAGCTGGACGGCATCAAGCCGGACTAAGTCTGCAGCAACAAGACAGAACCCCTCCAAACCCTCTTTACCGGCGGATTTGAAGGGGTTTTCACGTCCTATAACCCGAAACAAACAATGCCTCCGGGAAGCCCCGGAGGCATTATCATTTTATTACTTATTCTTCCGCAGATCAGCGGTTGTCACGGCGGTAGCCGCGATGATCATTGCGGTCGTTGCGCTCACGACGGAAATTGTTCTGACGGGGAGCGGAAAGATCTACGCCCTCAGGAGGGGGAAGGAGAGCCTTGCGGGATACCTTCACCTTGCCCTGATCGTCAATGCCGATGACCTTCACCATGAGCTCGTCACCAAGCTCCAGCACGTCCTCCACCTTGTTCACATAGTCGTAGCTGATCTCGGACAGATGCAGCAGAGCATCCTTACCGGGAAGCAGTTCCACGAAAGCACCGAAGTTGGCCAGACGGACTACCTTTGCGTTGTAGATCTCCTCCATCTGGATCTCCTTGGCAATAGTCTCGATGGTCTTGATGGCCTTCATGCACATCTCCTCATCCAGACCCAGAACATATACGGAACCATCCTCTTCGATGTCGATCTGAGTGCCGGTCTCATCGATGATCTTGTTGATCATCTTGCCCTTAGGTCCAACCACCTCACCGATCTTGTTGACACTGATCTTGGTGGAGAAGATCTTGGGAGCATAAGCAGACAGATGCTCAGCAGGAGCGGAGATAGCCTTAGCCATGACCTCGTCCAGAATGTAGGTACGAGCCTCCTTAGTGCGGGCGATGGCGCCTTCAATGACAGCACGGGTCAGACCCTTCACCTTGATATCCATCTGGATAGCGGTGATACCCTTATGGGTTCCTGCCACCTTGAAGTCCATATCGCCGAAGAAGTCCTCGAGACCCTGAATATCTGTCAGCAGAACGAAATCGTCGTCGGTATCTCCGGTGACAAGACCGCAGGAGATACCTGCCACGGGAGCCTTCAGGGGCACACCGGCAGCCATCAGAGCCATGGAGCTTGCGCAGATACTTCCCTGAGAAGTGGAGCCGTTGGAGGAAAGAACCTCAGACACGCTGCGGATAGCGTAGGGGAACTCCTCGGGAGTGGGCAGCACGGGAACCAGAGCGCGCTCAGCCAGAGCGCCATGCCCGATCTCACGGCGTCCGGGGCCGCGGCTGGGCTTGGTCTCGCCTACGGAATAGGAAGGCATGTTGTACTGATGCATGTAGCGCTTGGTCTCCACGTTCACATCCAGAGAGTCCAGAATCTGACGCTCGCTCATAGCGCCCAGGGTAACGATGTTCAGCACCTGGGTCTGACCCCTCTTGAACAGAGCGCTGCCGTGTACGCGGGGCAGCAGATCGATCTCTGCAGACAGAGGACGGATCTCGGTCATGGCACGGCCATCGGGACGTTTTCCATCTACCTTGATCATCTTGCGGACGGTCTTCTTCTGATACTGGTAAACACCCTCAGCCACATAGGGAGCCAGTTTAGCCTGCTCCTCCTCGGGAAGGGCAGCGATGTAAGCCTCGAAATCAGCGGTGACCTTGGCTACGCGCTCATCCCGGACCATCTTGTCATCGGTGAACACAGCTTCTTCCATCTGCTCGGGAGGACAAACCTTCTTCAGCGCCTCAAAGACGCACTCGGGAACCACCTGTTCCTCGTAAGCGCTCTTGGGCTTTCCGCAAACTGCCACGATCTCATTGATCCAGGCAACGATCTGCTGGTTGGTCTCGTGAGCCAGGAAAATGGCTTCGATCATCTTATCCTCGGGAACCTCGTTGGCGCCGGCTTCGATCATGACCACCTTCTCAGCGGTGGAAGCCACGGTCAGATCCAGATCGGAGACCTTGCGCTGCTCGCTGGTGGGGTTGATGATGAGCTCTCCGTCCACCATGCCCACATTTACAGCGCCCACAGGGCCGTAGAAGGGGATGTCCGATACAGACACGGCGATGGAGGAACCCAGCATGGCCAGAGTCTCGGGAGCGCAGTCCTGATCGACGGTCAGAACGGTGTTCACGATGGAGACGTCATTGCGGTAATCCTTGGGGAACAGGGGACGCATGGGACGGTCGATGCAGCGTGCGGTCAGAGTGGCATTCTCGCTGGGACGTCCTTCCCTCTTCAGGAAACCACCGGGAATCTTTCCGATGGAGTACATTTTTTCTTCGTAATCAACGCTCAGAGGGAAGAAATCCACTCCTTCTCTGGGCTTCTTGGATGCAGTGGCACTGGACAGGATGGTGGTTTCGCCGTAGGACAGAATGACAGCACCGCTGGCCTGCTCAGCGACCTTGCCGATCTCAGCTTTCAGCTTGCGTCCGGCCAGTTCCATTTCGAAAATGTGAGACATAGTTACCTCCTAGTTACATTTTTCGACTGCAGGCACCTTGCCTGCACTACCTTCTTCCGCCAATACGCATCTCCTCCCGGGCCTCATGCGCACTCGGCCGGGAAAAGGCCCGGGTCTGCATGAATCGGGGATGAAATGCTTATATGGACTGTGCTGCCGGCTCCGGGCAGGCAGCGAATTTGTCTGTGTGAAGACTGCTCAGACATAGCAGTTGCAGGCCGCACAAAACGACCTGCAACTGTTGTGTCCAAACTTAGCGGCGGATACCCAGCTTCTCGATGAGTACACGATATGCTTCGATATCCTTGGACTTCAGATAGTCAAGAAGTCCGCGACGACGACCGATCATCATCAACATACCGCGGCGGCTGTGATGATCCTTCTTGTGGCTTCTGAGATGCTCAGTCAGCTCATTGATGCGGTCGGTAAGAATAGCAATCTGAACCTCGGGAGATCCGGTGTCCTTCTCGTTCTTGCCGTACAGAGCGACAAGCTCCTGCTTTCTTTCTTTGGTCATTTTGAAACCCTCCATAAATGCATAAAATTCTCCGACATCCAAGTAGTGGCCGGAGGCGGCCGAATACCGAGAAGCGGAACGTTCACACGGCTTTATATTATACCTCTGTGCAGGATATCCTGCAACTGTTTTTTACTCGCTTTCCGAACTTTTTTGGCCTGTTCTCCCTTAACCTTCAAGCTCTCCCTTCACCTTACCTTCAGTCTTTTTTCTTCCCTTGTTTATTCCCCTGTTCTTCGTCTTTCTAGGCATCGGAAACTGTGATAAAATAAATCTCATCCATGCCGGCTCGCCGTGCCGGTTTCTATGAAGGATGGACGAGCAGCAAGCTTCATCTCGGGACTCTCAAAAGGTCCCGTCAAACCATACGGCAGGTCAGCATCGTTCATCGCATTATTCTACCAAGGAGCACGCCATGTACACAACCGAGAATTTTACCCCCGCTAACTTCGTCCCCCGCCGCTTCGAGGCCGACCACACCATGGAGCTGAGAGGACAGACCATCAGCTACAAGACCGTGGCCGAGGATAACGTATTTTATGATAAGAACGGAAAGCCCATCGCTTCCATCTTTTCCTACTCATATTTCCGCACCGACGTGGAAGACCCCTCCAGCCGCCCCGTGCTCTTTGGCTACAACGGCGGTCCCGGCTCTGCCAGCTACTTCGTACATGCCGGCTTTCTGGGCACCAAGCGGGTCACCTACTCCGACAACATCACCCGTGAGACCTCTCTGCCTCCCTACGAAGTCATCGACAATCCCGATTGTCTCCTGGACATTGCGGACATCGTGGTGGTGGACCCGGTAGGCGCCGGCTACGGCATCCTGCTGGACGAGGAGCAGGCCGGTCAGTTCTTCGGCATCGAGCAGGACGGCGAAGCTCTGGACTACTTCATTGAGAAGTGGCTTCATAAATATAACCGTTTCATGAGCCCCAAATATCTGGTAGGCGAGTCCTACGGTTGCACCCGCAACGCAGCTGCCGCAGGCATCGCCGCTTCCGGCAGCAAGACCCGCAGCTTCAACCTGGCCTTCGACGGCTTGGTGATGATCGGCAACACCGTCACCCCCGGCAAGTACTTCGGCCGTGAGCTTCCGGTGGACCACGCTGTCATCGCCTTCCAGACCTACGCCGCCGTGAACTACTACCACAACCACCCCACCACGGAGCAGACCATCGAGGAATTCATCGAGGAAGCCAAGGCCTTTGCCAATCATGACTACCTGCTTGCTCTGTACCGGGGCGAGTCACTGACTCAGGAGGAGAAGGACGCCATCATAGAAAGGATTTCCTATTACACCGGATGCTCCAGACAGTATCTGGAGGACCGGAACATGAAGATCGACGACCGTACCTACCGTCTGGAGGTGCTGAAGGACAAGGGGCTGTCCGTGGCTCGCTTCGACGCCCGTATCACCCGTCCCCGCTACACTCCCGAGACCGAGGAGAACACCAAGGGCATCTTCGATGACGCTTCCTCCAACTGCTACAGCTCCTACTACCTCTCCGCCTGCTGCGGCGTGATCTTCCCCATGATGGGCATCCAGATGGACCGCACCTACCTCACAGGCTTCTCCACCTGGAACCGTGCCACCATGACCAGCAGCTGGAATCAGGAGGAGTCCATGGGCACCACCGGTGAGCAGCTTAACAAGGCCATGCGCAAGACCCTGGGCATGAGGACCTTCTTCGCCAACGGCCGGTTTGACACCGCCACCTACACCGGTTTCATCGACTATCTGCTGACCCATGCAGGCCTTCCCATGGACCGCATCTGCCGCAAGAACTATAACTCCGGCCACATGATCTACTTCGGCGAGGACAACACCCATGAGCTGTGCGAGGACATCCGCGAGTTTGTCCTGGGCGGCATGCCGAATAACTGATCCATGCCGGTGCCATTAAAGCATTGACCGATCAACTGCCGGACCGGCCTCCGGTCATCGGCACCCAAAAACAAACATAAAACAAACGGACCGGCCCCGGGCCGGTCCATGATTCTAAAACTGATCCATATCAGGAGCACTCATCCATGGAACTGACAAATTTCATACTGCGCCACCCCACATACGGAGACCTGCCCTGCCGGGTGCCCTTCTCCATGTACCAGACCCTCTACAGCTTCGGGAAGATCCCGGATCCCTACGACGGCGAGAACGAGCCCCTGCTGACGCCCCTGTCTGAAGAAGATTGGGACTTCATCTGCGACTTTACAGTATCCCCCAAAGAGTTGGCGCAGGAGTATCAGGTGCTGCGCTTTGAAGGCATCGACACCATCGCCGACATTTATGTGAACGGTCTTGAGGTAGGCTATGCCTGCAACATGCACCGCATCTTCGAATTTGATGTGAAGGAGGCCCTGAAGGAGGGAGAGAATCAGCTGCTGATCCACTTTCACTCCCCCGTGGCTTACATTAACGACCTGCAGCACCGGCACTTCGCCTGGGGCCACAGCTGCACCATGGACGGCTTCTCCCAGATCCGCAAGGCCAACTACAGCTTCGGCTGGGACTGGGGTCCCAAGCTGCCGGACTGCGGCATCTACCGCCCGGTGACCCTGCTCTGCTACAATACCGACCGCCTCTCCAACGTGTTCCTCCGTCAGCAGCACAAAAAGACTAAAAGCGGAACGGACGTCACCATAAGCTGTCAGGCGGAGACCCTCCACGGAGCCGGGAACCTTACCATGACTCTGAAGGTCACCGCTCCCGACGGGCAGGTCTTCGAAACTCAGCTGAATTCCAAAGGCAAGGGCGCTGTGACGGTGGAAAACGCCCGGCTCTGGTGGCCCCACGGCTATGGCGACCAGCCTCTGTACAAGGTTCAGGTGCTCCTGGAGTCGGGAGAAGATGTGCTGGACACCTACACCTCCCGGCTGGGCCTTCGGACCCTCACCGTTTCCAACGGCCCCGACACCTGGGGACGGGAGTTCTGCTTCACCGTCAATAGTGTAAAGATCTTCGCCATGGGTGCCAGCTATGTGCCGGAGGATAACCTGATCCCCCGCATGAATACGGAGCGCTCCCGCCGGCTTCTGGAGGACTGCGTAGCTGCAAACTTCAACAGCGTCCGCATCTGGGGCGGCGGCTTCTACTGCAGCAACGAGTTTTATGACATCTGTGACGAGCTGGGCATCCTGCTGTGGCAGGACTTCATGGTGGCCTGCTGCAACGTGCGCCTGAGCAAGGACTTTAAAGAAAACATCATGGCCGAGTGCCGGGACCAGATCCGCCGCATCCGTGACCATGCCTGCATCGGCATCATCAGTGGAAACAACGAGATGGAAGAGGCTGTCATCGGCTGGGATGAGTGCAAGGACTCCGCCCGGGACAAGCTGGATTATCTGGAGCTCTACGAGCACCTGATGCCGGACCTGTGCGACGTAGAATGCCCGGACATCTTTTACTGGCCCTCCTCCCCCTCCTCCGGAGGCGGCTTTGACGATCCCCAGGACGAGAACCGGGGTGACGCCCACTACTGGGGAGCATGGCACGGCAGCATTCCCTTTGAGAGCTACCGCCGGCACTACTTCCGCTTCTGCTCCGAGTTCGGCTTCGAGGCCTTCCCCTCTGTGAAGACCATCCGCAGCTTCGCCCGGGAGGAGGACATGAATCCCTTCGGGGCCGTCATGGAGAACCACCAGAAGTGCCTCTCCGGCAACAACAAGATCATCTCCTATCTGTCCGACAAGTACCTCTATCCCTACGATTTCACTTCCCTGGTCTATGCCTCCCAGCTGCTGCAGCTGGATGCCATCCGCTACGGCGTAGAGCATTTCCGCCGCTTCCGGGGTCGCTGCATGGGCGCCATCTACTGGCAGCTGAACGACAGCTGGCCCGTGTGCTCCTGGTCCTCCATCGACTACTTCGGCCGCTGGAAGGCCCTGCACTACGGAGCCAAGCGCTTCTTCGCTCCAGTGCTCCTGTCTGCCCATGAGGAAGGCACCAAGGTAGTCTTCAACGTGTCCAACGAGACCATGCGAGTCTTCAAAGGCACCCTCACCTACCGCATTCTGGACTCCGATTTCAATGTATACGAAGCCGGCTCCGCCCCTGTTAATGTTGACGCCCTCACCTCTCTGGACATTACCCAGAAGGAATTTGCCGCTTCCATCAAGGGCTATGCCCGGGACCGCTTCCTGGCCTACGAGCTGCAAGATGAAGACGGAAGTATTCTGGTCTCTTCCTCCCTGCTCTTTGAGAAGCCCCGCCGTTTCCACCTGCAGGATCCCAGGGTGAAGGCTGTTGTGACAGAACAGGAAATTCATCAAAGCAGCGCTGTCTGTTCCAAAAATCAGACCTGCAAGGCAGACACGGTTACTTATACTATCAACGTGCAGGCCGAGAAGTATGCCAGCCATGTAGAGATCGACTTTGAGCACTACGACCTGGTGCTGTCGGACAACTACTTCGATCTGACGGACGCAGCTGAAAAGACTCTCACCGCTGTTTGGAGAGGCCCCGCCGATCAGGCACCCACCGCCGAAGAGCTGAACTCTGGAATGACCATCCGCACTGTCTACAATATCGGAAGATGAAAAAAAACAGATCACCCTGTCCGAAAACGAGCGCACCGAAAAGCGGGACAAACTGAACAAATCCCTCATGGGCCTCTACGACCGCTTCGGACGGGACATCGTCAAAACCGGCGGCGAACTGGAAAGCGAGCAGATCCTGAGGGAAGGGAATAAGGGAAATTTTAACTAAGAGGTTTTGTTATGGAAAAGAAACAAAGAGGTTCTTTCAGCAGCGGTCTGGGCTTTGTTCTGGCCGCCGCCGGAAGCGCCGTAGGACTTGGAAACATCTGGCGGTTCCCCTATCTGGCAGCCCAGGACGGGGGCGGAATATTCCTGCTCACCTACCTGATCCTGACCCTCACCTTTGGATTTTCTCTGCTGACTACAGAGATCGCCATCGGACGAAAAACCCGGCAGAGCCCCCTGACAGCCTACGGTTCCATCCGCAAGGGATGGGGCCCCCTGGGTATTTTTGCCAGTCTGGTTCCCTTCATCATCATGCCCTACTACAGCGTCATCGGCGGCTGGGTAATGCATTACTTCGTTGCCTTCATCTCCGGCAACATGAGCGGTGCCGCAACTGACGGTTACTTTACCGGATTCATCACAGACTATTCCGGACCTCTAATCTACATGATCATTTTCCTGTCCGCCAACGTCCTCATTGTCTTCCTGGGCGTGGACAAAGGCATCGAGCGCTGCTCCCGTATCCTGATGCCTATGCTGTTCATCATGATCATCGGCATCTCCGTATTCAGCATTACGCTGCATCACACCGATGATTCAGGCATTACCCGCTCCGGTCTGGAGGGGCTCTCCATATACGTTATCCCGGATTTCAAAGATCTATCTTTCACCGGCCTTCTCCGTGTCATCTCGGATGCCATGTCCCAGATGTTCTATTCCCTCAGCGTGGCAATGGGCATCATGGTGGCATACGGTTCCTACATGAAGGATGATGTGGACATGAGCAAGTCCATCAATCAGATCGAGATCTTCGACACCCTGGTGGCATTCCTGGCAGGCGTCATGATCATTCCCGCAGTCTTCGTGTTCTCCGGACGGGAAGGCATGTCCGCCGGTCCCAGTTTGATGTTCATCACTCTGCCCAAGGTCTTCAACAGCATGGGACAGCTGGGTGCCTTCGTGGGCCTGGTGTTCTTCCTGCTGGTATTCTTCGCCGCCCTGACATCCTCCGTTTCCATCCTGGAAGCTATCGTATCCAGCGTCATTGACAAGTTCAGCTTCACCCGGAAGAAGGCCGTCCTCATCTGCAGCGCCTGCACCTTTGTGCTGGCCATCATCGTATGCCTGGGTTACAACGCCCTCTACTTCGAACTTCCCCTTCCCAACGGCTCTGTGGCTCAGGTGCTGGACGTCATGGATTATCTTTCCAATTCCGTCCTGATGCCCATCGTGGCCATTGCCGAATGCGTGCTCATAGGCTGGATCATGAAACCCGAATATGCGTGCTCCGAGATGGAAAAAAACGGCAAGAAATTCATCCGCAAACCCCTCTATATCGTCATGGTGCGGTTCATCGCCCCCTTCCTCCTCTTCGTCATGCTCCTGCAGTCATTGGGGATCATCAAATAAAAAGACCCTGTCGGCAATTATTCTCTTTTGCCGAAAGGGCTAAAAACCGAAACACCTATTAGTAAAACAATAATGACCATATTGGCATCTCTGCCGATATGGTCATTTGTGTATTAAGTATTTGTTATGTGAGATACAGATTCATCCTGCCACCGTACTCATCCCACCGTAGACGCATACTGCCACCGTACTCATCCCACCGTAGACGCATACTGCCAGGATTTCATCCCACCACCAGCTTGCCGGTTTTCTTGAGGAACCTGGCGGGAATGGGTCTATCCAATCTCCAGGTAATATTCATGGGTCTTGAGCCCACATGCTTCACATAATTGGCGGTTCCCAGAAAGGTATAAGCCTCTGCCCCTCCGGAAATGCGGTCCGTCTTAAACTCCCGGACAAAGAGCAGCACGCGGCTCCCCTTAGCTCTATGATGAATGTACCGCTGTCCGGTCACAGAGTTCTCCGATGTGGTGCTCTGGCTCTGCCAATGGAACAGACTCTCGCTGATGGAATAGTCGTTGTACATGGTGGTGGGGGAATAGTCCTTATCTGCCTTATTCAGAGTCACGAAGAACACATCCAGCTGCTTCTCCGGCAGCCACTTCACACCCTCACGGACGATGGAAGGATTCATATAGTCCATAGCCACCAGAATCTGGTCCCGGGTATAGGTGCAGTGAAGATCCAAAGGACTCTCAAAGCCCAGATCCACCGGCTCGTCAATGAAGTCGATCTGCTCATAGCGGTACTCAAGAAGCTCCATGAGCTCATGCAGCATGACCGGGCTGTCCGCAAGGGCATAAAGATTATCCAACACCTCATCGCTCTGCCATTCGGGAACAGTCTTTCCCCAGACAGTCACATAAAACATCTGCAGCATGCGTTGCTCCGGGTCAGACAGCTTGTCAAAATCCGTATCATCCAGATTCGGCAAAAGCTTCAGGAGGAAACTAATCCACCGCCTGGAGTCCGCAAGGGCCAACTTTGCCAGAGCCCTGGTCAGGATGTCCTCCAACGGCTCTGAAAAATCAGGACGAACATCCGCTCTGGCACACAACCTGGAGAAGGAAGAGAACTTATACAGCGCTTTAGGATCCAAATGATAATAGTCCAGAAAATTTTTCAGGCTCAGCTTCAGACCGGTATCCGAATCAAAGGATGCAATGCGGCTCACCAGACCGGCGCTGTTTCCGTAGGAAGCCCGGATATTATCCAGAATATATCCGGCAGCCTTCTTTTCCAGCTGAATATAGCAGCCCTTGGGGGCAGAGATAAAACCGTCCTTGATCTCTCTGGTGACACTGCGGGTGGTGTTGGACAGGAGAGCTGCAAACTTATCCTCAAAGTTATATTTTTTATTGGCCTGACCGATGAAATCCAGCACTGTCAGGCACTCTTTATCCTCCGCCAAACGGAGACCACGGCCCAGCTGCTGCAGGAAAATAGTCAGAGACTCTGTGGGGCGCAGGAAGAGAACCGTGTTCACCTCCGGAATGTCCACACCCTCGTTATAAATATCCACCACAAAGATAAAGCGAACATCTCCGGAAACCAGCTTCTGTTTGGCGCTCCTTCTCTCCTCATCCGGGGAGTTCCCGGTCAGGAACATGGAGGGAATACCCCTCTGATTAAAGTAGCGGCACATAAATTCCGCGTGGTCCATCGATACACAAAAGCCAAGGCCCTTCACCCTGTCGATATCGGTCACATATTTGAGGAGAGATTGTACCACCAGGTCTGCCCGTCTTTCAGCCATCATACCACTCAGGGTATAAATCTTGGTTAGCTCACCCTTGTCGTAGCCCCCAACGCTCCACTTCAGGTCATTCAGGTCAATGGTGTCCGTGACGCCGAAATATTGGAAGGGAGACAGCAGCTTCCGATCGATGGCCTCCGGCAGGCGGATCTCCGCCGCAATGCGGTCATGAAAATAGGGCAGAATGCTCTTTCCGTCCATACGCTCCGGGGTGGCGGTGAGGCCCAGGAGGATCTTCGGCTGATAGTAGTTCAGCAGTTTTTTGTAGGTAGGGGCCGCCGCGTGATGGAACTCATCCACGATGATGTAATCGAAAAAGTCGTTTGCCGTCTTTTCTGTAAAATCCTGAGAATTCAAGGTCTGTATGGAGATAAAAAGATGGTCGATACTCTCCGGTTTATAGCTTCCCACGAAGAGATCGCCGAAGTTGGCATCCTTCAAAACTGCCCGGAAGGTGTACAGGCTCTGCTTCAAAATCTCCTCCCGATGAGCCACAAACAGCAACCGGCAGGGATGCTGAGGATTCTGCTTGCAGAAGCGCTTATAGTCCAAAGCAGAGATGACGGTCTTGCCGGTTCCCGTGGCAGCCACCACCAGATTCCGGGTATAGCCCCGCACCCGGCGCTCTGCCTCCAGCTTGTCCAGGATCTCCTGCTGATAAGCATAGGGTGCAATGTCCATGGTGTATTGATTGCTGTCGTTGCTATCAAAGTACTTTTCCGCCATGAGGGCTCTGGCCAGGCGCTCCTTCTGATCTTCAGAATAGTATTCAAATTCAAAGGAGTTCCAGTAGCTTTCAAAGGTAGCAGAAATCTTGTCAATGGTCTCCGGCAGGTCCGTGCAGGTCACCTTCACATTCCACTCCAGACCACTGGATATGGCTGCATTGGACAGGTTGGAGGAGCCCACGTAAGCGGTGGTAAATCCGGAGTTTCTGTAGAAAACATAGGTCTTGGCGTGGAGGCGGGTTCGTTTGGTGTCATAGCTGACTTTGATCTTCGTGTTGGGCAGCTTCCGCAGCTCCTCCATGGCCTTCACATCGGTGGCTCCCATGTAGGAGGTGGTGATGATGCGCAGTTCACCGCCGTTTTGAGTGAACTCCCTGAGCTCATCCATGATAAGCCGAAGACCGCTCCACTTAATGAAGGACACCAGCATGTCGATACGGTCTGCAGAGAGGATCTCCTTCTTCAGCTCCGTGTACATCTGGGGCTCATGAACAGCTCCCGTGAACAGGGAACTCCGGGCGATGGACGTCTCCGGCCTCTCCATGTCTGAAGCCGACTTGCCCAGAGCCAGGCGCGGGTCAGCATCATGCAAGAGCGCCAGGAGCTGCTGTGCCTTGCTGTCTTCGCTCAGTGCGACACTTAAGGACTCGAATTCCTCCTCCCGGGTGGCGCCTTTGATGAGCTCCACGATACGGTTGGCCAGCTCCACCTGGGATGCGATGTCGCCCCCGTTGTCCACCACATTATCCAGACCCTTTTGTACAACATCCGCTATGTATTTGGCCAGCACCTTCGAGGCCTCCGCCTCGTCAATGGGCGCAACGGCCTTGCGGGCCTCGGGAATCCCCGAAAGCTCACCGGATAGGGCCCGGTTGATGATCTGCTCATATAAACCCGGATGCAGCATGGTCGCCTCCTTATTCAGGTCGCCGCGATTTCCAACTTCTGCAAAAGGCGGCAACTTATCTTTATCCTCCGGTCGCCGCTTATCTGTATTTCCTGCTTTCTCGGCGACTCCCATAGGATACTTAGTTGCCGATTTATACTAATTACTCGTTCCGGCAACCTTAGCTATTCTCTAAGGATAATTCACAGGACGAGTTTATACAAGGGAGACATTTCTTTTTATCGTGCATTCGCTCTTGATTTGATTAATGTCAACTGCAGACAGAATGTGCTTTTGGGTCAAAGCGGCGGCGACCATCCCGACGAAATCTATGTTCAATGAGATGATTTCCTTTGCTTTCCGGTAATACTTCTCAATTTCGGCGCAGGATCTTCCATTCATGATTCTGGCAATAGTCCTGGCATCCATGCCATCCACATACTTTTTATTTTCAAGATAATGACCTATAATTTTCTCTGCATCTTCGCCTCTCGGAGCTCGAACTTCAATCTTTCGATCAAATCTTCCGACACGGCGCAAAGAATTGGGGAGACACCGGATGTTGTTGGCCGTGGCAAGAACAAACACCCTCTTCTCCTTAACCCTGTCAATGCAGGATTGAACAGTAACATACTCCTCCGCATCAGGATGGTTCTCGTCGCCGTTTGTAAACTTGTCCATATCATCCAGATAGACGATGGACGGAGCGTTTTCGGCAGCTTTATCAAAGGTTTCTTTGATTTCATTAATGAAATCGCCGTTTGGTTTTTCTTTGCGGCAGGTAAATACCTGTCTCCCGCTCTCTTCAATGATGGCGTTGGCCATCAATGACTTTCCTACGCCGGGTTCTCCGTAAAGCAGCAGCCCTTTGGGTGCAGAAACGCCCAAGGCGGCATATACTTCCTCGTTCTTTAGAGAATCGCTGATCTGCTTGAGTTTGTAGTGGTCAAGCATTTTTGTAACACCACTGCCTAATTATGCAAATCCAAACCGCTTC
>JABUST010000218.1 GCA_021442595.1 Lachnospiraceae bacterium | reverse complement strand
GAACCCCAGTTCCAGCAGGCTCCCTATCAGCCTCAGCAGTTCCAGCAGAATCCTTATCAGGCTCCCGCTCCCGAACCCCAGTTCCAGCAGGCTCCCTATCAGCCTCAGCAGTTCCAGCAGGCCCCCTATCAGCCTTACCAGGAACCCGTTCAGGAACCCAAAAAGAAGAAGGGTAAGGCCGGCCTGATCATCGGCATCATTGCTGCCGTCGTTGCTGTGGCTGCCGTGGTGATTGTGCTGGTCAATGTTCTCGGCAAGCCCAAGGCTGCTCCCGTCACCGTCAACCTGAATGATTATGTGGTAGTCACCGTGGAAGGCCGCAGCGGAAACGGCGAAGCCGATGCCACCATTGACACAGAGCGTCTGAAAGCTGATTTCTCCGAGTCTCTGGTATGGACCTGCAAGACCAAGAACCAGCCCACGGATCAGACCGTTATGGATCTGCTCTGCGATAACGTAGCTGTTTATCTGAATACCTACTACAGTATCAGCAACGGCGATGTGTTGGAGGTGGAGGTCTGCGATTACTTCTCCGACTACAACGAATATCTGTCTGACTATTACGGAAACAACGCTGTCATCGAGTGCTCCAACTTCACCTACACCGTTGAGGGTCTGGAGGAGGCCACCGGCTTCGATCCCTTTGAAGGCGCCGAGGTTTCCATCACCGGCTCCGAGGGCGAGACCTATGTCACTCTGACCCTCAGAGATGACCTGGAGGTCATGGGTTCTCTGTGGATCACCACCGATGATGACCTGTATTCCCTGCACAATGGCGACGTCATCCACTATTATATTGAAGGCTACGATGAGTCCGAAGAGGAGCTTCTGAAGTCTCTTTACGGCTATTATCCCACTGTCACCACCTGGGAATATACCGTTGAGGGTCTGTCCCATTACGGATACATCACTAATTTTGCAGACATCGATGAGACCATGCTCACAGACCTGGGCCAGGCCTATGACGACTGGCTCACCGGAGTTTATGCAGGTCAGGACTTCATTGATGCAGGTATCCTTTTGACCGGCATCGAAAACATGGGCTACTACTACTGGATCCTGAAGGACGGCGCTTCCGACATCGATACCAATGTTCTGTATGTTGTCATGAAGGCCAACTTCACCTACAAGGATACCGCCGGCAAGGATGCGACCCTCACCGCCTGGAACTATGCCCGCATCACGGATCTGTATCTGGAAACCGACGGCTCCGTTACCTTCTATGAGGGTTCCTTCGACGATTTCAACATTGCTCCCGATGCTACCTTTGTTACAGAATGCTACGATGATATCGAGTGGACCTGCACCGGATATCTGGACAAGGCTTCCCTCATTGCTGACATCAAGCTGGAGGAAGACAACTTCCGCATCCTTGCAACAAACATGGAATAAGCTCCGGTCTTCAAATGTGACCATTTGAGAAGCCAATGAGTTTCTAAACCGAATTTCTGACGGCCCTGCTGTCATCCCCAAAGAAAATGCCGATCTACAAAGATCGGCATTTTTCTTTGGTTTGAATAGAAAATACATTTATAAAGGAGGCAGGAGACCTGCCTCCTTTATGTTTTACACGGCGGCAATAAGCCAGGGGATCACATAGGTGATGATGCTCATGATGAGGAAGGCCAGCAGCAGACCCAGAACCTCCGCCACTATAGCTTTCTTAAACTTAATGTTCAGCAGGGCGGCAATGAGGCTTCCCATCCAGGCTCCTGTGCCGGGAATGGGAATGCCCACGAAGAGCAGGAGTCCTATAAATTCCGCCTTGGCCACCTTGTCGGACTTGCTCATAGCTGTCTTCTCCAGCTTCTCCACCAGGGGGCGGAAGAGCCCGGTGGTCTTCATCCAGTTAAAGATGGGAGTGATGAGCCACAGAATGAAGGGTATGGGGATCAGGTTGCCTACGATGCAGATCAGGGCGGCTCTTAAATAGGGCAGACCGAAGAGTCTGGCAGCGATCATGCCTCCTCTCAGCTCCAGGATGGGCACCATGGAAATGATGAACACGATGAGCTCTGAGGGGATCTTTCCTCCCAGGGTCTCCTGAAACCATGCAATCAATGTTTCAGCCATTTAACCTCCTTCAGGGAAGTCTGGCCATCAAGGCCGCTCCCTCTGTATGTAAACGTTGTTTATACAGCTTATATTCCGGCATTTTATATGTCACCTCCTCCCAGAAGGCGGGAGAGTGATCCATGTGCTTCAGATGACACAGCTCATGTACGATGACATAGTCCCGAAGCTCTTCCGGAAGCTCCACCAAAAGTGCATTCAGGGAAATGTTGCCCCGGGAGGAGCAGCTGCCCCACCGGGTCTTCTGAAAGCGGATGCTGACCTGCCCGTAGGACAGATCCATCTGCCCTGCCAGGTATGCCACCCGGGGCTTCAGATCAGAAGCAGCCCTCTTTCTCATATCTTCCATCTCCTCCGGCGTGAAGGGTGTCAGACTTTGGCTTCCCGCTCCAACCCCCAGACGGTTCTTGACCCGGCGGATACCTGCATCGATGCGGTTCGCCTGATTCCGAAGTGAGTCTTCCGCTGTCCGGCGGGAGATCCTGCGGGGGATCCGCAGGATAACTTCTCCCCTTCGGTCCACCTGCACGGACATGGTCCGCCTGTCCGACCGGATCACCTTTGCCCGGTCCGTCTCCCGAAGATAGGGGGTTTCCCAGTACACCTCGTCAACATTGGTTTCATTTTTATGTTTCATAGGCATCCTCACAGGAAAAATCCGGTCACATACACCAGCACGCAGGCCACGGAGGCCACCACCGGCAGATTAGCGCCCAGATAAGACAGGATGATGGCTCCCAGGGTGCCCACCAGAGCCGAACCCATGGATCCTGTGGAGTACAGAATGCCCGGGAAGGTCATGGCCGACAGCACTGCAATGGGGATATAAGCTAAGAAGGACTTCAAAAATACATTGGTAATCTTCTTTCGGATCAGTACCAGCGGCACTGCCCGCACCAGATAGGTCACTCCCGCCATGGTGAGAAGATATGCCAGATACCTGGGAAAGCTCATGCACAGCCTCCCTTCTCCTCATCCCTCACCGGGAACAGCAGAGCTGCCAGACAGGCAGCTGCCACCGCGCAAATGATGACGCTGAAGCCCGCCGGAACCCTGCTCAAGAGCGGCACATAGTAGAAGCAGCAGCTGAGGGCCGCCCCCAGAAGCAGGGTAAACAAAGCCGCCCGGCTCTTCCGGGCTTGAGGAATGATGATGGCCACAAACATGCCGTAAATGGCGATGCCGAAGGCATCCAGCAGCCTTTGGGGCAGAACGGAGCCCAGCAGAGCGCCAAAGGCGGTGCCCAGAGTCCATCCCAGAATAGGCGGGATGCTGAGGCCCTCCCAGAACCAGCGATCCACCGGCCTCTCCCGGGCCATGCCCATGGCGAAGATCTCGTCGGTATTTGAAAAGGCTGCCAGAAAGCGCCAGCCTCCGGTGATGCTGTCATCCACCTTCTGGGAGAGAGTGATAGACATGAGGGCGTAGCGCAGGTTAATGACGAACTGGTTCAGGGCCATCTCTATGAGGGTCCCTCCCGCTGCCATGATGGTCAGCCCGGAAAACTGCCCTGCAGAGGTCATGTTGAACAGGGAGATCATGGTGGCTTCCCACCAGTTCAGACCCTCGCTGATGGACATGATGCCCAGGGTAAAGGACACGGGGAAGTAACCCAGTCCGATGGGCAGGCCTCCCCTTATCCCTTCCAGAAAGCTTTTGCGCTTTTCTTCTCTTGTCATACAGTTACGGAGGTCTCCACCTGTCCGATGCGGCCGCCGCTGACACGGATCTTCAGCTCTGCCCCTTCTTCTGCCCGGATGATCCAGGTGATCTTCTTTTCCAGGGGATCTGTCTGGAAGGTGCCGGCTCCCAGGCCGCTGTTAAAGCCGCCCAGACCGCTGAAGCCCTCCAGCTGACCGATCTCTGTGGTTTCCTTGCCTTCCAGCATGGCGCTCATGCCGCTGATATTCACCTTCAGAGGCTTCAGCTTCTTCAGCTTCAGGCCCTCCTTAAATACGTAGGTGGGAAGGAAGCCGGTATTCATGAGGTAGGCATCCACCTTGAACACATCACCGGAGAGCCTTTCGCAGGTTACCTTCCGGAAGCTTACCTGGGGCAGGGTCTTAATGAGACGCAGCATGAAGCGGGTGTGCTTCTCCAGCTCCTGGGGCAGGAACTTCGGAGGGGGATTCTGGACCACATGCTTGTAGTCGATACCGCCGATCTCCACTTCTCCCAGCTGGGGATGGTCGAACCGGGTCCAGGTGGTGATGCCCTCACCGTCGTTCTCTTTGTCGATCCACTGCACATATTTCAGGGCATGCTCTTCCTGCTCCTCATCGGTAGTGACAGCCTTAGGTGGGAACTGCACCGGCACTCCTGCTCTGGGATCCAGATCCCAGCACTCGATGGTAAAGGCGGGAACTCCCAGAATGAAGTGGGCGAAATCGTCAAAACCGCCGAAGCAGGCAGGGGAGCCTGCAGGCATGTACTCGTCGAACACATTGATGACCGGATAGCCGTTCTCCTCCTTGGCCATCTTGCCCAGGGCTTTATAAATGGCGATGTCCTGGCGCTCAGCTTCCTTGGCAGGCTTGAAGCCGGGGGTGTACAGATTCTGGCCGCCCATGGTGTGCATGTCCAGCACTGCGCAGATGTTGGAGTGAGCCAGGAGGAAATCCGTGTTGGCTCTGGTCTCCGGATGGGACAGAGGATAATCTCCGGCTCCTCTTTGCTGATGCTCCGGCTTCCATCCGATGGGATAGTTCCTGTTAAAGTCACTGCCGAATTTACCGGGAGCACTTACGATGTTGACCCCGTCATAATCGTTGATATAGCCCTCGGAGTATACGTTATAGAAGACGCCTTCCGTTTCGTCGGGCTGCCGCTTTGTCATGACTCTGGGATCTGCCTCGGACTCCTTCCAGATACCGTAGGGACTCCGGACACGCATCTTACGGATGACTCCGTCACCATCCAGATCCGCAGGAACCAGACCGGGCATGTCCTCCTCATAGGGATACAGGGTATTCACGCTGCGGACCATGTCCGGGGTGGTGAGATAGTGCTCGGAGCCGTCGGGAGATACCCGGGGAATGGAGTAAATGGTGTATTTATCCAGGATCTCCCGGATCTTCTCCTCCTGCAGGTTGGTGAAGATCACATCCAGACAGTACATGATGCACATGCAGCCGGTGATCTCTCCTGCGTGGATGTTGCCCTCCATGTACAGGGCAGGCTTGTCCTCATAGGAACCGGTGAGGGTGTTGGTCACTTCAATGGCCAGGATGTCCCGGCCCTCCCGGGTCTTGCCTACGCTGCTGACCCGGCATAGCTCCGGATGCTCCAGGGCATAGCTGTTCAGGCGGGTGCGGATCTCCTCGTAATTCATGAGATGGTCATACACATAAGTGATGTTCTCTGTAAGTTTCATGATGGTCCTCTCTTTATAATACTTCCAGGGTCTCAACGCAAAGGATCAGCCCTTTCACAATATCCTCCAGCTCCATAGCCGGAATCTCCGGTTTACCTTCTACCTGCTCTTTGCAGAAGGGCACATGGATGAAGCCGCCTATGACACCCGGGCGGCGAGTGGTGATGTGGTGGAGCAGCCGGTACATGACGTCGTTGCATACATAAGTGCCGGCAGTGTAGGAAAGATAAGCCGGCAGTCCCGCTGCGGTCATGGTCTCTTCCATCCTGCGCACCGGCAGCAGGCTGAAGTAGGCGTCCGGTCCCTCCGGGCAGATGGGCAGATCCACAGGGGAGTTGCCTGCATTGTCCGGCATCCGGGTAGTCTGCAGATTGATGGCCACCTTCTCCGGGGTGATGCCGGGTCGGCCTCCGGCCTGTCCCACGCAGATGACAACATCCGGCTGCAGCTCTTCCATGCAGTCAATGACCTGCCGGGCTGCCTCCCCGAAGACAACGGGAATCTCTTTTTTTACGAGTTCCACAGATCCGATACGATCCGGCAGCCGTTTGACGGCTTCATAGGCCGGATTCATGTTCTCGCCCCCGAAGGGCTGAAAACCGGTAATCAGTAATTTCATGGTGTTCCTCTTGTCATGTTTCTTTCGTCCCTCTGCCTGCAAAAGGGATCGTTCCATTATACTTCCTGCAGGGGTCCTTCGCAAATCCGAATCCGTAAAAAGAAATCCCCGGATTCCGGTGTAGACGTACCGGAGCCCGGGGATAAGCCATGTAAAACAGTGTGGTGAGTGCAGTTACATGGTCTGAAAAACGAATTAATAAAAGCAGTTGCCGCCGATGACCACATGGGGCACATCCAGACTGTCCGGATCCAGCCAGTAGACGCCGTTAAAGTACAGGTAGTCTCCCACGTTGTTGATGCCGCTCAGGGCATCCTGGGCAGCGCGCCTTATATGTTCGCTGCTTCCGTTTTGGAGATAATAATCCATGTTGGAGGTGTCGAACTGATAAGGTGCGTAGATCACACCGTAAATGGTGTCGGCAAAGCCGCATTTCAGGCGGTTCAGAACCACATTGGCAACCGCCAGGGCACCTTCGTAGCTTCCCCCTGCTTCAATGGAGCAGATGGCGCACAGAAGGTCAAGATCGGAGTAGGAGGAGGCAGTGGTCTCCTGAGCTCCCTGAGAAGAAGCACTTTCCTGCTCTGCTTCCTGAGAGGGGGCTGTGGGGGCAGCTTCCTCATAAGCAGGCAGTGTGTCCTCCGGTTCGGAGGCTGCAGGGGATGTATAGGTCTCTTCGAGCTCTCTTCCGGTATCTCCTTCAGATGCTTCTCCGAAAGAAACTCTTTCGTCGGCAGTCTCTTCCGTGGACCAGTCCTCGTACCAATAATCCTGCCAACCTTCAGCTTCTTCAGACAGCTCTTCTGAATAAGCATCCTCTCCTTCAGACAAAGAAGACCGGCATGCTTCCATGCCCTCCCTGTCCTTGGTACTGTTTTTCTCGTTATGTGTCGCGATCAGCACCTCCAGGGCCTCCTGCAGCCGGGCTGCATCCAGGTCATCCTGCTGGGGAACGGAGGAGACCTCCTCGCCCTGACAGATGCTGTAGCGGGTATCTTCACCCTCAATCGCCAAGTGTTCTTCTGATTCGCCTCCCGGCCGGCCGCCGGTCACTGCTTCCAGGAGGGGGATGGAATCCCATCTCTCTTCCGCAGAGGGCTGCAGGGGGAATGCAGAAGATCCCAGTACCATCAAAATTGCAAGACCCATACTTGTAACCACGCAGGGTCTGCGTTTTCTTCCGGTGATCATAGATCTTTCCTCTTCTTACCACATGGACTTCTCGCAGACACCACAAGATTTGCGTTTTGTCCGCGCTCGTTTTTGTAATAATTGTAACACTTTTCGTATTATACACAGATGCCTTCTCTTTGTCAAACACAAAAACCCTTTATCTTAAGGGATTCTTTCAAATGCATCTTCCGCATCATGTTCATAATTGTTACATTTCTCCGCTTCAATCCCTCTTTATGTTGTTTTCTTTCTATGTCATCAACCCTATATCTTGTGGTTTTCTGTATTTGAATCTTTCGTAAACAATCCGCCCCTGCCTTGTTCCTGTTTTTTCCTTGTGGTAACATAGGAAGGAACCTCGCGCTCCCCGGGAAACTCCCTCAGGGAATAAATATCCGGGGTTCCTCTCTGAGGAAATTACCTAAAGAGAAGCCAATTACCGGAGGTATGCCCATGCAAGTGATCCTGGCTTCCCAGTCTCCCCGCAGACGGGAACTGCTTTCTTTTTTATATGATGATTTTACTGTGATGCCCTCCTCGGCGGAGGAGGAGCTGACCCTTCCTCCGGACCTTTCTCCTGAGGAGGAACCGGAACTGCTGGCCCGGGCCAAGACCGCAGACATCGCCTCCCGTCACCCGGAGGCTCTGGTCATCGGCTCTGACACCGTCGTCATTGCCAAAGATGATGCAGACGCAGCTCACGTTCTGGGAAAGCCCGTGGACAGGGAGGATGCGGTCCGGATGCTGCGAATGCTCTCCGGCAGGACCCACTATGTGGTCACCGGCTGCGCTCTGGCCACCGGGGGACGCCTCACTTCCTTCAGGGTCTGCACAGAAGTGGATTTCTTCCCCTTAACAGAGGAGGAGATCCGGGACTATGTGTCCACCGGGGAACCCATGGACAAGGCCGGCGCCTACGCCATTCAGGGGAAGGGCTCCGTGCTCATCCGGGGCATCCGGGGAGATTATTTCACGGTCATGGGCCTTCCCGTGTCCATGCTGAAGCGTAAGATCGATGAATTTCTGGCCTGAAGGCTCGGCTTCTCAGCCAAAATCCTCCTTCCGGACCGGAACCATCTGCTGATATTTGACCCGGCAGATCGGGTCACTTCCTAATTATAAAAGGAGTTTTTTATGTTGACTGCATTTAAGCGGGAGCTTAAGACCCTGTTCCGGGGTATGGCTCCCTATGTGTTCGGCGGCGCTCTGCTGCTGGTGATCGGCATCTACACCATCATCTTCTGTGTAAAGGGCACCCTCTCCAACTTCGAATATGCCCTGGAAGGCGCCTCCCGGCTGCTGATCCTTCTGACTCCCTGCAGCGCTTTGTGGATGCACAAGCGTCTTTGGGGAACCGGGGAGGGAGGAAAGCCCGTTCTGAACGGTGTCTTTCTGAAGGCAGATGCCTTTGACATAGAAGACCTGGCTTTCTTTGCTGAGCTGGGAACCACTGTGGATCACAGGATCCTCAGTGTGTATTTCAGCGCTCTGGTCACTCTGGGCCTGCCTCTTCTCATCGCTCTGTTATATCCGGTGATCCTCTGCGCCTTCGGCACCGTTTCCTTCGCTGCCATCTTCGGAGAACTGGCCGCCCTCTTCTGCCTGGGAGCCGTGCTGCTGGCCATGGCTCTGGTCCTGGCAGCCACCCAGTCCTCTCAGGTGAAGGCTGTGGCCTATACCCTGGGCTTCACCCTTCTGGGCTACTTCCTGGTGCCTCTTTCCACCTATTGCGCTTCCCCTTATGCGGCCATGCTCTTCTTTACCGTGCTGCTGGTGGCTCTGGCTTTCTTCGTGTTCCTGGTCAGCCACAGCTCCAACCTGGCCCTGTTGGTGGGGGCCGTACCGGAGATCATATTGATTCTTTGCTTTACCTTCCTCCGGACCCGCTTTGAGCATCTGGCTCCCATGCTGATATCCAAGCTCTCCGTGTTTGAGCGCTTCCTCACCTTTACCGGCGGTCTGCTTGATCTGAGAGCCCTCATCTACATGCTGTCTCTGGCCGCTTTTCTGCTGGTGGTGGCACCGGCAGGTGCAAAGGTCCGGGAAGCTCAGAAAGAAGAGACAGCTTCCGAGGAGGAAGACGCTTCCGAGGATGAAAAACAGCCCCTCTTCGGCCGGTTCCCGGTGGTCCTTCCCGCCATTGCCTTCGGAGGCATCCTGGTACTGAACCTGGTACTGCATCTGTTCACCGGCACCGCCCTGATGGCAGATACCTCCGGCGCAGAGCTTATGAGCCCCCCCGTCTCCCTGCAGGAGCGGGCTGCCTCCACGCAGGAGGACGTCACCATTTACTGGATTACCCAAAACGGTATGGAGGATGCCTCCATCCGCTCCATCCTTACCTACTATGAGGCCATGAGTCCCCGCATTCACCTCACCCGGCTGAATCCGGATGTTACCCGGGACTACATCACCACTTATGTCATTGACAGTGTGTACAACAACTCCGTCCTGTTCCGTTCGGGAGAGCTGTCCCGCTTCACATCCTACAACGATATCTATGTCATGACCCCCGCCTACGACACGGCGGTGGAACTGGACGATCAGTTCTCCCACGCCCTGGAGTACTTCGGCGGTTCCAACCAGCTGCATCTGTATACGATTACGGGTCACGAGGAAGTGGAGCTCTCCTCCTATTTCCTGTCCCAGCTTCAGAAGGAAGACATTACCGTCAGCACCATCACTCTGGACCAACCGGTACCTGAGGATGCCGCAGCCCTCCTGCTGAATGCTCCCTCTCAGGACCTGACCCAGGAGCAGGGGGAGAACCTCTATGCATATCTGGAGCAGGGAGGCGACATGCTGTTTGTCTCCAAGGTCCAGGAAAGCACCGCGAACTCTGACGGCACCTACACCGCCGCTCACCAGGAAGTGCTGGAATCCATCTTGTACGGATACGGAGCCATGCTGCTTCCCGGCATCGTTTTTGAAGATGAAAATAACGCTTACGACGGAAACACCCTTTATCTGTTCCGCACCAATTACCTGGCCCACGAGAGCACTCAGCTCCTGAGTCAATCCCGGGTGGCCCCCGTGCTGTCCTTCGCCCAGGGCCTTCTTTCCCTGGATAATCCCCAGGTGACCTTCTCCCCTCTGCTGGTCTCTTCCGAAAACAGCTTTTCCAAGGTGGCCGGCTCTCAGGCTACCACCCTGGAAAAGGAGTCCGGCGATATTGACGGACCTCTGACTGTGGCGGCTGCCATGGAGAAGGGAGATTCCCGTGTGGTCTGGGTGACCTCTCTTGGCTTCCTTATGGAAGATATCAGCGATCTCAGCAGCGGCGGAAATGTGCAGTTTTTGAAGGGCATCATGGACTACCTGCTGTCCGGCAGCCTTACCCGGGAAAAGCTTCCTTATAAACTGTATAACTACGGCATAGTCTCTGTGGGGGATGAATCCGGGACCTCCCGTATGATCCTCCTGTTCTGCTTTGTATTCCCCTTCCTGTATCTGCTGGTAGGCGCCTCCTTCCTGATCCTTCGGGTCTACCGAAAGAACCAGGCCGCCGCTGCAGAGCTGGAAGCCAGACAGCGAGAAGAGGATGAAAAGCGCCGTCTGGAGGAAGAAGAGAAGAAAGCCCGCAGAGAAGCCTTTAAGAAGCAGCGGGAAGAGGCTACCAGAGCAGCTCTGGAAGCTCAGAAGGCTAAGAAGAAATAAGCCGCCATTCCAAACCACCCCAAACTACATCAGGCTCCGGAGATCCGGTGCCTGATGTATACATTCCGGGCAGCCGTTACCCATGCTCTGAAAGCACCGGGCGGCCGGGAAGCGTGCTCGGAAAGCCTGTTTAATACTATTTACACAACAAAAAAACCGAACCATTCGGTTCGGCTTCAGTGCAGCGGGCGGGACTTGAACCCGCAAGACGTATGTATTAGTCACTAGATCCTTAGTCTAGCGCGTTTGCCAGTTTCGCCACCGCTGCATATCTCTTTTCAAGACAAAGGCTATTTTAACACCGCCCCCTGTCTTTGTCAAGCCATATTAATAGGAGTTTGCCATGAAGCACATCGTTCCCAATGTTCCCTTTATCTCCCAGCTGATCAAGTATCCCACCGGATGTGAGAGTGTTTCCGCCGTCATGGCCATGCAGTACCTGGGCTACACCGGTACCGTGGATGATTTCATCGACAACCATCTGCCCCTGGGGAAGGTACCCGAAAAAGGTGAAGACGGAAAGTATTACGGAGATGACCCCTGGAAGTGCTTCCCCGGTACTCCCTACTCCAAAGAATTCGGCTGGGGCTGCTTCGCTCCTGTTCTTGAGGAGGCCATCGCCGGCATCCCCGGCTTCACCACCGAGACCTTTTACGGTCTGACTCTGGATGAACTGAAGTCCTATCTGGATCAGGATATTCCTCTGGTCTTCTGGGGCACCATCGGTTTTGCAGCTCCCTATCAGTCCATCACCTGGACCACCCCGGAAAACCGGGAGATCATCTGGACATGCCCCATGCACTGCACCCTCCTCATTGGCTATGATGACGAAGGCTTCTACTTTAACGATCCCACCAGTGGGGAGGGGGCTTACTTTCCCCGTGACCGGGTGGAAGCAGCCTACCTGTCCCAGGGCTCTCAGGTCATGAGGATCAAACGATGTGAATAACGGCGCTGTCTGCCTGGGCCTCGTAAGCCGCTTCTGCCACGCTCTGAATCCACAGTCCCTGCTCCAGGGGAACAGGCTCCGGGGTATCATCCAGCACAGACAGAGCAAAGGCATCCACCTCTTTGGTGTACATGTCCGTAAAGTCCGGCGTCAGCTCCAGGGGAACCCTCTTTCCGTCCTCGGTAATCATAAAACCTTCTACAAAGCCGCCTTCTACCTGGCCCAGGGTGCCCCGGAGAATGGCGGTTCCTTTCGTTCCGTAGATCTCCAGCAGACTTCCCTGCGGACCGGAGTTCTCATTAAAGGCTCCGTCAATATATACCACAGCGCCGTTCTCCATCTTAATGAGCAGATGACAACTGTCGTCTACATCGTAATCAAAGGTGCGGGTATCCGTGAAGCCCGTCAGATAGGCTGTTTTGGAGCCCAGAATGTATTCCATCAGATCGATGTTGTGTACGCCCACATCCATGAGGGCTCCGCCGCCTCCCAGGGCTTTCACCTGACGCCAGGATCCCTCCATGGGCGGATACCAGAACACCTGCTGCGCCCGGCCGGATACGATGGCGCCGAATTTACCTTCTTCGATCATGTTTTTCAGCTGACGATGGAAAGTGTGGAATCGCATCATGAAGGCAGTTCCGGCGTGGATTCCTGCTTTTCGGCAAAGATCCACCATTTCCTGAACCTCTTCCACAGTTCTGCCCAGGGGCTTCTCGCAGAGGACCGGCTTTCCGGCGGCGGCGCACAGAGCCACCTGCTCCTTGTGTACAAAGACGGGAGAGCCGATGTACACCAGATCTACCCCTTCCCACCTGATAAGCTCTGCCGCGTCTGTGAAGGTGCGTATGTTGATGCCGTTCTCTTCCTGCAGCTGGGCTGCAATGGCCTCGCAAACAGAAACACTGACATCCATGATAGCTGTCAGTGTCACATGCTCGGCCTTCAGAATGCCGGGAATCATGCGCTTTCTCGCGATGCCTCCGGCTCCGATGATGCCAATCTTCAGTTTTTTCATTTTGTCCTCATGTTTCTGCGGCCGGATCAGGGTGTCTCGTCACCGTGCATCAGGCTCGCGAATCTGGGATAATAGATCCAGTAGGCCTTGCCCAGGATCTTGTTCTTGCTTACATAGGTGTGGGTCCAATAGCGGGAGTCATTGGAGCAGTTCCGGTTGTCCCCCATCATGAAATAACTGTCCTCGGGGACCTCGTAGGGTCCGAAGTTCCGGGCCTTGGCAGGCTCGGCCAGATAGTTCTCCTCCAAAACCTCGCCGTTTATGTAGGTGACGCCTTCTTTGATCTCCACCACATCTCCGGGCAGACCGATGACGCGCTTGATGAAGATCTGGGACTCATTGTCCGGGAACCGGAAAAAGACGATGTCACCTCTCTGAGGCTCTCCCAGCCAATAAGCCGTTCTCAGGCCGATGACCCGATCGTTGGTCATGATGCCGTTCTGCATGGATCCGCTGGTGACTTCAGC
Source organism: Lachnospiraceae bacterium (assembly GCA_021442595.1). GTDB lineage: Bacteria > Bacillota > Clostridia > Lachnospirales > Bianqueaceae > RUG760. Next base: position 49,285 of record JABUST010000218.1, on the reverse strand, counting down.
GTTGACGATGATGAAGGAATTCATCATGATAGCGGCGGCCAGAGCCACCAATACGATGAACAGCCAGCTGCCCAGCTCCTTCAGCAGAGAGGTCTCTCCCTCCTGTCGCTGTGAGTTCAGGGATTCTCTGACCACACCGGTGAGTGTTTTTACCATTTTTCCTGTTTCTGTCCTGTATATATGTTCATCTCCGGGAGCGGCCGGGCCGCTCCTGAAGCTTTTGTTCAAGTACGCCTGAGAGGAATCGAACCTCCGACACATGGTTTAGGAAACCACTGCTCTATCCCCTGAGCTACAGGCGCATAAGTTCGCAAAGCCTCGCGGGCTTTGCGAACTTACTGAGTTTGCTTTGCAAACTCGGTATCAGGTTTTTTGAATTTCCCCTCAACGGGTTGTTGTACTTACTGAGTTTGCTTTGCAAACTCCGGGACATATTATACCATATTATTTCCTTCTTGACATTAGGTAATGCCGCTGGGCGTAACCATTTTACATCTTCGTCAGGAAACTGATATAAGCACGGTAGGTTTCGAAGATATCAGCCTTGGAGGCCAGCTCCCAAGGGGCATGCATGTTATGCAGAGCCACGCCTACATCGATGACATCCATGGAGTACTGAGCCAGAATGTAAGCGATCGTACCGCCGCCGCCCTGGTCTACCTTTCCCAGTTCTGCCATCTGGAAGGCCACCTCATCCTTCTCGAAGATATCTCTCAAAGAAGCGATGAACTCGGGACCTGCATCGTTGGAGCCGCCTTTTCCGCGGGAACCGGTGAACTTGCTCAGCACCGGGCCGTATCCGAAGAAGGGTGCATTCATCTTCTCATGAACGCCGGGGAAGTTGGGATCGAAGCCGGCACTAACGTCAGAGGAAAGCATGCAGGAGTTGGACAGGCAGCGGCGAAGCTTCAGCTCGCTGTATCCGCCGGTCAGATTCATGATCTCTGCCATGCAGTTCTCAAAGAATCGGCTGTGCATACCGGTGGCACCCACGGAACCGATTTCTTCCTTATCTACCAACAGGGTCACATAGGCTCTGTCGGGGATGGTGTCAGCCAGTGCAAACTGAGCAGCTGCGCTGGTGTATGCGCACACCCGGTCATCATGGCCGTAGGCGTAGACCATGCTGCGGTCCAGTCCCAGGTCTCTGGCGGGACCTGCAGGTACAACTTCCAGCTCTGCAGACAGGAAGTCTTCCTCTTCCATGCCGTACTTGTCCTTCAGGATGTTCAGAATATTCTTCTTAACAGCATTCTTCTCCTCGCCTTCTGCGGGAATGCTGCCGATATTCAGGTTAAGATCCTCACCGGTGAAGGCCTCGCCGATGCTCTTGCCATTCTGATCCTTTCCCAGATGGGGAAGAATGTCAGAGATACCGAAAACAGGGTCTCCTGCGTCCTCACCGATGTTGACATTCACGGAAGTTCCGTCCTTCTTGCAGATGATGCCGTGGATGGCCAGGGGCAGGGTGACCCACTGGAATTTCTTGATGCCGCCGTAGTAATGGGTCTTGACCATGGCGAACTCGGAGTCCTCATAGAGAGGATTCTGCTTAAAGTCCAGACGAGGAGAATCTACATGGGCGCCCAGGATCTTCAGACCTTTTTCCAGATCTTCACTGCCGATCTGGACGAACATGGCTGCTTTGCCCCGATTGTTTGCGTAGACCTTATCACCGGGTACCAGCCTTCCGCCTTCTGCAATGACCTCATACAGGTCACGGTAGCCCTTTGCCTTTGCCATCTTGATAACTTCGGTAACGCTTTCCCGCTCGGTTTTGGCAGCTGACATGAAAGCCTTATATTCCTCATTGAATGCAAAGCATTCAGCCTTCCGCTCCGGGGAATAAGTAAGCCACAGAGATTTCTTCTCCATTTAATTTCCTCCTTATGATCTGCCCTGATTCATGTTCCTTTTGACCGGCCAATAGACCCGGGCTAAATGGGCGGATACACTGTGTATGATAACACGCTTTTACCTTCACTGCAATGAAATAGGAGACCCTGAAACAGGATCTCCTTAAGTACGCCCGAGAGGATTCGAACCCCCGACGCGCGGCTCCGGAAGCCGCCGCTCTATCCCCTGAGCTACGGGCGCATAAGATGTCAAACCCTAAATGGGTTTGACATCTTACGGAGTTTGCGGAGCAAACTCCAACATTTATCTTATAAGATACCAATCCCTCGACGGGTTTGACATCTTACGGAGTTTGCCGAGCAAACTCCAATATTTATCTTATAAGATACCAAAGCCTCGACGGCTTTGCGAACTCCTAATCATTATATATCTTTTTAGGGTCTGTTTCAAGATGACCCGGTGCATATCCTGCTGTTTTTTCCGGGTTACGCTTCCAGCACGAAACGCCGGATCACTTCTGCCACGCCGCCTTCATTGTTGGTGCGCTCAGTGACATAATCGGCCTGATCTTTGACCCTCTGAGTTCCGTTTTTCATGGCCACGCCTACACCGGCATATTCCAACATACCCAGATCGTTTTCCAGATCACCTACACCCATCATTTCATCTCTTCGGATTCCCAGAATTTCTCCCAGGGCTTCCATGCCGATCCCCTTATGGATATCTGCCCTCATGAATTCCAGCAGATAGGGGGCTGATACCTGTGCAGCCAGGGATTTTGGCAGCTGAGGTTCTACTTTCTCTTTCAATGCCAGGATCTCCTCCAGACCGTGGGTAACACTGGGGGCTTCGTCCCATTTCTGGAAATAGCTCATTTTAATGACGCCTTTGGTCAGCTCACGAAGATCCTTCACCAGAACCGGCTTTGTATGGGTGACTTTTTCATAGAATTCACTGGTCTCGTCCCATCTCTGTACAAATACTTTATCTACATGGTACAGCTGAATGTTCAGCCCATCCATGAGAGGAACGCCCACCCGCAGTACAGCTTCTGCACTCTCCGGTTCCATTTCCTGTGCAGAAATCACTTTTCCTGTGTCTGCTTCAAACACGACCGCACCATTTAACGCAATTCCATACTGTCCGGGAATGTTCAGACCCAGTTCCTTCATGAGAAATTGAAGACTTCCCGGGGAACGCCCGGAACAAAGGACCACTTTACATCCTTGTTTCAACGCTTCCCTGATAGCTTCCCTGTTTTCATTACAAATGGTTTTGTCATCGGACAGAAGTGTTCCATCCAGATCCAGTGCTGCAAGCTTGATCATGCGCCTAAAGACCGAAGCAAGGCCAAAACCCGCTCCAGTTCATCCTCCGAATAGTATTCGATCTCGATCTTTCCTTTTTTCTTTCCCGCTATTATCTGCACCTTGGTTCCGAAGAGCTTCTGCATTTCTTCTTCTACTCTGGCAATGGCAAGGGCTTCTGCTCGCTTGAGGGGATCTTCTTTCTTATTAGTCTCAGGCTCCGCGGAGACCTTTCTGGCTGCTTCCACAGCTTTCTCCAGCTGACGGACGCTCCATCCGTCTGCAGCGCACTTGCTTGCCAGCATAAGTCCCAGTTCTTTATTTTCTACACCCAATAGCACTTTTGCATGGCCGGTGGAGAGGCGTCCCTCCGCCACCATATTCCGGACCTGAGGATCCAGATTCAGAAGCCTGAGGGCATTGGCAACCACCGGACGGCTTTTACCCACCTTCCCGGCGATTTCCTCCTGGGTAAGCTTGTATTCTTCGGAAAGCCGCTGATAGGCCTGAGCTTCTTCGATGGGGTCCAGATTTTCTCTCTGGATGTTTTCAATTAGTGATACTTCCAGTGTTTCCTGAGGATTGTATTCCTTGATCAAAGCAGGAAGCTTCTTCAGACCTGCCTTCATGGCTGCCCGGAAGCGTCTTTCTCCTGCGATGATCTGGTAATAATCCTCTTTTTTCTGTACCAGAAGAGGCTGGATTACTCCGAACTCCTTAATGGACTCTGCAAGTTCACTCAGAGCTTCTTCATCGAAATTTTTTCTGGGCTGAGACTTATCCGGGCTCAACAGATTGATATCGATCTCCTGCACTCCGGAAAGATTGACAGGTTCTGTTTTGGATTTGTTACTCTTCCCTGTTTTTGTAGTTTCCGCTTTCGGTTCTTCCTTAGCCTGTTCATCCTGCTCTATAGTTACTTCTTCTGTTTCCAGGCCACCCATCAGGGCACCAAGGCCTCTTCCAAGACCTCTTTTCTTTGCTGCTGCCATTTCTGCTCCTTATCTTTTCTTTCCGGAAAGGGATCTTTGAATAAATTCCTCTGCAAGTTCCTTGTAACTCTCCGAGCCCTTGGATGTGGTATCGTAATATATTACGGGAAGTCCGTAGCTTGGAGCTTCTGCCAGTCTTACATTTCGGGGAATCATGGTCTTGAACACTTTTTTCGGCAGGAAAGCTGTAATTTCATCTACCACCTGCTGTGATAAGTTGGTGCGGCTGTCATACATGGTGAAAACTACACCTTCGATCTCAATGGAGGGATTCAGCTTCTGTTTCACCAGATTGATAGTGTTGATGAGCTGAGTTAATCCTTCCATTGCATAAAACTCACACTGAATGGGCACCAGAATGGAGTTTGCCGCCTTAAATGCATTGATGGTCAGGATGTTCAGCGAAGGCGGACAGTCAATGAGAATCACATCGTAATTCTTCTTGATCTCCTTCAGGTCCTTCTCCAGCATGGATTCTCTGTCATTGATACCGATAAGCTCCACTTCTGCTCCTGCAAGGTCCACACTCGATGGAATCAGATCCAGTTTGAACTCCTCCAACTTTAATACTGCGTCCTTGATTTCGCAGTCCTGCATGAGCATTTCATAACTGGTATTCATAATGGTCTCTTTGTTCAGACCGAATCCGCTGGTGGTATTTCCCTGAGGATCCAGATCAATGAGCAGGACCTTTTTACCTTTCTTTGCCAGACATGCTCCCAGATTCACTACGGTGGTCGTTTTACCAACACCGCCTTTCTGATTCGCTACCGCAACTACCTTCGCCATACTCTCTCCTGTCTATCTTAAATGTTCCACGTAGAACATTTTACATTCATCTTTTCGTATTTGAAGAGCGTCATCCTCACTCTTCGTCAAAATTCAATCTTCCGATTTTGTTCCACGTGGAACAAAACAGTGCGAAGAGTATTATACTTCATTCTGAGGTTTTGTTCTATGAAGAAATTTGCCCGAACCCAAAAATGTTCCACGTAGAACAAAATGAACTTATAAAGGAAGAAGGATCTCTTTCCTTTCATATGAAATCGGGGATTTCCCAAGCCCATACATCGAAACGAAAGAGATCCTTCGAGATATAGAATTCAGACTAAGCACTTACACATTGAAAAAAGCCAAAAAAGGAAAAGTTTACATCTTCTCCGGGGCGCTGACACCGATAAGATAAAGAGCCTGCTTCAGTATACGGGTCGTCACATCTGTAAGCTTAAGGCGGGCCTTCCGATCTGCTTCATCTGCATTGAGAATCGAATTCTCATGGTAGAAACGGTTAAATGCACCGGCCAGGGCTACCGCATAGCGGGTAACGATGTAAGGCTCGTACTTGTCCAAAGCTTCCTTAACTTTAGCAGGGAAGGCTTCCACCAGCTTCAGGATCTCCTGTGAATACTCATCCGTTAGTGCTGCATAGTCCACTTTTTCAAGAGAACCTCGGTTCCACTCAGCCTTTCGAAGAACATTGGAGGCCCTGGCATAGGTATACTGTACATAAGGGCCGGTCTCACCATCAAAGTTCAGCACAGAATCCCAGCTGAAGGTGATCTCCTTAATTCGGTTGTTAAACAGGTCGTGGAAAACTACTGCTCCTACACCAACCTGCTGAGCTACTTCATCGATATTCTCAAGATTGGGATTTTTCTCCTCTATAATAGATCGGGTCTTGGCGATAGCTTCCTTCAGCAGATCCTCCAGCCAAATAACATTTCCGGAACGGGTGGAAAGCTTACCCTCCTCCAGGGAGATAAGACCATAAGGAATGTGTACCAGATCCTGTGCCCATTCAAAGCCCATCATATCACAGACCTTAAACCACTGATTGAAATGGAGGATCTGCTCCAGACCGGTAATATAGATGTTCTTATAGAAATCAAAGGTCTTCTTGCGGTACATGGCAGAAGAAATATCTCTGGTAGCATACAGGGTACTGCCATCCTTCTTAAGAATCAGGCAGGGAGGCATATTGAAATCAGAAAGATCAACGATCTTAGCTCCTTCACTGTCGGAAAGCAGCTTCTTGTCGTCAAGAAGACGGAGGAGTTCGTCAGTCTTGTCCCAGAAATAGCTCTCACCCTGATAAGAGTCGAACTGAACATCAAGAAGCTCATAAACCTTCATCACGTCCTTCAGACTCACATCGATGAAATGCTGCCACAGAGCAAGTGCATCCTGATCGCCCTTTTCAAGGGAGGTAAAGGCAGCCCGGGCTTCGTCGTTCAGAGCCTCATTCTTCTCGGCTTCAGAGTGGAAACGAACATACAGAGATACCAGATACCGGATGCCATCCTTCTCCACCAGGGAAGGATCTCCCCATTTCCGGTAGGCAACCAGCATTTTACCGAATTGAGTTCCCCAATCACCAAGATAGTTGATGCAGTAAGTGTTGTACCCCATAAACTGATGGATCCTCTTTAAAGAGTTTCCGATGACAGTGGTCCGAAGATGTCCGATATGGAATGGCTTAGCTACATTAATGGAAGAATAATCCAGAATGACCGTCTTTCCCTGACCTTCGTCAGAGGTGCCGAAGACTTTTCCTTCTTCCGCACAGCTGTCCACCTGATCCAGCACAAACTCTGCCATCCAGGCTTTATCGATGGTAAGGTTCACATAGGGACCAACCACCTCCACTTTCTCAAATAGCTTCTGTCCCTCCAGCAGCTCCTTCAGATCGGCAGCGATCATATTCGGAGCCTTATGAAGGGTCTTGGCTAAACGAAAACAAGGAAACGCCAGGTCTCCCATCTTTTTATCTTTAGGTGTTTCCAGACTCTGTTCGATCACCTCACGGTCTACAAAAGTCCAGAGATTGTCCAGCACATCGATAATATACGCTTTCGTGTTCATTGTACTTCCTCTTATATTCTAATAGGCTTATGTCAGCGGAGCAGACTTGATTTTACTTTGTTTTCTGGGATATTGCAAGCTGAGGGGACCTGTCTTGCGGAACACCGCCACATAGTGATGATAATCCTCCCCCAGAACCTCTGCTCGGAGGATCTTTTCCTGCCGCAGCTTAAGGACCTGCATGGCTTTCGTGCTGCCTGCCAGCTCTTCCTGAAGAGAAGGTCCCTTGTAGGCGATAAAAATACCGTCTTTTTTCACATACCCGCTGCAATATTCCATGAGGACCGGCATGGCAGCCACAGCTCTGGCCACAGCCACATCATAGGTCTCCCGATATGCCCTGTCCTGAGCCGTCTCTTCCGCTCTGCCGTGGAGGTACTCCACCTGCTCAAGACTGCATGCTGCTCCCACAGCTTCCAGAAAGTGGATCCGCTTCTGTAAAGAATCCAGAAGGGTGAGGCGGATCTCGGGAAAGAGGATCTTCAGGGGAAGGCCGGGGAAACCGGCGCCGGTACCCACATCTATGAGCTTCAACTGTCTTCTCTCCGCCTTTGCCTGCGTCAGGGCTGTTTGTATCTCCTCATATCCCACCAGAGAATCCATAAAGTGCATTCGGGCGATCTCCACCGGATCTGTGATTCCGGTCAGATTCATCTTCTCGTTCCATTCCACCAGAAGGCGTCCGTAGATCTCAAACTGCCGAATCTGTTCCGAAGTAAGGGAGATCCCCATTTGGGAGGATAACCGCATCAATGTATCCTTCATCTTTGGTTCGCCTCCTCTCTTTCCTTCTTTTCTCTGAGGTGCTTTTGCTCCAAATAAACCAACAGCACGCTGATGTCAGCAGGGGATACACCACTGATCCTCTGTGCCTGCCCTACTGTCTCGGGCCGTACGGCATCCAGTTTCTGTATGGCCTCCAGCCGAAGTCCCCGGATCTCCTTATAGTCCAGGTCCCGGGGAATGGATTTTCTTTCCAGCTTCCGGGCCTTCTCCACCTGCTTCATCTGGCTGGTGATATATCCCTCATATTTGATCTGAATGGCTGCCTGTTCTCCCACTTCCAAAGGAAGGTCTGGTCTGGTGGGATCATATTCCTTAAGAGAAGCATAGCTCTCCTCAGGATGTCTGAGAAGATCCCCCAGCAGACCTCTCCCCCCCAGAGACCGGGTGGTCTTCAGTCTGCTGATCTCCTCTTGGATCAGGGTCTTTTTCTCCAGGAAACGCCCGTACCGATCTTCATTGATGAGTCCTACTCTGTGGCCTTCCTCTGTCAGGCGCAGGTCAGCATTGTCCTGGCGCAGCAGCAGGCGGTACTCGGAGCGGGAGGTCATCATGCGGTAGGGCTCATTGGTGCCCTTCGTCACCAGATCGTCGATGAGGACCCCGATATAGCTGTTGGTCCTGTCGACCTTCAGAGGCTCCTGTCCCCTCAGCAGCATGACAGCATTGATACCGGCCACGATGCCCTGGGCGGCAGCCTCCTCATATCCGGAGCTGCCGTTGAACTGTCCTGCGCTGAAGAGTCCGTGGATCTTCTTCAGCTCCAGAGTGCTCTTAAGCTCCAGGGGATCCACGCAATCATATTCAATGGCATAACCGGTGCGCATGATCTCCACATGCTCCATGCCCCGGATGCTGCGCAGCATGTCCCGCTGCACATCCTCGGGAAGAGAGGAAGACATGCCCTGCACATAATATTCCCCGGTATGCTCACCTTCCGGCTCCAGAAAAAGCTGATGGCGCTCCTTATCTGCGAAGCGCACCACCTTATCCTCGATGGAGGGGCAGTACCTGGGTCCCACACCGTGAATCACACCACCGTAAAGAGGAGAGCGGTGCAGGTTGGCCCGAATGATCTCATGGGTCTTTTCATTGGTATAGGCCAGATAGCAGGGTACCTGTGGTCTTTGCAGGGATTCCGCAGGATCCTCAAAGGAGAAGGGGACCGGAACAGGGTCTCCCTCCTGGATCTCCATCTGAGAAAAGTCGATGGTTTTTCCGTCCACTCTGGCCGGGGTGCCGGTCTTAAAGCGTCGCAGGGATATACCGAAGGAGGCAATGTTCTCTGTCAATCCCCCTCTGGCGGACTGCAGGCCGTTGGGACCTGTAAGGGTCTCATAATCTCCGTGTATACAGCGGGCATTCAGGTATGTGCCGGTGCAGATAATGGCGGCTTTGCAGGGATAATAGGCACCGGTAGCGGTAATCACACCGGCCACCCGGCCCTCCTGCACATCGATCCTGACTACCTCGTTCTGGCGGATCCACAGGTTTTCCTGCTTTTCCAGAACGGATTTCATTTCCTCTTTATATCTGAATTTGTCAGCCTGAGCCCGGAGAGAGTACACTGCCGGTCCCTTGGAGGTGTTCAGCATGCGGATCTGCAGATAGGTCTTATCGATATTGCGGCCCATCTCCCCTCCCAGGGCATCCACCTCCCTTACCAGATGACCTTTGGAAGTACCACCGATACTGGGATTACAAGGCATCATGGCAATGGAATCCAGAGACAGGGCAAACAGTATGGTCTTCATGCCCAGTCTGGCTGCAGCAAGAGCCGCTTCACAGCCGGCATGTCCTCCGCCGATCACCGCCACATCCATGGCCTGTTCTGTATACATAGTGTATCCTCGTTAATTTTTTATTTATATCTACGGTCTGTGGCTGCTAATTCAGCCGGAATCTTTGCTTACTATAAATGACAGATCCGTTACGGATTCTCAAGACAGGCCCTTTACTGACTTCGAGACGGGCTCTGTTCTTATTTTCCCAGACAGAATCGGCTGAAGATCTCCGTAACGATCTCCTCCCCGGCGCTGGTTCCGTTGACTTCACCCAGAGCTTCAAAGGCATCCCGAATATCGATAGACAAGAGATCCTGGGGCATTCCCTCCCCCTGAAGAGCCCTGTCCAGAGCCTCTCCGGCCCGGATGAGGGCTTCTTTCTGCCTGGCATTGGTCACCAGAGGCTTTCCGGGATCCAACATATCTCCGGAAAAGAACATCTCCCGGATCTTTCCGGAAATTTCCTGCAGTCCCTCCTGATGTTGAGGGTCCCTTTCTTCTTCTTTTGCAGACAAAAGCACCATGCTGTTTAGAATCTCGTCCGGGTCAGGGGCGGCAAAAGCAGTTTCATCCCCATCTTCCAGGCTTCGGGAGGAAACCAGGGAAGAAAGAGACGCTGCCAGAGAGGAAAGAAGATCCTTCCCCTCACCCTGCAAAAGATCCTTCTTATTAATAAGAAGCAAATGAGGACGCAGGCAGATCTTCTTCCAAAGAGCCTGTTCCTCTTCATCCGGAAATACAGCCGATCCCTTTGACTTGAGGAGGGAAGCATCCAGTACCCAGAGGACCAGGTCACATGCTTCCATGGAAGCCAGGCTGCGCTCCACACCTATCTTTTCCACCACGTCCTCGGTGCTGCGGATGCCGGCGGTATCCATAAGCCGTACCGGGATTCCATCCAGATCCAGCATCTCCTCCAGCACATCCCGGGTTGTACCGGGAATCTCTGTCACTATGGCTCGCTGGCGGCCCAGCATCAGATTCAGAATGGTGCTTTTTCCCACATTGGGGCTTCCCACCAGGGCAGCAGCTATGCCTAAGCGGAGCATCTGCCCGCTGTCAGCGCTCTTCAGAAGCCCATCCGTCTCCGCCTTCACCTGTCTGAGAGTCTCAAAAACCTGTTGATCCGTGATCTCGGGTACGTCATATTCAGGATAATCGATGTTCACTTCCATCTGCACCAGAAGATCCAGCAGCGTATGGCGAATGTGACTGATCTTCCCGGACAAAGCCCCTTCCAGCTGTCCCAAAGCCGCACGGAGAGAGCAGGAGGTCCGGGCGCCGATCATATCCATGATCGCTTCCGCCTCGTTCAGATCCATCTTTCCGTTCAGGAAAGCCCGTTTGGTAAACTCTCCCTTTTCTGCAAGGCAGCACCCCGCCTTCAAAAGAGATTCCAGAATCCTGCGGCAGATATACATGCCGCCGTGGCAGCTGATCTCCACCGTATCCTCCCCGGTAAAGGTGCGGGGACCCTTCATGGGAAGAGCCATGACTTCATCAATGACTTCACCGGTGGCAGCATCCAGGATATATCCGTGTACTGCCCGGTGGGAAGGAACTTTTTGCAGAGAGCTTCCTTTAAAGATCTTATCCGTCAGCTTCCGGGCATCCGGACCGGATACGCGGATAACAGCAATCCCGCCGGTTCCCGCAGGGGTGGACAGGGCGCAGATAGTGCTCTCTTCCATGGTTCTCTCCTTTCTGTCAGTGATGTCTGATTTCTGTAAAGAATAAGCCGCGTCTGCCGTTAACATGATCGACAGACACGGCTTTTCTTATTGCGCTGATTAGTGTCTTCTCTTGGGACTGATGATGACTTTACGATAAGGCTCTTCACCATCGCTGTGAGTCTCTACGCCGCTCTCCGTCTGCAGAGTTGCATGAATAATGCGTCTCTCGTAGGGATTCATGGGCTCCAGCACCACACGATGACCGGTGCGCTTTGCCTTTTTGGCCATGTTGATAGCCAGTTTTTCCAGAGTCTCCTGACGGCGGCTTCTGTAACCTTCCGTATCCAGCTTCATGCGCACATGATCCTTGCGATCTTTATTGATAACAAGGGTGGCCAGATACTGAAGAGAATCCAGGGTAGCGCCCCGCTTTCCGATAATCAGGCCCATGCCTTCTCCGGCAATATCAATTTCCAGAATGCCGGCCTCGGAAAAGGCGCCGGTAACGGTGGCATCAATTCCCATGTTAGCCAGCAGATCCTTCAGAAAGCTGCAGGTTCTGGCAATGACATCCTCTGCATCTGCAGGGATCTCATAAGTCTTGGGCTCGAAGACCACAGGCTCCTGTTCCTTGATTTCTTCCCGGGCTTCTTCATCTCTGTAGCTGCGTCTCTCGAAACGGTCATTTCTTCGGTATTCACGGCGCTTTCCTTCAGAACGGTCCTCTGCACCGGCGCCGGCTTCATTATTCTGATTGGCTTTGGCCTTACGCAGTCTCTGCTCGATGGTATCATTAATGATGACCTTCTCTCCCGTCACAGTCAGACCTTCCACCTGAATGCTGTGGGATGCTTCATTCTTATCAATCGCAGCCAGTAATCTCTCAGAAGGCTTATCTTCTGTTTCTTCTTTCTTCTGAATGACAGGTTCTGCGTCATCCTTTATGGTGGCGAGGATCTTATATCCTTTGGAGAACAGTCCCATCAGTCCCTTGCCGCCTTCGGAAAGGACCTGAATGTCTACCTGTTCCTCAGGCACACCAAGTTCAATGATGGCTTTGGTGATAGCCTCGTCTTTTGTTTTTCCGGTTACTTCAACGGATCTCATTCTGAGTCCTCCTGGGTCTCTACTGCTTTTTCGACCTCTTCCTGCAGGGCTTCATCCTGTACGCTTTCATTCTGTACAGTATCTTCCTGCATAACTTCTGCAGTTTGATAGGTGGTGGTTTCTTCCTCCGTCTCCTGCAGCTCCTCCTTCACCACTGCCTCCACAGGCGCCGAAACCTCGCGGATTTCAGAATCTTCCGCATCGATAACAGGCTTAACGGGCATGGTGGTTTTATTTAATTTACTTCCTCCGGACAGGGCAGACTTGCTCTGTGTATTAGAAGATCCGAGGCGTCCGCCGGTTTTCTTGTCCAGATGAGACTTATCTCTGGCAGCTGCTTCGCGCTTGGCGATCAGCTCGTCTCTTCTCTTCAGAGCTTCTTTATATTCCTGCTTATCCAGAACAGCATCCATGATCAGCTGAGATATCAGACCGAACACGTTGGATGCGATCCAGTACAGACCAAGACCTGCAGGCATGGATACCGCAAAGAAAAGGGTCATGACAGGGAAGAAGTAATTCATGTACTTCATGGACTTTTGAGACTGATCGGCAATGCCGTCGGGGCTTGCCATTTTCTGACGGGTCTCATTGGTTTTCTGAGTAACAAAACTCTGAATAAAGGTAGTGATGCCTGCCAGTACAGGAATCACAAGATTCCATCCTGTCCAGCCGGGAGCTTCAGTCAGATTAAAAGTAAGAAAACCTGCGCCGAAGGTATTCAGATGGGTCACACTCTGATAGGCAGTCTGGAAAGCTGCATTGGCATTCAGTCCCAGCTTCTCCATCAGTTCTGCCCACTGGGTAGAATTCAAATGATAGAGAAGATCCATCACAGAATCTGTGGTGGTCACATCAAAGTTTTTCAGACCCTTGATGACAGTTTCAAAGCTTTCAGTAATATAGGAACCGCTACCGCTGACTCCCATGACCATCTCTGCCATCTCTCTGTAATAGGACCCGATATCGTTAACGTAAAAAGGAACGTTTCGGAGAACCTCAAACAGAGCAAAAATGATGGGCATCTGAATCAGAAGAGGCAGACATCCGGCCATGGGGCTGGCATTGTTTTCCTTATATAGAGCCTGAGTCTCGGCCTGCATGCGCTGATTGGACTCCGGATCCGTCTTTCCTTTATATTTTTCCTGGATCTTCTGGATCTTTGGCTGCAGTCTGGTCATGCGGCGGGAAGAACGCTGCTGATTGAACATCAGGGGCGTCATCAGAAGACGGGTAATAAAAGTGAAAAGGATAATGGAGATACCAAGAGCCTGAGAGTCGGACCATCCGCTGATGAGCGCAAAAAGGCCGTTAAAAATCAGACCCAGCAGAAGAGCAAAGGGCTTTAACAGCCAATTTTTAGTTGCTGCAAGTGCAGTAAAATTCATGGATACATATTCCTCTCTGTGAGCTTTGCATCATCATTCTTTTTTCATCAGGGAACGGGATCATACCCTCCCTCATGAAAAGGATGACAACGCAAGATCCGCTTAATAGCCAGCTTTGTTCCTTTTCCCGCACCGTATTTCATAATAGCTTCCTTTGCATAGCAGGAGCAGGTGGGGTAAAACCGACAGCAAGGTTTCTTAAGCGGTGAAATCCATTTTTGATAGATGCGGATCAAAAAAAGCAAAAATCTCTTCATAATTTAATGCTTCTCGATGATCTTACAGATCCTGCCCAGCTTCCGCAGTGATTTTTCCATGTCTGTGCTCTTTTTGTCGATTGTATCGCGGCGGGCAATGATGACGATATCCCAACCGGAGGAGAATTCATCTTCATGGAGGCGATAAGCCTCCTTGATGATTCTCTTAACGCGATGACGCACTACACTGTTTCCGACTTTTTTTGATACAGTGATTCCCAGACGGTTATAGGGCCGATCGTTTTCCAATACATACATAACGATCAGGTGGTCTGCGCGGGATCTACCATTAGTATAAACGGCACTGAATTGTTGTTTTTTTAAGCTTTCCATTCCGCAGAGAAAATGAGGATAAAGATAGAACCGGCTTCATGAGCCGGTTCTATCTCAATCGGATATGAGAAATCAGGCAGTAAGAACCTTTCTGCCCTTTCTTCTTCTTCTGGAAAGAACCTTACGGCCATTGGCAGTAGCCATTCTCTTTCTGAAACCATGCTCTCTCTTGCGCTGCTTGGTCTTCGGACGATATGTTGTTACCATAATTGGACACCTCCTTTATTTAGAGCACATACCCGAACATTATACGCATCGATTACTCAATCGTCAAGGAGTTTTTCTTTATTATTTTCTTTGAAAACCGCATATTCAAGGGATTTTCCGGACCTTCTCCTGACAGCAAAAATAAGGTTATCCACAATTTTATGCACAGGTTGTGCACATTTATCAAAATGAACTGTGTATATCTTTTTTCATACATCTAACGATTTCTTTCCAATCCGCTTTTTTTCATTCTTTTATTATCAATTTTTACTGCTTGAGCCTCTGTGTTTTGTGTGTATGAGTTATCCACACTATCCACACCTATTATTTATGCTCCTTCGGATTGATTGAATCCTTCCCCCTGTAATGATAAAATGAACTCCCTTTAAGCACTACCCTACCACAGGAGGTTTGCTATGTCCATGGATGCAAACAAAATCTTTACGGAGCTTCTGGATATATTAAGTAAGAAGCTTTCCCATGTTGTCTTTGATTCCTGGTTTTCAGGACTTTCCCCCATTACGGTCGAGCAGGACAAGGTTCTGATTATGGAGACTACGGAGAAAATCGCGCTGAACATCATTGAACCCAGATATTCCAGAGACATCAAGCAGGCCTTTGAAGACATGGGTTATCCGAATCTTTCCTTTAAAGTATTCCTGAAAGATACCTATACCCCTACCGTCAGCACGGAAGTCACCCGAGAGATCATTCTTTCCGACCTTTCAAAAGCTTCCGGATTGAATCCAAAATATACCTTTGATAACTTCATCAAAGGAAACAATAATGCTCTGGCCTTCGCTTCAGCCCTTGCTGTTGCGGAGATGCCCGGTCAGATCTACAATCCCCTGTTCATCTGGGGAAATCCCGGTCTGGGAAAAACACATCTGATGCAGTCCATCGCCCATCAGGTGCTTACTACCGACCCGGAGAAAAAAGTGCTTTACATTACTTCCGAAAGCTTTACCAATGAGCTTATCTCTTCCATCAGTGACAGAAAGACTGATGAATTCCGGGCCAAATACCGCTCCATTGATGTGCTGCTTATTGATGATATTCAGTTTATTGAAGGAAAAGAAAGCACCCAGGAGGAATTCTTCCATACATTTAATGCCCTCTATGAAAACGGACGACAGATCGTCATTTCAGGAGATCGCCATCCTTCCGAGCTTAAATCCCTGAATGAAAGAATGACCAGCCGTTTCAAATCCGGCATGGTGGCAGACATTAAGGCTCCCGATTATGAAACCCGAGTAGCCATTCTGCAGCAAAAAGCAGATATGAACCATATGAATATTGATATTCCGGTGCTGAGCTATATTGCCAATAATGTGGCTTCCAACATTCGTGAGCTGGAGGGTGCCCTGACCCGGGTCTCCGCTTATTCTCTTTTGGCTCCGGACCAAAAAATCGACATCTCCATGGCTCAGGAAGCATTGAAGGATTATATGGGAAGTGGTATCATGAAAACCATTACCGTACCGGATATCATTGACATCGTCTGCGAGCGCTACAACCTGAAAGCAGAAGATATCCGCTCCAAGAAAAAGCCTAAAGAGATCGCCTATCCCCGTCAGATTGCCATGTATCTTTCCCGCAAAATGACAGAAGAACCACTCTCCAGTATCGGAAGCTTTTTCGGAGGAAGGGATCACACCACTGTTATCCATGCCTGCAATAAGATAGCAGAAGATCTGAAGGGTCCAAATGGAGACGAGCTCAGAAGAAGTATTCAGGATATGGAAAAGCGGATCACCGGCGAATAAGAGCCTGTTTTACACAGAGTTTTCCTGTTTATTCACATTTTTTGTGGATAAGTACCGTCTTTTATGTGAGCAACTCTGTTATTTCAAGGTGAACATCCTGTGGAATAAAATCTTTTCTGTGGAAAGATCCAACCCTTCAAGCGCCGCAGATCATCCTCCTGTGAAAAAGGTGGACAGCTTCTCTGCTTTTCCACTGCCTTTTTCACTTTTTCTCCACAGACACTTTTCTTTATTTCAGGGGGCTGGAGGTACTTTTCCACTTTACCCACCCTACTATGAAGAGAACTACTGTAAAAAAAACAATACAAAGATGGGATGACAACCATCCTCCGTGGGACTTGCCCTCGGTGAAAAACCCGGTCATCATTGACCGAATGAAAGTTTATGTTCGGAAAGGAGATCCATATGAACATCGTATGTAATCGCAATGACCTGCTGAAAGCAGTAGGTACCGTTTCAAAGGCTGTTTCTGTCAGAACCACCATGCCGATTCTGGAAGATATTCTTCTGGATGGATCCGGGGACACACTGACCTTGCTGGGCAATGATCTTGAGATGGGCATTCAGACTTCCATTGAAGCAGTTGTCCGCACGGAAGGAAGCGTAGCTGTCAATGCCCGTATGTTCGGTGAGATTATTCGCCGTCTTCCCGATGAAGATGTGAAAATCGAGACAACCAATGAGGGTCAGATGAGTATTGAGTGCGCTCGCTCCAAGTTTACCATGGGTACTCTGTCCGGAAAGGATTTTCCCAGACTTCCTGAAATCAAAAAGGAACAGGAGATTATGATCAATCAGGCTGTGCTCAGGGATATGATTAGTAATACTATCTTTTCCATTGCTCCCGAAAACAGCGGACGTCCTGTACTGACCGGCGAACTGTTTGATGTGAGGGACGGAAATCTGTATATCGTTGCTGTGGATGGATTTCGCATCTCCATGAAGAAGACCCCTGTTATCAGCAGCAATAATTTCAAGGTGACCATCCCCGGCAAGGCTCTCAGTGAGATCTGCAAGATACTGGATTCTGAGGAAGAGTCTGTGGCTACCATGGTATTTACCGGTAAGCATGCTATGTTCAATATCAATCGGACTGTGGTGCTGACCCGTCTGCTTGAGGGCAACTTCCTGGATTACGAGAGAAATCTGTCCATGGATTTCAAAACAAAGATCTCCGTTTCCAGAAAGGATCTGCTGGACAGTGTGGACAGAGCTGCTCTGATTAGCCGTGAGAGCAAGAACAGCCCTATCCGTCTTGAAATTGATGAGAATAAGATGGTCATCACTTCCAATGCGGAGACCGGAACTGCCCGTGAAGAGGTGGAAGTGGATATGAAGGAGGGTGAGCCTCTGAATATTGCTTTCAATCCCAAATATTACATGGATGCTCTTAAAGCCATCAGTGATGATACCATCATTATCAATTTCTCTTCTGCTCTGACTCCCTGCATCATTGAAGGTGAGGAAGGAGGAGATTATAAGTATTTCATTCTTCCCATCCGTCTCCACGGCTGATCGCAGCAGAGCATCTGAGTCATGATGAAAACAGTTAAAGTATCCGGTGAGTACATTCAGCTGAATCAGTTTCTTAAACTGGAAAGTATTGCCTATACAGGCGGGCATGCCAGAGAGATAATCGAAAACGGTGATGTCAAAGTGAATGGAGAGGTCACGGATGTTATCCGTAAGAAGCTGCGCACCGGTGACGTGGTAGAAGCCGGCGGCGAAAGCTACCTGATTGAAACGGAAGAATAATATGCATGTAAAGCGTCTTTTGCTGCGCGATTACCGTAATTATGAAGAGCTTTCTCTGGACATGAAGGAAGGCATCAATATTTTCTACGGGGATAATGCGCAGGGGAAAACGAATCTTCTGGAAGCTGTGTTTTTCTGCGCTACGGGCCGTTCTCACCGCACCACAAATGAGAAGGAATGCATCCGTCACGGAAAGGATGAGACACTGATATCTCTGGTTTATGAGATCAGGGGTAAAGAAGAGAAAATAGATATCAGCCTGAAAAAAAGAGGGCGTAAGATCATTCGGGTGAATGACTATCCTATTCATAAGATCAGTGAACTGATCGGAAGGTTTCATGTGGTGGTATTTTCTCCGGAAGATCTTTCTATCATTAAAAGCAGTCCCCTGCTTAGGCGAAAGTTCATAGATATGGAGCTTTCCCAGATGGATGCGGTCTATCTGCATGATCTGCAGCAGTACTATCATGTGCTGAAGCAGAGAAATGAGCTTCTGAAGGACACAGGAGACAGAAAAGCGCTGACAGATACCATCTTTGCCTGGGACCGGCAGCTGGTATACTATGGCATTCGGATCATGAAGCGCCGGGAAGCTTTTGTGAAAAAGCTGGAGGAATATACTGCCCGTATCCACAGTGAGATCACCGCCGGATCAAAGCAGAAGGAGATCATGACTATCCGTTATGCTCCTCAGGCACCTATGGAGGAAGAAACATTTCTGGAGGCTTTAGAGCGCCATCTGGACAGAGATATGAGACTTGGAAATACCGGTGACGGTCCCCAGCATGATGATATGATCATTTCTCTTAACGGTGTAGAGGTAAGGACCTACGGATCTCAGGGGCAGCAGAGGACCAGCGCTTTATCACTGAAGCTGGCAGAGCTGCAGATGATGAAGGATGAAACAGGAGAAGCTCCTGTGCTTTTGCTGGATGATGTGATGAGTGAGCTGGACAGGCAGCGGCAGATGCAGCTGTCGGCGTATATTAAGGATCATCAGACCATCCTTACCTGTACCGGTGTGGAGGACAGCATTCGCTCTCTTCCCGACTGCGATTTGTATCATGTTTCGGAGGGACGGATTCTATGAGCCGTTTTTTTGCCTATATATCACGGATGAAGCATATTAAGAGATGGGGATTGATGCCCTCCTTCAGAGAAGAAAATATACAGGAGCATTCTCTGCAGGTGGCCATGTTCGCCCATGCTCTGGCTCTGATTCAGAATAAACGATACAACGGACATTTGGATCCAGAGCATGTGATGGCCCTGGCGGTGTATCATGAGACTGCCGAGGTAATTACTGGAGATCTGGTAACACCTATCAAGTATTACAATGAGGAGATCCGGTCCGCCTATAAAAAGATCGAAAAGGAAGCGGAGGAGAGAATGATCTCCATGCTTCCGGAGGACCTGAAAGAAGACTATCGACCTCTGATCCAACCGTCTGATCCGGAGGAAAAGCTTTTGGTAAAGGCTGCGGATAAGATCGCCGCTTATACCAAATGTCTGGAGGAGAGAAGAAGCGGAAATATGGAATTTATCAAGGCGGAGCAGCAGCTCTACGATTCCATAATGAATATGAAGCTTCCGGCGGTGGAGGATTTTATGAGAGAGTGCATTCCTGAGTTTAATGTAACACTGGATGAACTGAATGAGCATTGAACTTGAAATTAAGGAATTCAATTGCGGGAATATCCCTGGGAAAGAATAAAGGAGTATCAACATGGGTATCTATGAAATCATGAAGGAAAAAAATATCGTCCTGCCTCCGGCACCTGCCAAGGGTGGTCTCTACACTCAGTGCATGCCTTTTGGCGAGAAGCTGGTCTACATCTCCGGCTGCGGAAGCGATCTGGAGGGGGATGCAGTTCACGGAAAGCTGGGTAAGGAGCTGACCATCGAGCAGGGACAGCAGTGCGCCAAAAATGCTGTTTTGAATCTTCTCAGTGTGGTGGATGCCAATGTGGGTCTGGAAAATGTAAAGAAGTGCATTAAGATCCTGGTGTTCGTGGGTTCCGATCCTGATTTCTACGATCAGCCCAAGGTAGCTAACGGAGGAAGCCAGGTACTGGTGGATCTTTTTGGAGAGGCTCCTTCCAGAAGCGCAGTAGGCATGGTTTCTCTTCCCGGCAATCAGCCTGTGGAGATCGAGGGTATTTTCGAACTTAAGTAAAGAATACAAAATTCTCAAGGACAGATCATTTCTCTGTTTTCATAGAAAATCGCTCTTTAATTGACGGATAGAGGTTTTCAAAGAGCATTCATTAATGCGTTTGTTCATGAATATTGTTGACACATGCGGTCTTATCCATTATTATGTATTTAAAATTCCAGGATTCATAGGATCTTGATTTTGGAGGAACCTAAAGTGGCAGAAATTGACAAGACAGTAAAAGACATCATGAATCTCTATTCAGATGTGAATGACGCTCTCAGAGTAAGAAAAGATGAGTTCATCGAGAAGTTCGGCATTCAGCGCAGTCAGCATAAGCTTCTCATGAAGATGGCAGCCATGGGCGATGGAAAGACCGTCAGCCAGAAGATGGTAGCAAAGGAAATGGGTGTTACCCCTGCTGCTGTTGCAGTTAACCTTAAGAAGCTTTCTGCTATGAACTACATCGAAAAGATCATTTCTGAAAGAGATAACAGATATAATGATATCAACTTTACCCGTAAAGGTAAGGATGTGGTTCGTGAATCCGTCAAGTACTTTGTTGGAATCGAAGAGATTGCTCTGAGCGATTTCACCGCAGAGGAAAAGGAACAGCTGAAGGACTTCCTTGCCCGCATGAAGAAAAATCTGAAATAATTTTCTTTGACTTTTATTCGATCGGAGGCTTTTCCAGTAATGGAACGGCCTCCGATCGAGCATTCAGACACTATTTCATCATACAGGTAGGATTCTCTGTCAGGAAAAGACATTCTTGTATGACATCATTCCATATGAGCTCGAATCAATTTTAAATTCAATGTTTTGAAAAGGAGAACATCATGGCACAATCTCATATCGGTATACAGATGCTGCTGATCAAACCTGTGATCGAAAAGTACGGACTGTACGAAACACTGCGCCGCTGCTCTGAGATCGGATATCATTATATCGAAGTCAGCTGGATGGCCCTGACACCGGAAGTCATTCAGGACCTTCTGAAAGCTCAGGAGGACTTCGGCATCCGGGTGGGAGCTGTCAGTACCGTTCTGGACGCTTATCCCAATTATCCCGTACACAGTTTACATGCCGATCTGGAACAGCTTATCGCAGGATGCAAAGCGGTTCACTGCCCCACAGTGCGCATCGGTATTCTGCCTTCCCAATGTGTTGTTGACTACGATTATCTGATGGAATACATCCGTGAGATCGACCGCTACGGCGCTATCCTTAAGGAAAACGGCATTGATCTATATTTCCATACTCACCATATGGAGTTTGTAAAGATGAAGGGCAAGTATGTCATCGATCATATCAAGGATAACACGGAGAATATCGGCTTTGAACTGGATATCCACTGGATCCAGCGAGGGGGCGAGAACCCTGTAAAGATCATCCGGCGCTTTAACGGAAGAGTGCGCCTGCTGCATCTGAAGGATTACCGCATCAGCGGAGAGAAATTCTTCCGGGACGGCTTTGACGGGCAGTATGTGGAATTTGCCGAGGTGGGTGAGGGCAACCTTCCCGTCCGGGAATGCGTGGAAGCAGGTCTTGACTGCGGCTGCGAGTTCTTCTTCGTGGAGCAGGATGATACCTACGGTCGGGATCCTCTGGAGAGCCTGAAGATCAGTCACGACAATCTTGTGGATATGGGTTTTGGGCATTTGTTCTGATTTTGGAACCATATTCTGTTAAACATTTTATAAATCAAGGACCCATGGGACTTTATTCCTCATGGGTCTTTGGTTTATAATATTATCTATATCGGTTTTGGATGAACAGGTCATCCAAGGAAGGAGAGGAGGAAGTAATTATATGAAAAGATGGTTCAAGTACATCAAACCGTATCTGGCATATTTTATTGTGGGCCCCCTTTTGATGATCGTGGAGGTACTGGGCGAGGTCTTTATGCCCAAGTTCTTTGCCAACATCATTAACGGCGGTGTCAGCAATCAAGATGTGGGATACATCGTATCAATGGGCATCCTGATGATTGCAACATCTCTGTTGATGGTGGTGGGCGGCGTCGGCGGTGCTTATTTTGGCGCCAAAGCTTCTATTAACTTCGGTAAAGACATCCGCAGGGATGCTTATCGCAAGGTCCAGGAGTTCTCTTTCAGTAATATTGATAAGTTCTCCACTGGTTCATTGGTAACCAGACTGACCAATGACATCACCCAGCTGCAGAACTTTGTGGATATGTGTTTGAGAATGATGCTCCGTGCTCCCGGCATGCTGATCGGTGCGTTGATTATGGCACTGCAGCTCAATGCCCGCCTGGCACTGGTTTTGTGCATCGCCATTCCTATCATGGTTGCCGTCATGGTGTTTGTGGTCTTTCGGGGATTCCCCAGATTCAAGATCATGCAGGAAAAGATTGATGCCCTGAATACCAATGTGCAGGAAAACATTACCAATGTGCGTGTCATCAAGTCCTTTGTCCGGGATGATTACGAGAAAGAAAAGTTTTTTGAATCCAACGCCAATCTGAAAAAGTCCGGATTGTACGCCATGAATCTGATGATCCTCATCATGCCCACCATGAGCCTGGTCATGAACTTTTCATCTCTGGCTGTTCTGTGGTTCGGAGGAAAGATGGTCATGGTGGGAACCATGAAGCTGGGAGATCTGACGGCTTTTGTCACATACATCACTCAGATTCTCAGTTCTCTCATGATGGTCTCCATGATCTTCCTCAGCGCATCCAGAGCTGCAGCTTCCAGCAAACGTCTGGGAGAAGTGCTGGATGAGAAAGTAGATATCAGCGACGTCTATGCAGAGCAGAAGGATAAGCAGGTTCAGGAAGGACGCATCGAATTCAGAAATGTAAGCTTCCGTTATTATAAGAATAGTGAAGAGAAGGTTCTGGACAATATCAATGTGACCATTGAGCCCGGCAGCATCGTGGGCATCATCGGTTCCACCGGCTGCGGAAAGACCACTCTGGTCAGCATGATTCCCCGTCTCTACGATGTTGACGAAGGTGAAGTGCTGGTGGATGGAGTGAATGTCAAAGATTATTCTCTGTTTAATCTCCGTGAGGCTGTAGGCATGGTGCTGCAGAAGAACGTTCTGTTCTCCGGCAGTGTTAAGAAGAATATGCTCTGGGGCGATCCCAATGCGACAGATGAGGAGATCACTGCTGCCTGTAAAAATGCGCAAGCGGATGATTTCGTGCGCGCCCACAAGGATGGCTACGAGCGTGAGCTGGGTCAGGGAGGCGTCAATGTGTCCGGTGGACAGAAGCAGCGTCTTTGCATTGCCAGGGCTCTTTTGAAGCATCCTAAGATCCTCATTCTGGATGACTCCACCAGCGCTGTGGATACTGCCACAGAAGCAAGGATCCGTGAGTCCTTCCATAAGGAGCTGAAGGATACCACCAAGATCATCATTGCCCAGAGAATTTCTTCCGTGAAGGATGCAAATACCATCATTGTCATGGATGAAGGAAAGATCACCGGCATGGGAACCCATGAAGAGCTTCTGGCTTCCAATGAGGAATATCAGGAAATCTATTATTCTCAGATGGATAGAAAGGAGGCACAGTAATGGCAGGTCCGAGAAGAGGTCCGGGAGGTCCCGGCCGCAATGATACCCGCAAGCCTGAAAATACCAAGGCAACCATTGTTCGCCTTCTTGCCTACCTTGAAGGTAATCTGACGAAGCTGATTCTTTCCTTTATTTTCGTCATCATCAAAACTTTGGCAGCCCTGGCCGCCTCTTATATGCTTCGTCCTCTGATCAACAACTACATCATCGAGGGCGCAGGTCTGGATAAGCTGACAGGCTTTATGGGAGGTCTGGCAGTTTTGGGAGGCGTATATCTGCTGAATATCGCTGCCACTTATACCGAGCAGAAGCTGATGATCCATGTGTCTCAGGGCACTCTGGAGATCATTCGAAACGATCTTTTCACCAAGCTTCAAAAGCTGCCGGTGAGATATTTTGATTCCAATCAGACCGGTGATCTCATGAGCCGGTTCACCAACGATGTGGATAACATCGGCATGATGCTGGATAACTCGCTGGTGAATCTGGCATCCAATGCTCTGACACTGGTGGGAACCTTCTGTATGATGGTCTACACCAATATCTGGCTGACCCTTATTACCATCGTTCTGATCCCCATCTTTGTGAAGCTGGCTTCCCTGCTTGCCAAGGCCAGTCAGAAATATTACCGTTCTCAGCAGGCAGCTTTGGGCGCGCTGAACGGCTACGTGGAAGAATCCGTCAACGGTCAGAAGGTAGTCAAGGTGTTCAACCATGAACAGATCTGCATTGATGAGTTCAATGAGCTGAATACGGATCTGGCTGAAAAGCAGATCAAGGCCCACTTCTACGGCGGCATCATGGGTCCCGTCATGGGCAACCTGGGTCAGATGAGTTATGCTCTGGTGGCTCTGGTGGGAGGTATTCTCTGCGCTCTGGGACGCTTCGATGTGGGTGGCCTCACCATCTTTGTCAACTATTCCCGTCAGTTCTCCATGCCCGTGAGCATGCTGGCCAACCAGGTCACTACCATCATGTCCGCTCTGGCCGGTGCCGAGCGTGTGTTTAACATGATGGATCAGGAGCCGGAGCAGCTGGATCACGAGGGTGCCGTCCCCATGGAAAATATCCGGGGCCGGGTGGTCCTGGAGGATGTTTCCTTTGGCTACAATCCGGACGTGCCTGTACTGAAGCATATTAATGTACAGGTGGAGCCCGGTCAGAAGGTGGCCTTCGTGGGATCCACCGGCGCCGGAAAGACTACGGTCACCAATCTGCTGAACCGTTTCTATGACATCAACGAAGGCACCATCACCATCGATGGAGTCAACATCAAGGATTACAATGGCACGGAGCTGAGACAGCACATTGCCATGGTTCTGCAGGATACTCATCTGTTTGTGGGTACCGTAAAGGACAATATCCGTTTCGGCCGTCTGGATGCCACTGATGAAGAGATCGTCCAGGCAGCAAAGACTGCCAGTGCCCACAGTTTCATCATGCGTCTGGATAAGGGCTATGATACTGTTCTGGAGGAGGATGGGGGAAACCTGTCCCAGGGACAGAGACAGCTTTTGAACATTGCCCGGGCAGCCATCAGTAAGGCTCCCATTCTGGTACTGGATGAGGCTACCAGCTCCGTGGATACCCGAACCGAACGCCATATCGAGCATGGTATGGACCGTCTTATGAAGAACCGTACCACCTTTGTCATTGCCCACAGACTTTCCACGGTCCGTAATGCGGATCAGATCATGGTTCTGGAGCACGGTGAGATTATCGAGCGGGGAACCCATGAGGAGCTGCTGGAAATGAAGGGACGGTACTACGAGCTGTATACCGGAAAGGCAGAGCTGGATTGATTCATTCAAATAAGAATGAAGAGCCGGTCTATGCAGCAGATCATATATGCATATTGTGTGGACAGATTGTATGTGTGAGCTGCATGTTCATTTTCATGTGCAAAGGATGTTTGCAAAATACTCTGCAAACCTGAAAAGAATGACACAACCCTGCATTTTGCAGGGTTGTGTTGTCAGTTAATTACAGAAAGAACGTGAAAGAAAGGAAATCAACTATGGCAGATATGAAGATCAAAGATCGTTCCGAGATCGAAGAGAGATTTAAGTGGGACCTGACTCCCCTGTTTGCAAGCGATGAGGCCTGGGAAGCTGCTCTGCCCACTCTGGACGCGGAAGTTGAGGAGCTTCTGAAATATGAGGGACGACTCACCGAGTCTCCTGCTGTCCTTAGGGAATTTATGGATAAGCAGAACCTGCTGGAAAGAAAGATCTCTAATGTTTTCCAGTATCCCATGCTGAGACAGAGCGAAGATACCAGAGCAGAGGCTGCCCAGATCATGCAGTCCAAGGCTATGGGAAAGATCATGCCCATTGCCGCCGCCTTTGCCTTTGTGGCTCCCGAGCTGCTCTCCATGGAGGAGGAAAAGTTCGATGCCTTCACCAATTCCGAAGAGCTGGCACCCTACCGCCATGCCCTGGAGGATCTGAAGAGACAGAAGGAGCATACCCTGACCCCCGCCGAGGAAAAGCTGATCTCCGGCATGGGTGAGATCACCGGAGCCTCCGGACGCATCGCCGATGCCCTGCAGGACGCCGACATGGTATTCGATCCCATCACCGACAAGGATGGAAACGAGATCCAGGTAAGCAATGCCAATTATATCCTTCTCCAGTCAAACAGCGACAGAGACATTCGTGAGAAGGCCTTCCGCAGCTACTATAAGACCTACAAGCAGCACAATAACACCATGACCGCCACCTACAGCACCAATGTAAAGAAGGACGTGTTCATGGCCCGCACCCGAAATTATGCCAGCGCCAGAGCTATGAGCCTCGCCGGCACCAACATTCCCGAGAGCGTCTATGATTCTCTGGTGGACACCGTCCATGCCAACCTTCCCGCCATGTACCGCTATGTGGCTCTTCGCAAGAAGATGCTGGGTCTGGATGAGATCCACTATTATGATGTGTATGCCCCTCTGGTGGGAGATCTGGACCTGACCTACTCCTTTGAAGAGGCCAAGGAGATGGTCAAGACCGCCGTCAAGCCCCTGGGTGAGGAGTACGGAAAGAACGTACAGCGGGCCTTTGACGAGCGCTGGGTGGATGTATATCCCAACACCGGAAAGTCCGGCGGTGCTTACTCTGCAGGCACCTACGACTGCAATCCCTACATCATGATGAACTTCACCGGAACCATCGATTCCGTTTCCACTCTGGCTCATGAGATGGGACATTCCCAGCACACCCTGCTGGCCAAGACCCATCAGCCCTCCCATTATGCAGACTACACTCTGTTTGTAGCCGAGATCGCCTCTACCGTTAATGAAAATCTGCTCATCGAGCAGCTTTTGAAGCAGGATATCGATGACAAGACCCGCATGTATCTGCTGAACCAGTACATGGAGAACTTCAAGGGAACCGTTTATCGCCAGACCATGTTTGCCGAGTTTGAAAAGCTGGCACATGAGGAGATCGAGAAGGGCGGAGCGCTCAGCAGCGAGTGGCTGAACAAGACCTACGAAGAGCTGGTGAAGCTGTACTTCGGTCCCGAGATGGTCATGGATGAAGAGGTCCGCTATGAGTGGTCCCGCATTCCTCACTTCTATCGCAGCTTCTATGTGTATGTATATGCCACCGGCTACTGCTCTGCCGCTGCTCTGTCCGAAGGCATCCTGAAGGAGGGAGAGCCTGCGGTGAAGAAGTATCTGGAGTTCCTTTCCATGGGTTCCAGCCGGTATCCGCTGGATTCTCTGAAGCACGGCGGTGTGGACCTCACCACTCCTGCTCCCATCGAAGCAGCGCTGAAGAAGTTCGATTCTATCGTGGCCGATGCAGAAGCCACCTATGCCCGCCTCTGCGCAGCTAAGTAAGCAGCAGCTGTCCGCAAAGAATCTGCAAAGGAAGGAAATTCCTAAAAGCAGGTGAATGCGCAGCTAAGAGAAGGATCTATATAATTAAGAAAAAGGCACCGCCTATCCGGTCTCTGTATCATTATGACCGGGCAGACAGTGCCTTTTCTTATTTCATGTCACCGGTTTAGTTAATGCCATTGGCATCAGGAGCCGGATGGTTCAAAGATCCGCTTATGTATTAAGATCCTTGTTTATGTCTCAGGGCTTTCCTGATCACGGTGGTGATGCTCCAGGCCAGAGCCAGCTTGATCAGGTCGGGAATCACATAGGGGACAACGCACATCATGAGTACGCTGCTAAGACCGATGGGACCGGTGTTCTTCATGTAGATATACATGAACCAGCCGGTACCGAAGGCATAGCACAGAACAAGACCGGCCAGGGCAGCCCCTATAGAAACAAAGGTGCCGGGTTTGACCGTAGATTTTTCACCGGATTTTCCGGTGGAAGAGTTCTTTCCCGGAAAGCAGGAGGTTATCAGCCAGTAAATGAGGCCCGTAAAGAGAAAGCCCAGCAGGTAGCCCCCGGTGACCCCCAAAAGCTTGCCCGGGCCTCCTCCGAATCCGGAGAAAACGGGAGCGCCCAGGGCTCCCAGCAGCAGATATACCAGAATGCTGAGGGTGCCCTTCTTTCCTCCCAGATAAAAGAGGGAGGCGAAGACAGCCAGAAGCTGAAGGGTAAAGGGAATATTGGGAACCGGAACAGTGATCCAGGCACAGACTGCCATGAGGGCCGTGAACAGGGCCATCAGTACCAGGTCATGGGGGGAATACTTCTTTCCGGAAGAGGAAGATGCGGACATAAGTACCTCCTTCTTTATAAAATAACGTACAGTTCTGTATGGTACAAGATAGAAAAATTTTTGTCAAGCAGAGGGGACAGGGCTTATCTCCCTTCGGTTTACATTCTCCACAGGATTCTTTATAATAGAACAGCTGCGGTCAATATTGGCCCTATCTGTGTGAAGAAAAGGAGGAACCTATGCCCATCTGTATTCCGGCGGACCTGCCGGCCGCAAGGACCCTGAAGGAAGAAAATATTTTTGTCATGGACCATGCCCGGGCTAAGTCCCAGAACATTCGCCCTCTGGAGATCCTGGTTCTGAACCTCATGCCCACCAAGATCGTCACGGAGACCCAGCTGGCCAGGCTTCTGGGCAATACGCCTCTGCAGATTCACATGGAGCTCATGAAGGTGAGCCGGGAGCCCAAGCACACCACCAAGGAGCATATGCTGGCCTTCTACAAGACCTTTGACGAGGTGAAGGAGCGGTATTTTGACGGCATGATCATCACCGGCGCACCGGTAGAGCAATACGAATTCGAAGAGGTAGACTATTGGGACGAGCTCTGCGCCATTATGGAGTGGACAAAGACTCATGTATACAGCACCTTTCATATTTGCTGGGGGGCTCAGGCTGCCCTGTACTATCACTACGGCATCCGGAAATATCCTCTGGAGAAGAAGCTTTTCGGGGTGTTCGGGCATACCATTACCCACAAGGGGTCCATTCTGTACCGGGGATTCAACGATGTTTTCCAGGTGCCCCACTCCCGTCACACCACCATACGCCGGGAGGACATTCTGGCAGAGCCCAGGCTGAAGATCCTGGCAGAGAGTCCGGAGGCAGGGGTCTATGCGGTATCCACCAATTACGGAAGGCAGATATTCATTACCGGTCATTCCGAATATGACACGGATACCCTACTGAAGGAATACCGGAGAGACAAGGATCAGGGGCTTCCCATTGAAGTGCCGGTCAATTACTTTCCGGGGGATGATGACACCAGAGAACCCATCAATACCTGGCGCTCCAGCGCCAACCTGCAGTACTCCAACTGGCTGAATTACTTTGTCTATCAGGCCACTCCCTATCTGCTGGGTGTGGAGGAGTTTGAACCGAAGCTGTAACCGGCAGCCGGGAAGAGGCCGGAAGGATAGAGATATAGTGGTAATGGAAGACAATCAGATAAAGGAACCGGAAAAGGAAATGCCCTTGGATAAACAGATAAAAGAGGACCGGAGAGCTGAAAATCCGGAGGTTACCAAGGATAACAGGGTCAATGAAAGCAAGGAAGAGAAAATTCTCACGCTTCAGGAAAAGGCGGAGCTCAGCATAAGAAAAAAGTTTCATAAGCAGCTGTTCACTCCCTTTGCCAAGGGCATCAATCAGTATGACATGATCCGTCCCGGAGACAGGATCGCCGTATGTATATCCGGAGGCAAGGACTCCATGCTCATGGCAAAATTGTTCCAGGAGCTGAAGCGGCATAATAAGTTTGAGTTTGAACTGGTCTTTCTGGTGATGGATCCCGGGTACAGCCCGGCCAACCGTCAGCAGATTATGCGAAATGCCCAGCTGCTGGGTGTTCCTGTTCAAATCTTTGAGTCCACCATTTTTGACTCGGTGGTCCAGGTGGATAAGAATCCCTGCTATCTCTGCGCCCGCATGAGAAGAGGCTATCTCTACAGTCATGCCAGAGCTCTGGGATGCAACAAGATTGCTCTTGGACATCATTATGATGACGTCATTGAGACCATTCTCATGGGCATGCTGTACGGAGGCCAGATTCAGACCATGATGCCCAAGCTCCACAGCACAAATTTCGAGGGCATGGAGCTGATCCGGCCCATGTATCTGATCCGGGAAGAGGACATCTGCCACTGGAGAGATTACAACGGTCTCACCTTTTTGCAATGTGCCTGCAGGTTCACGGAGACATCGGGGCATGTTCACGAGGATGGAAGCTCCGCCTCCAAGCGCATGGAGGTGAAGGAGCTGATCGCTCAGATGAAGAAGATCAATCCTTATGTAGAAAGTAATATATTCCGCAGTGTGGAAAACGTAAATCTGAATACGGTGGTGGCCTATAAAGATAAAAACGGTCAGGTCCATCACTTTACAGAAGAGTATTGGTCCAACCCCGTTTAAGAATACCGGTCATTGGGTAACTTATATGCCATATAAGAAGGGAGAAAAGAAAAAATGAATCTGATTCGACAGGGTTATTACAAAGAAATGCCTTATGCCGAGTATGCAGACAGCTCTATTCTGGATTTTATTGGAAAGGCAAATCCGGAAGAAATTGAAAAAATCTGCGGCTATTTGAATTCAGGGATTGTGTTAATTACCTGTTGTGGAACAAGCACGGACGTAATCAGGCCTGAAAACGGTATTGCCGGTACCCCATCCGTATTGACAGATGGAAAATGGGTGTGGCCTGGAGATCTGGGCTATTATGTCAGGAACTACCGGCTTGCACTTGCACCGGAATTTATCTCTGATATGAGAGATACTAATTGGACTTTGAATCTCAAAGAAACAGATGTGGATTACTCCACTTTAGAAATTGAGGGCAAAAAACTGTTTGAGGAATAAGGCCGGAAAAGACTTGGAGCGGGGAAATCGTTCTCCCCGCTCAAGTAATTGTTATTATCGAAACAGATGAAAGCAGACTCCATAAATAATTAAGAGACTTATAATACGCAATCTATATAAACAAAAAACCGATCCGTTTCGGATCGGTTGGAGTGAGGCATCGGGGTCTCGAACCCCGAACACCCAGATTAAGAGTCTGGTGCTCTACCAATTGAGCTAATGCCCCAACGAAAAATGATTATAACACCGTCACCTGCAGGTGTCAAGCATTATATTCTCTTTCCTTTCGGTTTTGAACCTAGCTGGGTAGGTAGGATTCGAACCTACGCATGCAGGGATCAAAACCCTGTGCCTTACCGCTTGGCGACTACCCAAGGGTTAGACGAGGGTGGGTACTGGGACTCGAACCCAGGATATCCAGAGCCACAATCTGGCGCCCTAACCAACTGGACCATACCCACCATGAGTCTATGAAATTATGCCATCAAGGACAGCAATGCAAGGTTAGCATTGTCATTAAAGATAGCAGCACTGAAACAGATTTCCGGGACGAAAATCAGTCCGGTGAAAACCTCAACAGCAATGAAGCTGCCAAAGAAGCGTGCCTGCGGGGATTCGAACCCAGGACACACGGCTTAGAAGGCCGTTGCTCTATCCAACTGAGCTACAGGCACAGAACTCACTTGCCTGATGCATTTACCAAAGGCATTTGCCTGGGGCAAGAACCAAAGCGATCGGGGTGACAGGATTCGAACCTGCGGCCTCATGCTCCCAAAGCACGCGCTCTAGCCAAACTGAGCCACACCCCGAAGAATGCGCTCTAGTTACGCATCAGAGGCTATTATAGTCTTCGGCAGAAAGAAAGTCAATGAGAAATTTCGCATTAGACAGGTGGAAGCGGTTGAAGGGGACGCTTTATGCACACCTCACCATGCAAAAATCAGAGAGGGAAGTACGTCGGCATTGATCGTTCAGGAGACGGTTTTGAGAACAGCTGCACTGACATATGAACAGAGAGTACAGATCGAAATCAACAAAAATCTTCGTATTTATACAGCACAGCGGCTGCCTTCCCCTTTTCGATCTCCAGGAGTGCAAATCCCGCCCTGGATCCTCCCCGGGGCTCCGACAGGGAGCCGGGATTCAGGTACAGTATACCCTCTGCTTCTTCCATCAGAGGCACATGGGTATGACCGAAGAGGACGATGTTGGCTTTGTTCTCTTCGGCAACTTCTTTCAGGTAGCGGGTTCCGTATTTGACGCCGTGCTGATGCCCGTGGAACATGAGGACCCTTCTTCCTTCCACGGTGAAGCACCGGGTATCCGGCTCTGTGGAGAACAGATCGCAATTGCCGCAGACCCCTGCAAAGGCTAGGCCGTAGCGGTCCTGATACATATTCTTAAGTTTATTGAAATCCGTCACCATGTCCCCCATATGGAGAACACCGTCGATGCGGTCATGGAGCTGTTCGATGAGATCCCGGGCAGCGGTTATGTTGTTATGGGTATCACTGAGAACCAGATAGCGCATGGATCATACCTCTTTTCGCATGGATCAGATTTCCTTCAAAAGCGGCAGGATGGCCCGCAGAGCTTTTCCTCTGTGGGAAACCTCGTGCTTGGCGGCGCTGGAGATCTCAGCGAAGGTGCCCAGACCGGGAATATAGAAGATGGGATCATAACCGAAGCCCCCCTCCCCTTTGGGTTCATGTCCGATGATGCCTTCGCAGGCCTCCGTGACAACGGTGGAGGTTCCCTCTGCATCCAGAGCGGCTATGGAGCACACATATCTGGCAGTGCGTTTTTCATCCGGCACATCCTCCATCTCACTGAGGACGATGCCGTTTTTAATGTCATAGGAAGTATCCTCTCCCAACCAGCGGGAGGAATAGATGCCCGGTTTTTTGTCGAAATAATCGATCTCCAGACCGGAGTCATCTGCCATGCAGTAAGCAAAATCAAAAGCTGGATCACCGGCGGCCTCCCGGGCCTTTATGGCATCATAGACAGCCCTGGCCTTAATGACAGCATTTTCCTCAAAGCTGGCGCCGTCTTCTATGATCTCCGGAGAGAGGCCGGCTTCCATCATGGTGATGACATGGAAACCGGTAAGGATCTCTTTGACTTCTCTGACTTTTCCCGGATTTCCGGTGGCGAAAATAATGGTTTTCATATTTACCTCCACGGGCTACTCTCCTCCCAGCAGGTAGATCCAGCGGGGACGCCCCTTTTGTCCTGTGTGTACAGGCCGTTTCTGTATCAATCCCTGGGCTTCCAGAAAATCCAGGTCCTTCAAAAGGGTGGTACGGGACATGGATAATCTCGCTGTCAGCTCCTTCACCTCCAATCCACCCGGCGCATGGAGAAGAGCATCCAGCACGGAGGCCACTCCGGAGGGGGAAGGTCGATTGGAAGACGCAGCAAGGCGGCGGGAAGAGGAAGGACCGGAAAACAGAAAGGAATCAATGCGCAGCTGAGTTGTGTAAGCGGCAGGCAGGAAACTGCTGCGCAGCTTCAGATACCGGAGAATGCTGCGGCGCAACCTTTCCGGGTCGTAGGGATACAGAATATAGTCAATGATACCGCATCTTTGGGCCAGCGTAAAGGAGGAACTCAGCCGGGAAGAGGTGATCACCATGAGATCCACGGGACCCAGTTCCCTACAAAGCCGGATGGACTCCGTCCCTTTTTCACAGAGCATCAGCAGATCCCCGCAGATCAGGTCCGGCAAACGGGCAGCGGAGGCAGCCTTCAGCTCCTCAAAGGAGGAAAAGCTTCGGAGACTTACGCCGGAGCCGCAGGTACCGGACCAGAGGCGTTTCAATGCGCTGACCTGTTTGGGATCCTTTTCCAGGATCCATACGGTTAGATCCATGATGCTCCGTCCCTTTGCAGCAGAATCAGGGCAGCAAAAAAGAGGGCCCGGGTTAAGCCCTCTTTTTGCTGACTTAAGTCTTGCTTTATTCTTCGTCAGAGCTTTCTTCATCCTCTTCCGTCACACCCGCAAGCTCGCGGATGGTTTCGTCCGTAGGAATCTTCAGCTCCTCGCCGACCCAGAGATCTTCATCCAGGGTCATGTTATTGTACTTGCACAGAGCTTCCACATAGGCCATGGACCCGGTGCCGTAATTTTCTTCTACGATGTCATACAGGTTGTCACCCTCCTCGATCACGTAAATATATTCCTTAGTGACCTTTCCGGACTGAGAATTCTCTTCGGAAGATTCTTCGGTGACGCTGGACTCGTAGGCAGGAGTGACAGAGCCGGGATCAATGACCACGCTGGAAATAGCGGAAGAGGACTCCAGAGCAGCAGAGGACTCTGCCTGCTGTGCCTTTTTCTTTCCGGCAGCGGAGATCACGATGATCATGATGATGAGCACCAGCAGAACCGCAGCGGCAATGCCGATGACCATGAACAGCTTCTTGGGGCTGGCCAGCAGATCATCCAGGAAGGCCGGCAGCTGGAAACCACCCTCGTCCTCCTCATCTTCCTCCGGATCCGCAGGTATGGGCGCCTGAACAGATGCGCCGCGGAAGCTCTCTGCGTAGGGATCGGTCTGAGGCTGTACGGGAGCCTGGGGCTGATATGCAGGAGTCTGATTATAGACAGGCTGCTGGTAAACCGGCTGCTGAGCAGGAGCCTGAGGCTGAACAGGAGCCTGAGGCTGGTATGCAGGCGCAGAGGTCTGGGGCTGATAATAGGCGGTCTGCTGCTGGGCGGGAGCCTGAGGCTGCGCGGGAGCAGGGCCATTCAGTGCATGCTGTACGGGAACGGAAGGTGTCAGGGGAACTTCCTCGGAGAAGGCTGCCTTCTGGGGCACGTTCTGGGAGGGCTGGGGGGCAAGCTCCTGACCAACCTGTTCGATTCGAAGAACCACGATGGTGCGGTCTTCGTCGGAGTACTCACTGGAGGCATCCATGAGGGTGTTGGCAATCTGATCGGGAGTGGCATCCTTTAACAGACGGGTGACCTTTTCCAGACGCTCATTCAGGATGGCATCCGTGACACCGTCGGTGCAGAGGATGAAAATATCCCCGGGATAGAAGATGAAATACTTGGAAAAGGCTTCATCCTTCTTATCATAAATGTCGTCCATGCCCACATAAGCGGTGAGACGGGAGGCAGACTTATGAACTTCGGCCTGGGCCTGGGAAAGAATGCCCAGACGGAACATGTCGGAAGAAGAAAGATGATCATCGGTGATCTGCAGCATGCGTCCGCCGCGGATGACGTACAGACGGCTGTCACCCAAATGAACCACCAGACCGCGGTCTCCGTGGAGATACAGAGCTACAAATGAGGTGCCCAGAATGTCCAGACCCTCCTGATGGCGAACCTCCTTCACCTGGCGGTTGGCTTCCACCATGGCTTCCCACAGGGGAGCTTTTTCCAGACGTGCTCCCGTATCCAACGTGCGCTGGGTGTATTGCAGCATGTCCATGACGATGTCGCCGGTAATACGGCCCAGAGGACGGTTCTCGCCTACACCGATGTCGGAGTCGGAAACACCGTAAACAAGGAAATTTCCGCTGGCGGTCTTGGAGAATTTGGAGGTTGTTTCGGAAGGTACATTGACATATCTTCCGTTCAGATACATATTATCCAGGTTAAGGGCTTTCCCTGTGGAGGAAATACCGTAAGCGGATACGCTAAGGATACTGTTTTCAGCCATGATTGCACCACCTTCTTTTTTTATCTGCAAGACGCCTGACCCGTACCCCACAGGACAGAGCGTCATTTGGCTACACTTATCGCAATATAGTACGATAACCTATTATATCTAAACAAAAACGCAAATTCAACAATTTTATGGGAGGAACGGACAGTTGACAGGTTATGTGGGATTTACTATACTGATAGAAACTGACCGGACACAGTCAATCTGGGGCAGAGAACCGCAGAGCAGATAAGTCCGGACCAATGGAGGCAAACAAATGATTCTTGAAAAGATCAAGGAAATGCTGGCCGAGCAGGAATTTATCGACGGCAGCACCATTACCCCTGAAACAACCTTTGAAGAGCTGGAGCTGGATTCCCTTTCTCTGGTGGATCTGACCATGAGCTGTGAAGAAGAGTTCGGTGTTTCTCTGGACAATCAGCTGGAGAATCCTCCCAAGACTATCGGTGAACTGATCGATATCATTAAGGCACAGACCGGTGAAGAATAATACACGATTCCCGAAAGGTCCGACCGAAAGGTCGGGCCTTTTCCGCTTGATAAGCATATTATTGATAATGTCCCTTTTGTCCGGCTGCTCCCTGTGGAGTTCAGACAAAAAGGCACAATCCGGCAGCTCCTCCCCGAACGGCGCACAAAGCGAAGCTTCCGGGAATTCCCACTCCGGAAAAGAATTTGACCCGGGTAGGGAGATCAGCGACAGAAACCGGGACAGTGGCCTGAAGCCCATGGAATCC
This sequence comes from Lachnospiraceae bacterium, assembly GCA_021442595.1. Lineage (GTDB taxonomy): Bacteria > Bacillota > Clostridia > Lachnospirales > Bianqueaceae > RUG760. The sequence continues at coordinate 12,838 of JABUST010000218.1, read as the reverse complement.
GGGGAAAGCATAGATGGGGCTTCCTCTGAGGAGTCCGGTGACAGCAATGAATCCGGCGTAATGAATCAACATGATGACGCAGCTTCACCGGAAGAGAGCTCAGATGCCCCGGAGACGGCAGACGCTTCTGAATCCCGGGATGCATCCGCTGAAACCCCCGACCCCGGCAAAGCACCGGACTTCACACCGGGAGAAGGCGTCACCTCAGATATGCTGCAAAGGGCCAAGGACATCCTGGCAGGGCTGAGCATAGAGGAGAAGGTGGGCCAGATGTTCATGGCCAGATTTCCATCTTATTACGATGCGGCTGAGGATGCCAGGGCCTACTGTTTGGGGGGCTATGTGCTGTTTGATGAGGAATTCGACGGATATTCCATGGATGAGGTCCGGGCGGTCATTGACGAATGTCAGGAGGCCTGCGCCATTCCCATGCTCATGTCCGTGGATGAAGAGGGAGGCTCCGTCTGCCGGGTCAGCACCCATTACAGGGAGAACCGGTTCTACTCTCCCCGCTATCTGTACAGCATAGGCGGGTTTGAAGCCCTGGAGGCAGAGACCCGGGAGAAGTGTGAGCTTTTGCTGTCTCTTCACCTGAACATGAACCTCACCCCGGTGGCGGATATGGCCGGCAGCGAGGAAGAGTTCATGTATTACCGGGCCTTCAGCGACGATCCGGAGCTGACAAGCGAGTTTATTCTTCGCACTCTGACCATCATGCAGGAGTACGGTGTGGCCTCTTCCCTGAAGCATTTCCCCGGCTACGGCAGCAATCTGGACACCCATGTGGGCATGTCCGTGGACGAACGCAGCGCCGACGAATTCTATGCTGACGCACTCATTCCCTTTATGGCGGGCATGGAGGCGGGAGCGGACTCCGTTCTGGTGTGCCACAACATCGTGACCTGCTTCGACAGTGAGTATCCGGCGTCCCTATCGCCTGAGGTGCATGAGGTGGCCCGGGAGCTGGGATATGAGGGGGTTCTCATGACCGATGATCTGGCCATGGGCGCCATCGTGGACTATTACGGATGCGGGGAGGCGGCGGTGCTGGCGGTGCTGGCCGGCAACGATATGCTGATCTCCAGCAGCTACATCACCCAGTATGAGGCGGTGCTGGAGGCTGTGCAGGAGGGAGTCATCTCTCAGGAGCGGCTGGATGCATCCGTCCTGAGGGTTCTGCTGCTGAAAATTAAAATGGGATTACTGTAATGACAGCATCTCTTTGATATCTTATTTACAGAGAAAATGCGATATTTCAAGGGAAAACAGAATCACTTTACTTGAAATAGAAATACAGGCATGCTAAAATTAGGCAATTTTCCAAAGGAGCTTTAAAAAGTATGGCGGAATTCGGTAAAAAGTCTGTAGTTAAAAATATCAATGAAAGCAATATCCGCAGGGCCATTCGGGAGGAGAATCCATTTACAAAAACAAGAATTGCTCATCTGACGGATCTCAGCTTTCCCACCGTGAGCCGCATTGTGGATGATATGCTGGCAACCGGAGAGATTTTGCGCAACGGTGTAGATCCCACCACCGGTGGGCGTCATGCCATGTCTTACATTGTGAATCCGGATTTTGCCTATTATCTTTGCATATTTATCTCCAAGCCCGGCACACTGAGGACTTTGGTTAGAAATACTCACGGGGAAAAGGTCCGGGACAAGGATTATCCCCTGAAAAGTCTGTATGTGCTGGTGGATACCATCGACCATGTGGTGGAGGAGCTGGTGGATGAGTATCCCATCAAAGCCCTTGCCATCGGACTGCCCTTCGGTATTTCAAAAGGAAGAATCGCCTTCTGCGCGGATTTCAGCGATCCTTCCCTGAAGGACTTTCCGCTCCAGGAGCATCTGGAGGCGAAGTTCGGCATCCGCACCAGGGTGGAGAACGATATGAATTCCATGGTGGTGGGCTGCTATAACCGCATGATTAGGGAAAAGAACGATTCCATGGTGTGTGTGAACGTGGGCAGAAGAGGCCTGGGCTGCGGGTTGTATCTGCGGGGACATGTGATTCGCGGATTTCACGGCTTTGCCGGCGAGATGCGCCACCTGCCTGTCAGTTATGATGCCACCTTTGATTCCCGCCTGAGCTCCAACGGAGGAGCCACCCCGGTGGAGATCGCCCAAATGGTGGCGGCCATCACCTGTACCGTGGATCCACGGGTCATTGTGTTTTACAAGCATCCCGGAACGGAGGATGTGCTGGAGGAGGTAAAGGATCTGTGCGAGAGATTTCTTCCGAAGGATGTCATTCCCGAGCTGGTCATCAGCGACCACGCCCAACAGGATTTTGAGGGAGGTTTGATCCACTTTGGCAAGGAAATGCTCATGGCCGGATATGAGCTGGTCAACCGCTAAGAACTAAATAAGAGCTAAATAAGAGAAAAAATGAAGCGCCGGTCTTAACTTTGAGACCGGCGCTGTTTATCGGAGGATCTCATGAAAACAGATTGGTTAGTCAAGGACAAAAAGTTTTATCAGCGGCTCTTTGCTCTGGCCCTGCCCCTGGCAGGTCAGAATATTTTGGTCTATGCGGTGGGCCTGACGGACAACATTATGGTGGGAAGTGTCAGTGACCTGGCGCTTTCCGGTGTCTATGTGGCCAACCAGTGGATGACGCTGCTGCAGAAATTTATACAGGGCTTCTGCACCGCAGCGCTGGTTCTGGCCGCTCAGTACTGGGGAAGAAAAGATACGGACAGCATCAAGACCATCACTGCCATGACTGCCCGGTTTGCAGGGGTGGTGGCTCTGGGCTTTTTTGCCGCAGCATTTTTCTTTCCGAATCAGCTGCTGAGCCTCTACACCAACGAGCAGGAGGTCATTCGGGAAGGAACCGGATATCTAAGGATCGTATGCTTTTCCTATTTGTTCTATGTGGTCACGGAGGTAGTTCTGACCAGCATGAAGTGCGTGGAGACGGTGGGCATCGCCCTCTACACGTCTGTGATTACGGTGCTGCTGAATATCTTCTTTAACTGGGTCTTCATTTTCGGTAAGCTGGGGGTTCCCGCCATGGGGGTGGCCGGCGCTGCCGTCTCCACACTGCTGTGCCGTATCGTGGAAAGCTGCGTCGTCATCGTGTTTGCGGCGAAGAAGGATACCAAGCTGCGTATGAAGTTCGGCGACCTGAAGCGGCATTCCGGGGTGCTGATGAAGGATTATATCAAGTACGGGCTGCCCATTTTTGCAGGGTCAGCGGTATGGGGGCTGAATATGACCGGACAGGCGGCTATTCTGGGGCGGCTGAGCCAGAGCGCTATCTCGGCAGTGAGCATCGCCAACAACCTGTTTAATTTGATTTCCGTGGGTGTGTACGGAGTGGCCAGCGCCACCGGCATCATCATCGGAAAGACGGTGGGCAGCGGCGATTATGAACTGGTGAAAAAGTATGCGAAGACCCTGCAGCTTGTGTTTGTGGCCATGGGATTGGGAACTGCCGTGTTTATGTATTTGAGCCGGTATCTGGTGCCGGCGCTGTATCCTACCATCAACGGTGAGACGACAGTCATCGTGAACCAGCTGATTTCTGTGCTGACGGTAATGGTGGTGGGAACCTCCTACCAGATGAGCTCCTTGACGGGTATTGTCCGTGCGGGTGGACAGACGAATTTTGTTTTTATCAATGACACCATATTTGTATGCTGTGTGCTGATTCCCTCCGGGCTGCTGGCGGCTTTTGTATTTGATGCCCCTGCCTGGGTGGTATTTGCCTGCCTGAAATGCGACCAGCTGCTGAAGTGTATCGTGGCCGCAGTGAAGGTTAACAGATTCAATTGGATTAAGAATATTACAAGGGCATCTATGTGAGGAGAGAAGCTTTCCTTGGGAGAACGAATAAAGTTGTTTTTATAAGCCCTTCCGGCGTATTTATCAGGAAGAGTTTGCGTTATTCTCTACCATGTAGAGACAGCTAAACGACATAGGAAAAAAAGATTATTTATTTCATTTGACAAAGACCTTGTAATAATGATACGCTACGGGAAAGGAAAAGGAGAATATGCGGAATGCAGTTACATCACATAGGGTATTGTTGTCGTGATTTAAACGCAGCTGTAACTATATTGAAAAATTGGTTCGAGTATTTGAAGAAAATGCAATGGAATGACATTCGAGTATTGGCTTCTGCCATTCAATACAACTATCTGATTCCAATTTTGGAACGAGATTTTGCCAAGCCCTATGCCATAATTAAGGGAGAGGTACTATCTGTTCTTGCTTATGGAAAGGAAGGATGCCGGCATACGGGAGATATTGATGTGTTGATCAATAAAAAGGATACGTGCTTTTTAGCGGATGTTCTTAAACGACACGGATTTTCACAAAGGCATCTATGCAGGGAGGAAGAAGTGATGTGCGCTCTGTATTCTCACCAGATTCCCCCATTTAGCAAGAAGAGGGTGAGTGTTTTGGGCTTTCTCAGAGGTGGACATGGACAATTCCATTCTTAGAATGAGTGGATAACCAGCTGCTGCCGGGATTGGTTAAGGGAATCATAGGGGAAGAAGAAATCAGCAGAAATCAGAAACTGCATGCGCTGTTTGGAGGGATGGGAATAAATGTCTGAATTTGGTTTATTGCTGCGAAACCTTAGAAAAGAAAGAAAAATGACACAGGAGCAGTTGGCGATGGTTGTTAACTGTTCTTTTCAAGTTATCAGTAAGTGGGAAAGAGGTGAAGGTTTTCCGGACGTGCAGATGATAATTGCTCTGGCCAGATATTTTGGAGTTACGACAGATTATTTGCTTGGAATAGAAGATCCATCTGCTGATGAAATAAACAGTGTAGTATGCACATGGGAGGAGAACAATAAGAAGGGATTCCATGCGGAAAATGAAGCCCTTCTTCGTAAAGCGATTAAAAATCATCCGAAGGATTATGCCTTGTTTTTGTATCTTGCGGCAACATTGGAATACATGGGGGATGGTACGGTTGAAGCGGAGAAATACCTAAAAGAATCCATAATGCTTCAGAAAATAGTGATTAATGAATCTCAAGATCCTGAACAGGTTTATTGTGCACGATACAATCTGTGCTTTTCGCTTGCAAAATTGGGAAGGATGCAAGAAGCTATGGAGTATGCGGTAAAGTTACCGGGGTATTATAAAACACGAGAAAATGCCATGTTGTTTTTATCTCAGACACCGGAAGACAAAGAAAAGATAGCAGCATCTTCTATAAATCCGGTCTCATGGGCGATAATCAAGCATTTGCTGGTTTTGTATGAAATCCGAAAGGATTCACGGTATCTTGATAAAGCAAATCAGATTTTTTGTATTCTCAAAGATGAGCTTACATCTGATATGAGGGAGAATCTATATAAAAGCATCAGGAAAAGGAAAAACAGTGATGACAATAATAGTCATTGTTAATTTTTCAGAGAGGAGGAACATGATTCATGGAAAAAAAGGTATATGAAAAGCCGACCATAGAAATTATCGAACTGGTTGCAGATGAGACAATTTCATTAGGCTGTTGGCGAGCAGTTCCATCATCTTGTTGAAGTGTTCAAAGGTCTGCCCTAAGGGCAGACCTTATCCGAGGAGGATATAAATGAATTTTTGACCTCTTTATTAAAACTGGGAGTGATCAACAATGATTTATAGGAACATGGGGAAAGGAGAATTTAGGGAACTACTACACGCGAACTTCGAGCACAAGATTCTTGATGTGCACCTTGAGGTAACAGAGCGGTGTAATTATGATTGTCCGTATTGCTATATCCATTCTGATCTTGGAAAAGTAATATCGAAGGAGAAGTTTACCCTGTGTGTTGATAAGATGCAGCAGGAAGGAGTTCTTTATCTTACATTAAGTGGTGGAGAACCACTATCTCATCCGGAGTTTCTTTGGTTTTACAGATACGCAAAACAAAAGATTCCCTTTGTTTCAGTATTTACAAATGGCTCTTTGATTTCTGAGAAATGGATTGATGAGTGGAAGAAAAACCCTCCGTATGCACTGGAAATAACCTTATATGGGACGACGGCGGACGCATATGATGCAATTGTCCAACGGAAGGGGGCGTTTGATCATTTTTCAAGAGTACTGGAGCAGTTAGATGAAAACCATATAGCTTATACCCTAAAGACTACAATTACAACAGAAAGTGAACGACTATCCGATTACTTGGAATTTTCCAAGCAACATCATGTGCCGTTTCGATATGATACATTAGTGATTCCTTGCATAGACAGAACATCTGTCAATTCGCAGAGCTTTCAGGTAAGCAGTTTGGAAGCAGTGAAGTTGGTGTGCGAAAATGAGCATTATATTGAAAAACTACGCAGCAATATCCCGATGGATAGAACTAACGAAAAATATACTTGTGATGCAGGTGAAACATCTCTATTTATCGACGCTTCTTTGCGAGCAGGTTTATGTGTTGCGGTGCGTACACCGGGATATCAAATCACCGAAGAGACATCATTGAAACAGGCGGCCCAGGCTCTAGCAATGTATAAAGAAGGGACATTAACGCCGGCAGATCAATGTTATGATTGTGAGGAACGACCGTTTTGTCGATATTGTCCGGGTCGGTTTGAGGCAGAAGGTCTGTCCACAAAAAATCCACCGGAGTGGGCCTGCAGCTATGCCCAAAAGTTAAAAAAGTATGTACAGGGGGTGAAGGTGAGCTATGGTGGATAAGGAAGTTCATTTTGAAATTGCAGGCATATCCTTTGCGTATTTGTATCATTTTGAGATGGATTACATTGAGGAAAGTACCATTCGTAACTTCTTGATATCAAATAGCAGTACGGATATTATAAATCACATATTTCACATCAACGATGCCATAGATTTGGATGATAAAGGAGAAGCAATTTATCATACGCCTGCTTGGACTTGGCATGAGAAAGGGAATAGAATTACAGCCGTATTTCATCCGGATGAACATTTCATCGGTTTGATTTGCTTCACGAAAGAGGATTACATATATACAACATATGTGACACAGGAGGAGTATTTCCCACAGATTCTGCCAATTGCTATGACCGGGTTTATTCTGCAACAGGAACTGAATAAAAAGAAAAAAGGGTTTATTATGCATGGCGCAACGGTAATCCATGAAGGGAGGGCCATTGTTTTGACGGGATCCTCCGGGGTTGGAAAGACGACACTTTCTCAAATGTTGATTAAGCATAAGGAATTTAGTCTCCTGACAGATGACAGGATTATCATAAGACAAGAAGAGGGCCAACTTTGGATATACGGAAATCCATTTGACAGAAAGAATCATGAGTGTAAAAATCAAAAAGAAAGGCTTTATGAAATAATCTTGCTAAAACATGGCAAGGATAACGTCTTGCAACAGTATTCAAAGGAGGAAGCATGCCGGAAACTCTTAACAATATCGCTTCTGCCATATGGACATGCCGAGAATCTTCTGACATCTGTTGATTTGCTGCAGACGATTTCAAAAACAATTCCGGTAAGGGAATTATCGTTTAGACTTGAACCCCAAACAACGGAGTTTTTCAAGGAGTATCTGTTATGAGAAAAAACAGTGTATTGGTCTATATGGGGAACCAACGGAAGAACCTGATTTTATGCTTCGTGACATGTATGAGTGCAATCTGTTCTATTCTCTGGAGGTTATCAGCTTCCGGGATGGAAGAAGCATTTATTCAAAATGCCTGGACAGAATGGATTTTCAAAATGCTTGGCATAATGACAGCATATATTGTTTTTTCATATTTGAGCAACAGACTTATGCTTCGGCAGGCAACAGAGTTTTCCTGGAGCATGCAAAGTAGGATAGAGCGAGAACTTCTGGAATACAGCGCTGAGAATAAGGATGAAGAGGCGAGTATTAATAAAATACAGGTAGACACAAGCAATTTGGTGAAATTCTTCAGAAGATTCTGGGGTGTTTTCTTTCCGAATTTAGTTTGTTATTGTTTGGTGCTTTGTGTTCTGTTTTCGAGACATGTGATTCTTGGAATGACAGTGGTGGTTTGCTCAGGGGTAGTATTTTTGTATCTGATGTTCTTAGGGAAAAAACTCCCGGGTTATTACGCGGGATACTATGAAGTCCTTGACCTCGTACTATGCGAGGAGGGGAGGTGGCTGAGAAATATAGAAATGCTGAAAATGCTTCGGAACAGAAAGCTTTTGGAAGATAGTTATGACAAAAAACTGAAGACGCTGAACCAGGCAGATAAAACAGCCGCTGCCAAAGAAGCATGGATATCCGGACCCATGTGTTTGTTCAGCTTTGTAGTGATGATTTGTATGGCAGGAATGGCAGGTGTGCTGCGTGCAAAAGGATTGATTTCTACCGCAGACCTTCTTCTGACCATCTTTACAGTTGATATTGTAGAAGACTTTGTAATGACATTAGATGGAACTATCAGCAGTTTTCAAAGAGCTAAAGCAAGCTTAAATAGGGCAGAAAGCCTTTTCAAGAACACAAAGAAAGATAATATGGATTATGGTTATTCCGGGTTGGAGGCCTGCCCGGATGTTATTAGCATCAGCAACCTAAAGATTGAATACAGTAACGGGAAGGTGGTGTTCGTAGATCAAGTTGTTTTCAGGAAAGGAAAGATTAATTACCTTCAGGGGAAAAACGGAAAAGGGAAGAGTACATTATTTAAAGTATTGACTAAATCGCTTCAAAATTATTCAGGGGACGTCATGCTGGATGACATTAATCTGAAGAATCTTGAACGCAGCGAATGGATACATCGGGTTTCAGTATGCCCGCAGGATGATCTGATCTATCCTGATACGATCCTGGGTAATTTGTTTGTGGAAACACCTCACACAGACCTGGGAGAAAAGAAGGCAAGGATATTCTTAGAGGAAGTTGGACTGCTGAATGAAGTAAACAAGCTGGAGGCGGGGCTGAATACAGAATTATACAGTAATGGAAAACCATTGTCAGGCGGACAGAGAAAACGGCTGTCAATAGCCAGAAGCTGGATGAAAGAAAATGCTTTTATTTTCCTATATGATGAGCCGTTTTCTTCATTTGGAGGAGACAATAAAGAAACTATCTTAAGCCATTTATCAGAACTTGCAAGGGACAATATTGTGGTTATTATCTCGCATGAGAATCTGGAAAGGAGGGATGGATATGTTATCAACATTTAAAACTATGGTTTCAGACATCCGACGAAGCAGGAATATCTGGAGAAAATACGGAACAAAATACATTTCCGCACTTACCGGAGTATCCTTAAGGAATTTTGGGATAGTCTTTTTAAATGCTTTTTTTTCCTCGAAGATTGCCGGACAGGTGATAGAAGGGACAGGTGTGGGAGAGAATGCATCAGGCTGGATTGCTCTTACTGCAGCTATTATTTTGTTTTGTGTTTTTGATGCGTTGTCTCAGTACTTTCTTCATGTTATAGCACATCAATTGATTACTCATACCAGGAAAACCATGACTCATTGTGTTGTGAATGCAGACATGAGATATTTGGGAAGAGAAACGGATCGTGCTGATTATATCTCCCGGGTGAACAATGATTTGGATCTTGTGCACGGGGTGCTTCGATATCAGGTGTTATCCCCGATAATGAGTGCATTCTCGGGCATCCTTGCTGCCGTTAGTTTGTTTTTTATAGATCAGACAGGAATGCTGGTGGGAGTTTCATTCATAACAGGGCTGCTGTTTTTAGGAGGTATGTCTCTCATTACAAAACGAATAGAAGTCCTCAGGAATAGAATTTCTATCGCAAAATCGGAGATTACCAAGTTTTTGGATGTCTGCCTTGAGAAAAAAGAAAGTGTTCTTCTTTGTGGGCATGAAGAGTATTTGCAAGATAAAATTGATGAGCGTAATCAAGTCTGTATGGATATGGAGCTAAAAAAAGACAGCTTAGATTCAATAATCACACTGTTGGGGAAGGCTCCGTTAGTGACCCAATATGGAATCGGGCTTGCAATATGCGCAGTCTGGTTTTCGAGAGGGAATATTTCAATTCCGGAAATCCTTGTAGCCTTGCCCATGATGGGTATGGTTGTGAATACATTGATTTCTTTTGGGGACGTATATAAAGCATTAGCAGAGTCCTGGGTGGGCGTAAAAAGGGTAATTGAAATACTGGAGCTTCCTCAGGAGAGAGAGGATATTTCAAAGCAGAGATCAGTACAAACAGATAATAGTATTATTGTGAAGGACCTGTGCTTTTCATATCCCAAGGCGGAAGAAGATATTCTTAATGGCATCAATCTCCGTGTTGCCGGTCCCGGTCTGTACGGAGTCTCCGGAGAAAGCGGCAAAGGAAAAAGCACATTGATGAAACTGTTGATGGGATTGTATCCGTTTGAGGGAGAGCTTTCTGTATTTGGTAATCAGATTTCCGACTATTCCCGTACAGATTTTCAGGAATTGATATCCTATGTGGGGCAGGAAGCCTTTTGGATTGGCGGAACAATTGAAGAAAATTTGTTGTTGGACATGGATATGTCGGAAAGAAACGATAATCCTCTTTTTGAACGATGGATCGGTATGCTTGGAGGAACGGAGCGCGTTCTCGGAGAAGGAGAGTCAGGTCTGTCCGGAGGAGAATTACAATTGTTATCCATCATGAGGGCTCTGATAAAAACAGCGAGGATAAGGATTTTTGATGAATCTCTCTCGGCTCTGGATAAAGAAATGAAGAACGATGTTCTTGAGACTTTATCCGACGATGCGAAAACCGGAACTATTGTTTTTATAATATCTCACGATGAGCAGGTGCTTTCGGCATGTCAGAAAGTAATCAGAATATAAAGATGATTAGTGCCGTATCCGACCTTACGATAACATCTCCTCCTTTACTGGGGTTTATAGAAAATATCAACATTAAAGCCGAAGTATGCCAAGAGAAAAAAAGAGTATTTTTAGTTTCATCCTCCGAACCAGATGCCTGGTACTACTGGGGGATAAAAGAGTCTTTTGCAGATCTGGGAATTGCAATAAGTATTGAATGTGTTTTATGGGAGAACCGATTTGAGATAAGCAGCCAGCCAAATGATATTATTATTGTTTGGCCGGACAAAGGCGTTTATGACGAGATAAATAAGGATGGAGATATTACGGGAATATGGATTGATGAATGATTTCCTAAGTTCAGGGATGGAGGTCTACATTAGTACGATATTTCCGGTGATGCCTTTTTCAGACTTAGATGCCGATTCCAGAGAAATGCTTGATGAAAAAGCAACAAGTCATATCTTTGCTTTGTTGAAAAAGACTGGGGACCGATATGTTTTTTTTGATTCGCTTCGCAGACATTCAAAAGGCTTTGTTCCATATGAGAGGAATCATGAATTGGGACTCATCACAAAAGAAGAATTGTATCGCGGGCTGCAAATGAAATTTGAAATGTCTGTTTATCAAAAATCCACCGATATTCCTCTCTATGCAGGAGAGTACCCGTATCTGTTTGTTAAGAGATTTGGAAGAGAGTTGACAGAAACATCGCAACCAGATGGCATTTGTGAAGTTAGTGGGCTTGAAGCTATTAAGTGTTTTCGTGAGTATGTGACATTTCATAATCGGGACTTGGGACGAAAAAGCAGACAGTTCAGCTATAAGTCGGAAGCAGATATTTTGACATGGAAATTAAACGATTTGGCCTGCAGGAGGCATTTGCTGGGACAATGGCTGGTGAAGCAATGTGATGCTTCAAAAATAAAGACGTTTGGAAAGCAGTTATCCAGTAGTGCAAATATCATAGACATGCTGGTTTTCGAGTTGTTGAGAGAAAAGGTTTATCCGCCAATAGGAGTATCGACTTTGGAAGAAATATTACTGGAATTGAAAAAAATGGAAAGCAAATTGTTAGAGACAAGAGAAATGATTTCAGAAGCAGAACTTGAGGATAGATGTCCTCACTGGAAATGACAAGGTCTTATAGATGCAGTCACTTCTTCTTCAACACATGGGACAAAGGCTTATATATGACCATAGCAATGGCAACACACAGGAGGCCTTTGACAAGGGTGAAGGGAACATTAAAGATCAAAAGTGCCTGAGCGATACTGCTTACAGCGGGCAGCAGTGCCTGATACATGCCCAAAATGGCGACCTCCGGAAAGCCCATGACACTGTAATACAGAGGGTAAATGATGAAATAGTTGAGGGGCCAGCTGACGAGAGCCATGACAGCAGCGGCACAGGATCCTGCCAACAGGGCGGTTTTCCGTGTCTTCTTAATTTTGTAAACAAGACCGGCAAAAACAGCAAAGGCAATGCCCAGAAGAGCATTGGAGAGTTCCCCGATACCGGCACTTTGAGAGACTACCACGTGAATCAGATTTTTGACAACAGCGATGGCTGCCCCGGCTAAAGGACCATAGGCAAAAGCGCCGATCAGCTCCGGTAAGTCAGAGAAGTCCAGCTTAACAAAGCTGGGCATAAGAGGGATGGCAATTTCAATGTACTGCAATACCACTGCGACGGCTGTCAGCATGCCGCAGCCTGCAATCATACGGGTGTGTTTGGTAGATTTCATCTGATGCTCCTTTCCGATGTGGCTTCTGCCATAAGAGTGTTAACGGGAAAAATGCCCGAATACTGCGCAGAAGCAGAATAATAGAAAAATCCCGAAGCTAACACATCAGCCTCGGGATCTTTCTATATCAGGAGCAAAGCCTGTATATGAATCGATCGTCTTTTCCCATCCGGACTGTACCGTCGGTACCGGAATCTCACCGGTTCGGCCCCGCAAAGAGGTTCACAGACTAAGTTCAAAAGCGAACTATACAGGTTTACGCACCGCGCAAACTTGCATAGTTCAAAAATGCGTCTTCTCAAACGCCCCGCGTTGTTTGCGCGGCATGAATTTCGAACCATACGAATCTGCGACCCGCGCAAACTCGCATGGTTCGAAAGC